>JAFGMA010000235.1 GCA_016927835.1 Candidatus Zhuqueibacterota bacterium | reverse complement strand
CCCAGCGAATTTTATGCTGTCCTGGTTCAAAAGCTGCCGAGATTAACTTGCGAACGAGTTGACCATTGACATTGTAAATTGCAATATCAACATTTCCGGCTTTCGGTAACCTGACCTGAATCCAGGTTTGCGGATTGAAGGGATTAGGATAATTTTGAGATAACATGAAAACCGATGGATGAGCGGCGTCTTCCGAAGAAGCGATGCCACTGAACGGAACACGCGGTTCGAGCTCTACCTTCTCAAATGCCATGATTTCCTTAGAATTCATATCCTGTAAAAATGCAACGAGTTGACAATTTTCCTGCAAAATGCTATCCGGGATGGTGAATTGAACCGAGTCGGTTACGACCATGCCTGCGGTTGGCGCTTCTGCCCCTTCATAAAGCACCTTACCGTTCGCGTCAGGATACATGTCGCGAAAAACGAATTGCAGCGAATCGAGTCCTCTCCAGGATTCGGCGATGTGAGATTCGGTGAGCGCGTAAAAGATGCGGTATGATTTTAACAATGAAGCTGCTTCATATTTTACTTTGGAAACAGCGGTTAGATATCCACCGTAATCCGTTACGTTTACATTAATAGAGAATCCTGTTTTTTCCACGATACCCCAAATGTAGGCAACAAGATACAAATTATAAACATCCATCCAGTCTGATCCCATCGCGGATGAGCCCCCCACGATCCAATTTGTCCCGTTGAAAATGGCAGTCGGATATCCTGTGATGCCATAAAAAAGCAGCCGCGATCTGCCTAATGGGGTTTCATAAGGATCACCGCCGTGGTATTCCACAACAGCAATGTAATTGCTAAAATTCTGCATCAATTCATCTACTGCTAAAGCTGAACCAGGACAGTAACCGCACCAGGTTCCGGTTCCCTTTTCAATCAGTATCTGTTCTTTTTCCTTTGTAAAACTATTGATGTCCCTGGTGATGGTATCGTTGGAATTATCCTGGTCGCTCTCCAGTCCGGTTGAGACGAAATATTTTGCCTGGTAATTCGGGTTGAATGTATAATCGGCAAAGGTTATCTGCAGCATATCTCCGACAGCCAGGTTCTCCGCAGTTTTTGTATCGATAATAACAGGATTTCCATCCCAGTCGAAATGACCAAAATTCACGGAGAACGATTCTTCATTTAAGCCCACGTTTCTTACAACTGCTTTTGGCTGAATGGTCGTTCCGGGTTCATAATATGCGTTTAATTGCAGCTCAACTGCGCGAACGTCATGGTCGTCTGGCTCTAACACCGCGACATCATCCAGATACCAATTATCAGCATTGGTACCCGTATATTGAAATGCAATATAAACGGTTGGTTGACCAATGAAATTCGATAGATCGATTTCAACCGGTTGACCTTTGAATCCCTTGATTTCGTGTCCGGCAGGCGTCATGTCCAGCAGTGTTTGAAATGAGTCTATGTCGCTTTGCGATGAAGTCGATATTTTGACGTAATGATGCTTGCCGTAATTTTCCCAGTATTCATGGTCTTCATAGAATACTAAAAAAGCGCCCGGAGAATCAAACAGATCAATAGCGGGTGTTACGAGCCATTCATCCATTGTTTCACTGGCAGAGCAGTAGCGAATAAATGCGGACCTGCTGCCGCTAGCTGACTTCGACGTGGTTGTTGCCCATTCCTCGTCGGCATCGCCTTCTGATACAGTGAGCCATCCCGGCGGAGGAAATGCGTCTTCAAACGATTCAAAAAAAATAGCGTTGAAAGCCGGTTTCGATAAGTGAAAATTGTTTTGATTCCGGACTGATGCAGGCGTGAAGGTTTCTGCGTCGCCAGTTCTGATCATTTTTTGATCCGCAAAGCCTGTGGAGCACATCAATAACAGAATCGTTAACGATAGTAATAACCGTTTCATAAAAACTCCATCTCTTAGTTTTGTGAAACTTGTATGATTTTGGATGAAGATATATTCTGGATAAATGCAGCGATTTTGCAGTTGGCATAATCCCACTTTAACCAATCGAATGCAAAGTCGGTTTCAATTAAATTCGAATTATTCCGAATTGGCATGCCTCCTTCGGGTGTTAAAAATTTTCTGAACACGAAATCAAAATCAGTCAAGCCGTTGGTACCTGGCGGTGAGTCAAAATGGATGTTGTTTTCAACGATTGCGACGAACAGGTGAAGTTGGTCGTCGTCAAAGTTGCCTTCGAAATTGTACAACTCGATCTCGACAATCAATTCGCCTTCATTCAGACGCTTAGCAATCGATAATCCGATGCCGGCGTTTTGAGTCGAGTAAGCTTCTTGATATGTGGCGAGAATGTTGTCATAATCCGTCGCATCCGCGCTTGCGGAACCGCCGATAATTAAAGTGGGCAAAGCGGATACCTGGTAATGCATAAGCCGTTGATTGATATCATGCGGCGCCTCTTTATAAAAAGGATCATTCGGACTGGGCCAGTTGGCGTAATATTCAATGATTGCAAATTGATTACGAGGAATAGTTGCTTCGAAATTGTGTAAATTTTGCGCAGCCTGAACGCAAGGTGTACAGGATACATTGCCAAATGCTTCCAGCAGAATTCGCCGGTTAATTTCAAGGATTGATTCTAAAAATATGATTGAATCCTGTGAAACGGTTTGCTGCCATTGTTTATCCTTATAACCATTCTTCGCAATTTTAATGAGATGGTTGCCGGCTTCCACCTGAACGGTATCCGGGGTAAATTTTCCGGTTGTTTGACCGTCAACGAAAATTTCAGCGTGAGCCGGTATTGATTTAATTTCAACCAAACCGCTTTGGAGCAATTTTGTCAATTCAAATTCTGCGCGGGATACTTTATTTTCCTCAACTGAAACAACCAACGAATCAGGCATACTCCGGAAGCCGTCTTTAATGATATAAATCGTGTGCGATCCGACGGAGATGTTGCTTAAGGTATCGGGCGTTAGTTTTCCTTTTGCTTCGCCATCCAAAAATATATATGCCCCGGCTGGCTCAGAGGTTACCAATATTTTCCCTGTGATGCGATTATCAATATTTTCAACAGGTTGTTTCACGCCGCATCCGGCTAATGAAAAAATGAGAAGATAAATCAATTTTCGCATAACAACTCTCAAGTGATTGATTTTGATTTCGTAACAAATGTACAAACTTTTTGATTCAATTTCAACTGCTTAACCAGCTATCCGCAACTCGCCGGCTGCGAAATTGTAATAAACAATTTTCCACCTGAATGCCCTCCATTTCGCTGCATTCGACGAACGGGATTTTTGTGCGGACTTTATGCCGGCTGAAGAAAAACCTAACATCCCTTATTCATTCTCAGTTGAGCCAAATCCGGTCTTCAACCGAGGATTTCAACACGCTTGCCCGCATCCGCACTTTCAATTGCCCCGAACACCATTGCCAGGCTTTTAATATTATCGGAAGCAACCGTTTCCGGCGTTCTGCCCGTTCGGACACATTCCAGGAATTCGCGCAGCGCGCCTGCATGACCAGTTTTGGGCATCTCATTTTCAGTCCAGACTGGAATTTCCAGGTCATCGCATTTGCGGATAAATCCCGAATCCTCAACCGGTGTTTGCGCCTTGAAATGATCGCCCCCATCCCAGATGACGCTGCCTTTATCGCCAATAATGCGCCAATCACTTTCCCAGGTCGTATTGATCCCTTCCGCGCACCAACTGCCGCGATAAGTGAATACGATATCGCGAGTCATTTCGAAAAGCGCGATCGCGGAAGCCCCGTGGGCGTACCAGGAGCCGCGAGGATTCCACTCTTTGCAAAATACAGACACCGGATCCGCGCCTGAAATGAGTCGCGCCGCATCGAGCGTGTGAATCGCCATATCGAGCAGCAGCACGTGCGCCATTTCATCGCGAAAGCCGCCGAAATGCGCGCCAATATAAAAATCACAATTCACTGTCGTAATATTGCCAATCGCGCCGCTGCGAAGGAACGTCGCCAGTCCCTTGATCTGCCGCGCATATCGCCGGTTCTGCATGACTGCGTACAGCTTGCCGGCTTTCGCCGCGGCTTCCACCATTTTACGGGCATTTTCCATGCTGTCCGCCAGCGGCTTTTCACCCAGCACATGGCAGCCATGCGCCAGGGCAGCCAGCGTGACCGAAACATGCGCCTCCGGCACAGTGCAATCGAAAACAATGTCGGGCTTGTTGCTTTGCAGAATCTTTTGAAGTTCCGTTCCGATTTCAACTTCAACCAGTTCGAATGCTTCAGCAAGTTTGTGTGCGGCATCAATATTGATGTCAACCAGACCCACAATCTCCAGGTTCGCTTCAGCTTTTGCCGCGTTGAGCCAGGCATGACTGATACTGCCACATCCAACCAGTACAGCTTTCAATAGTTTTTCCAATGACGGTTCTCCTCACTTGGTTGTACGTTACTGATATTGCAAGTAATTTGATACTCTCAAATTCAATACACTCTAAAGCAACGATTCTAAATTTAATTTTCCGGTTTAATGAATTCTATCGAACATCTTTTGATAGCTCGCAGTTTGGCGATCGGCGTTCCCGTTTCAGCAGGCTTAAAAGGCAATAGGCGTCTAACCGCCTCGCACAATAGGCTGAAACCATATTCTCATCATTGGGCACGCGCAGAGGCAATACCATCGAGTGCAGCTTTTGAAGCGGCAGCCCCGGATGAATACCCCGCTATCTGATGAAGATTTGTAAGCATATAAAATTCCGACAAGAATGTCAAGCTAATTTTGCAAATTCTGGGAATCCGTCAGTTGCTGGTTGTTTTCATGGCTTACGATGAATTTTGGGTTCACAAACAGGAGTTTGTGAACCAGTCACTTTTGGAATACTCAATTACAATTTTTTTCCTTGCATTTAATTGTAATTTTTGGTAATCTAATGAATTCAAAAACGACGCAGAATTGGGGAGCGCAGTGGGTGCCCCGGGTATAATTGAGCGAATTGCCAAATGTGAGACGGTTGAAAGGCGATAATTTTGATGAAAAAAAATGCATTGAAAATTAAGCGAAACGCATTATGTCCGTGTGGTTCAGGTTTGAAGTATAAAAACTGCTGCATGAGCAATCCTGAAAGATTGATGGTGCACAAACTTCGAAAGTTGAAAATCCGGCTTAAGACCCCGGAACAAATCGCCGGCATGCGAAAATCCGGCGCCCTGGTGAAAACGACGCTGGACCTTGTTGAGGCAAATATCGGTGCGGGCATCTCCACAAATGAAATAAATGAGTGGGTGCATCAGTTCACGATTAAAAATGGCGGCAAGCCGGCGCCGTTGAATTACCGCGGTTTTCCGAAAAGCGTTTGTACGTCTGTAAATGATGTGGTCTGTCATGGCATTCCAAATGACCGCAAGCTGGAAAAGGGTGATATCATCAACGTCGACGTCACGACAATTTTGGATGGCTTTTACGCGGATTCCAGCCGGACATTTTTGATCGGTAGACCGTCGCCGGAGGCGAGGCACACAGTGGGCGTCAGCCGCAAGTGCCTTTATCTCGGGCTCCAGGAGGTGAGACCGGGTAATACGTTCGGCATGATCGGTCGCGTGATTCAAACTTATGCCGAATCGGAAGGATGCGCTGTTGTGAGAGATTATTGCGGTCACGGCGTCGGGCTGGACTTTCATGAGGCGCCGACGGTGACTCATTTCGAAAATAATGATGAATTTCATGACCTTGAATTCGTGCCGGGGATGACATTCACAATTGAGCCAATGATTAATTTTGGCAGCAACTGGCGCGTGAGAGTATTAAACGACGGCTGGACCGCTGTAACCGTGGATGGTGCGATTTCAGCGCAATTCGAACACACCGTTCTGGTTACGGAAAGCGGCGTCGAAATTATCGTTTGAAAGAGGAAACCCTTGAAAAAAATTGCACTCGATTTTGACGGTACTATTGCAGATACCAATAAAATGAAATCAATCCTCATTGAGGAACGACTGGGAATTCAAATTCCGTCCTGGCGCTGTGATCGAACGCTCTGTGTTCCCATCGTCGGGCTGGAAGCTTACGATGAAATTGCAGATATTGTCTATGAACGAGAATCCACCTTGCGAACGCCTCCCCTGCCCGACGCAGTTGAATACGTGAAAAAACTGGCGCAACAGGCTCGTCTGTATTTATTGACTGCCCGCCCGGAAGTGCGAATGCGGTATGCGCAACTTTGGCTGGAGGAATACCAGATTCTCGACTGTTTCGATGGCACATTTACTTCCCACATTGAAGACAAAATTTGGCGTCTCAAGCTTGAAATCTGCCGCGAAAATCAGTTTGAGTTGTTGATGGACGACGACCAGCGCCATTTCGAAAAAGATGGGTATGATAATATCATCAAAGTCCTGATTAAAAATGGTTGTCATACCGATCTGGAGCTTCCGGAAACCACGCACCTCGTGTATCGATGGCAGGATTTCTACCTATTTTTCGAACAGAACATGCTTTAGCAGATAATCCGGATTCTGGCAATGCGGATATGCAAGTCACGGGCTGACCGGGCGGATTACAGGGGGGATGTTACTCGCTTGCGGATGATGACCGACTTGATATTTCGCAATAATTCACCACCATTTTTTTGATTTCAGAATAAGGATTAACGATATACGATTTGCGAAGGTTTTAATTCGCAAATCAAAAATCGTTAATCTTTAATCGAAAATCATCTTTTAAGGTGTATTCGAATGGGTGCTAAACTATTGCGATATTTTTTACCATAACTATGGGATTGCACCCAGCTTCACCCCGAGCGGAGTCGAAGGATGAACTGGCTTTAGTCCTATTCTGCAGAAGTCTAAACAAAAATAAAAAAAGGGTTTCAACGCTGATCGATGAAACCCTTTCGATTTTGGTTATTTATCGTTTTTAATTGATTTTAGCGGATAATAGATCAGTACGATTGCAAGCACAATCATTACCAGGTAACCCAGCACAGCAATTCCTTGGTTGGCTTCGAATACCATTTCTTTTACAGCATTGGGGCCATAATTAGCAATGCTCTCGCCTTCTTCCATGACAACTTTCAAGACGCGTTCAACTTTTTCCCCACCTTTTTCGGTGGTTTCTTTAATGACTGCCTGCGCGACTTCCTTGCCATTGTTGAGCAGGGTATTCAATTTGACTTTGGATACAACCAGGATTGCGAGAATAATGCCAATGAGCGCTTCGCCGGCAACCAATCCTGACGCGATAAGCAAGCCTGTGCTTTCGGATTTTGATTTTTTCTCTTCAATGATCTTTTTGTCTTTTACTTTGCTGATTTCCTTCGCGACAAACTTATCCGCAACAAATTTAATGATACCGCCTATGAAGATGGCAAATGTCGTCGGAAATGGCAGATACATGCCGACGGAAATGAGCATCGGTGAGGGCGAATTGATCATGATCAATGCGACGGCGAATAGCATTCCGGCGATCACCAGGGGCCATGCCATTTCCCCGCTGATAATGCCTTGCGACATCATCGACATCAAGCCCGCCTGAGGCGCTGGCAATTCCTCGGTGCCGATTCCGTTCGCTGCGTGCAGCGCCATAATCGGGAGCACGAGCACCAGCGACGCCGCGATAACTCCGATTCCGCCGCCGATCTGCATTCGAGATGGTGTTCCGCCCAGGATGTGCCCGACTTTCCAATCTTGCATCATGTCGCCGGCGACGCCGGCAACGCAGCAAACGACAGAGGCTACCGCCAAAGTCGCAGCGATGCCATTATCTCCCTTCAAGCCGATCAGAACCATCAGTAATGCGGCGATCAGCAGCGTGGTGAGGGTTAATCCGGAAATCGGATTCGAGGATGAGCCGATAATACCTACCAGATATCCGGCAACAGCGGCAAACATGAAACCGGCGATCGCCATCACGATCGCAGCAAGGGTTGCAGAACCCCATCCCTCGCTGAAATAGCGGTATAATATGATCATACAAACAACGAGGACAATGATAGAGATGATCACCATACCGAATGGCAGGTCTTTGTCAACCCGGGAGACTTTAGCGCCGGCTTGTTTTTCGCGAATATCGCTTAAGCCGCGTTTGATACCCGAAAACAGGCTGTTGCGCATTTTGAACAGCGTATAAAACGCACCAACAAGCATACCGCCCACTGCGATGGGTTTTACAATCGCATTGTATCCTGCTTTGGCAACAGTGGTCCAACTGCTTTCACCTAATACTTGAACGACGTCAGCCAGGCTACCACTCGTAAGGAATAGTACGATAGGCATCAGAAACAGCCAGCCGAATACGCCGCCGGCGAAAGTGATCGCTGCCAATTTGAATCCGATGATGTAGCCCACGCCCAAAAACGCCGGAGATGCATTAGGGCTTTGCAGCAGCAAGCGCCCTTCATAGCCTTGCTCGCATTGGGCAACATCTTTGATGGCTTTCTCATTTTTATCGAACACCTGAAATATTTTGCCTGTATCGCCATTTAGCAGCCGAATGAGCGATTTTTGTCCGAAAAAATAAATCCCCTGGACATAAGATTTTATGACTGTGATGCCATTTGGATTTTTGAAGAATTCGATGATCCCCGCCAGTAGCATAGAACCGAAAACGTACTTCGCACCGGATGAACCTCCCTGACCGGCTTTGACGATCTCCGCGCAAGCTTTGCTTTCAGGATAGGGCAATGTGGCATCTTCAATAAGGGCGCGCCGCAATATAATAACGAAAAGAACACCGAGGACACCTCCAACGAGCATTAATAAAGTGCTCGGAATGTACTTAAATTCTTTCCAGACTCCTGACATAACGAACGCCGGGATGGTGAAAATTGCCCCGGCTGCCAGCGCCTCACCCACCGCACCTGTTGTACGTGCCATGTTCTCTTCCAGGATAGTACCCTTGAAGAGGCGAAGAACCGCCATCGAGATAACCGCTGCCGGAAATGTCGCAGCGACTGTCATGCCCGCTTTTAATCCCAGATACGCATTGGCAGCACCCAGAATCACTGCCAGAATAACTCCAAGAAACAAAGCTTTAAATGTGAGCTCTTTCATGTCCGTATCTGCCGGCACAAACGGCTTGTAGGCAACGCCCGGACCGGATGTAGGTTCTGCCATAAAGTAATCCTCCCTTAAGTTTTAAGACTAAATGTGATAAAGCATGCTGATTCTCACGAAATACTCTGCATGAAAATCTGGTTTACAGTTGCTGATTCAGCCTTTATTTCATTGGGTATAAATGAAATATCCATCCTGCTAGGCGAAACTCTTGCAAAATTTTAATATGAAACATATAATAAATTCCCTAAAAAGTCAAGTAAAAAAATCTGTTGATATTATAAAGCCTTATTTATTAATTTCTTCTACAGCTTATTGCGTCGCCTGGATTCCCCTTCAGCGTCCGGGAAACGGCGTCTGGTGGATTGCATCAAGTTTCTGTTTGTAGATTGTTATTGAATTTTTGGATTTAAATAGCTATATTTTAATTTCAAAAAAATCCGCAAACCGCTTATCCCATCTATGAAACCGAAAGTCGATGTATGGCTTTATTCAATGATATAACGTTAGGTCAATATTACTTTACCGATTCTCTGGTACATCGTCTCGATCCCCGTAGCAAATTTTTCGCCTGCATCATCGGGATGACTTGCATGCTGGTAACCACGAATCCGGCTGTTTTGTTGGCAACTGGCGCAATGCTTCCTGCATTCATCATCGCCGCCCGTTTGCCATTTTCGCTGGTTTTGCGCAATATCAAACCGTTCATCATTCTGATTGTTCTTACTTTTATGCTCAATGTATTTTGGGCTGAGGGCAGGTTTCTCTTGCGCATTCCGTGGATCGATGTGCCTGTTTATAGCGAAGGGATAAAGCTTGGCATCGTTTTTTCGCTGCGATTGATCATTTTAATCTTGTTTGCAGCGATTCTGACGCTAACGACCTCGCCCATCGACTTGACCGATGCCCTGGATAAATTGACAGCGCCCGGCAGAAAACTCGGTTTACCCACGCATGAATTGACCATGATGATCACGCTGGCGCTGCGATTCATCCCGACACTGCTCAATGAAGCTGAACGTATTAAGAAAGCCCAGCTCTCGCGCGGCGCCACTTTTGACGGCAATCTCATTCAGAGAGCAAAAAGCGTCATCCCCTTGATTATTCCGCTCTTCGTATCGGCATTCAGGCGCGCCGATGAGCTTGCATTGGCAATGGATGCACGCTGCTACACCGGCGGTGATGGTCGAACCAGTTTTAAAGAGCTTAAATTCAAACGAAATGATTTCCTGGTTCTGGCGGGAAGCTTGTTTTTCGGCGCCGCTCTTTTCCTGTGGGAGTTGGTAATTTAATCATGCGCAACATCAAACTCATTGTCGAATACGATGGAACCCGTTACTGTGGATGGCAAATTCAGCCCGGTGAACCCACGGTGCAGGCTGAGCTCGAAAAAGCTGTCGAAAAATTCTTGCAGCAAAAGCTGCCTGTTATTGGCGCGGGACGTACCGACAGCGGTGTCCACGCTCTGGGTCAGGTTGCCAGCTTCCGGACTGACAAAGCATATCCGCCGGAAATCATCGCAAAAGCCTTGAATCGCTTTTTGCCGTTGGATATTCGCGTTCTCGATGTGGCGGATGTGCCGCTTGAATTCAATCCGCGCTTCGACGCCATCAAGCGACGTTATCGATATCATATTTCTTTGAAGCGCCACGCTATCAACCGGTTTTATAGCTGGTATTGCAAATATCCGCTGGATTTGCAAAAAATGAAAAGCGCTTCGCAAATGATCATCGGCGAACATGATTTCACTTCATTTTGCAAGGCGAGTCCGGATGTAGCGCATTATCGCTGTATCGTTGAATCTATCACCTGGTCGGAGATGAAGGATTCGATTTGCATGGAGATCGTCGCCAATCGGTTTTTGCACAATATGGTGCGAATAATTGTCGGCACCCTGGTCGAAGTCGGGCGTGGTAGTCTGACTGCGCAGGATGTGCGTGACATCCTGGAAAAGAGGGATCGAAACCGCGCCGGGCGGACAATTCCGGCGAGAGGTCTTTTTTTGGTTGATGTTGAGTATCCTTGACAACCATCCACCTGATGTTACGAATTCCATCTTTCTGTTTGATGTTTCCGCAGAGAGCATCAGGATACGAACTTTTACCCATTCGTTTCAGCCAGCGCCATGCCGCAAGATGGGGATTGCGTTTCATCGGAAACACTTGGTTGTGAATCGTGCGGGTTTGACAATCACTTTGAGTGAATAAACACAGCAAACACATTCAAATTTATATCTGCGAAATTGAAACACAGTTTATTTCTAATTGGTTTTTAAGTGATGATTTTGCAGAATGGTTAGGATCCATTTTTTTAACAGGAGGCTGCAGCAAATGGAAATTTTTATCGACACCGCGAATATCGAACAAATCAAAGAAGCTGCGAAATTGGGCGTAGTGGATGGCGTTACCACGAATCCCACGCTCATTTCCAGGGTGCAGGGAAGCTTCACCGAAATTTTGAACCAAATATGTAAACTCGTCGATGGTCCCATTAGTGCCGAGGTAGTGAGCCTGGATGCTGAAAACATGATTAAAGAAGCCCGCAACCTGGCAAAAATTCACCAGAATATCGTCGTCAAGATTCCCATTACCAAAGAGGGTCTCCAGGCTGTGAAAGTACTGGAGGCGGAAGGCATTCGGTGTAATGTAACGCTGGTTTTCAATTCGATGCAGGCGTTGATGGCAGCCAAAGCAGGTGCATCGTTTGTGAGCATTTTTGTGGGCAGACTCGATGATGCGGGGCACCAGGGAACCGATGTTGTTCGAGAAAGTGTGGTTATTTTCAGGAATTACGATTTAAAATCCCGCATTATCGTTGCCAGCATCCGAAGCCCGCTGCATATCGTCGAGGCAGCATTAGCCGGCGCGGATATCGCCACGATTCCCTTCAAAATCATCGAGCAACTGGTCGCCCACCCATTGACCGATATCGGTATCGAGCGTTTTTCTGCGGATTGGGAAAAGGTCAAAACCCGTACTTGAAGGATATCCATTTTCCGTGCACAACGAAATCTGATTCCAAAGCTGCTTCGATGGAACAGCAACTTCATAATTTCGTAGAATAAATGAATTTTATAGGTTATGTCATAACAGCACCGTCACAATGGTGGATTCAGCTTCCAAAAACTAATCATCGAACGTGAGCAAATTTTTGGGAATCGCAGCGATAAAACTCATCTGAATTTATAAATGCTGAATGCAATAGTGCGAAAAATTGCCATTGTGTCAATTACTGTGACAGTAGTTTGCCAATACGATGATTATGCTCGAATACAAAGTATTTCAGAAGGATGAAAGATGAAAAAAAGTTTCACAATGCTCGTGATAGTGAATATCTATTTGTTTTTGTTTGTCTCCGCATGCAATGAACAATCTGATGCGGAGAAACGAGCGCTGATGCAAGACTCGTTGGCAGTGAGCGAAAGCCTGTCCAGCGCGCAGCCATTTAATGCGATGAATGTTGCGCAAATTACAATTGAAAATTCCCGGCGCAATGCAATCACCCGCGCAGTCGAGATGGTCAGTCCGGCTGTTGTAGGCATCAATGTGACGCAAATCAGAGAATACGTTACACAGCCGTTTATTGATGATCCTTTTTTCCGACAGTTTTTCAGGGGCTATCGCTCGCGCCAGCAGGTCAAAAGCCTGGGTTCCGGATTTATCATTTCGCCGGATGGATTTATTATTACCAATGAACACGTCGTCAGTCAGGCAACCGAGATTATTGTCACGCTCCCGGGCGGTGAAAAATATCAGGCTCAAATCGTTGGATCAGACTATCCCTCTGATATCGCATTGCTTAAAATCAACGCCGAAAATTTGCCGTATGTCCAATTTGGCGACTCCGATGACGTGATCATCGGTGAGTGGGCGATCGCCTTCGGTAATCCGTTTGGCTTGTTCGATGTGGGCGCAGAACCATCGGTCAGCGTTGGTGTGATCAGTGCGGTCAATCGCGATTTCGATCGCGGTACAACCGAAGGTCATGTTTATCAGGACATGCTGCAAACCGATGCCGCCATCAACAGCGGCAATAGCGGGGGACCGCTGGTGAATAGCCTGGGGGAAGTTATTGGCATTAATACGTTTATATATTCAGGAAGTGATAAAGTGGGCACCTCAATCGGATTGGGATTCGCCCTGCCCAGCAATCGTGTCAAGCGGATTTTCAATGAATTGAAGCTGTACGGTAAAGTCAATCGCAGCTTTTGGACCGGGCTGAAAGTGGATAACATCAACCGGCTGATGGCTCGTTACCTTGGATTGAATTCCACCGAAGGCGTAATCATCGAGGAGATAGAAAAAAACAGTCCTGCCTCCAGAGCCCAACTGGAAGAAGGCGATGTCATTTTGGCGATTAATGAAACACGCATCCGGAATGTCGATGATATCTGGCGGATCATCGAAAATCGCGATCTTAAAGGCGGGGATACATTGAAGCTGCAAGTGTTTCGCAGAAACCGCACATTCAATGTCACCATGAAACTCGAACGTTTGGAGAAATAACCAGAAATAGACGGTTTTGGATTCAGGATTTCCCATTCGATAGCTATCCCGGATTAAAATTGCAAAACTCGATGAGCCAATCAGGAGCCGGGCGATTTTTCAGGAGAGACGAAGATTGACTCCATCAGCTTCCGGCACGCAAACTTTTACCGCGAGAGAGGATAAATCTAGCAACAGGGAAGCCTGAATGCTGAACCGCAGATTATTTGTAAAATAAGTTTACAGGGTAATCATGATTGAGAGATATACATTGCCCAAGATGGGCGCTTTATGGTCGGATGAGCATAAATTCCGCACCTGGCTCGAAGTTGAAATATTGGCTTGCGAGGCACAAGCCGAATCCGGTGAGATACCGCGAGACGCCGTTAAAATTATCCGTGAGAAAGCTGATTTCGATGTCCCGCGAATTCTGGAAATCGAGAAAACAGTCAAGCATGATGTAATCGCTTTTCTGACCAATGTGGCTGAGTACGTTGGCGAAGAAGCACGATACATTCATAAAGGCATGACATCTTCGGATCTGCTTGATACCACGTTGGCAATTTTGATGCGACAGGCGGGATTGATTCTCATCGATGATATAAAGCAATTGCGTTCAGCGCTTAAAAAACGCGCCCTCGAGCATAAGCACACCGCGTGCATCGGGCGTTCTCATGGAATTCATGCCGAGCCTACGACGTTCGGGCTGAAGCTTGCCTTGTGGTACGATGAGATGGGGCGCAACCTGGACCGAATGCAGCGCGCTGTGGATATCATCTCCGTCGGAAAGATTTCCGGCGCTGTGGGCACGTTCGCATATCTTTCGCCGTATGTGGAACGCTATGTATGCGAAAAATTGTCTCTTAAGCCGGCATCGATTTCAACACAGGTGATTCAGCGCGACCGCCACGCCGAATATCTCACCGCAATTGCACTGGTGGCATGTTCCCTCGAAAAAATCGCGATTGAAATCCGAAGCCTCCAGCGGACCGAAATTCTGGAAGCCGAAGAATATTTTGGCAAGGGACAAAAAGGATCGTCAGCTATGCCGCACAAGCGAAATCCCATTACCTGTGAACGCATCACCGGATTAGCGCGACTCCTGCGCGGCAATGCGCATACGGCTATGGAAAATGTTGCATTGTGGCACGAGCGGGATATTTCCCATTCTTCGGTTGAGCGGATTATCGTGCCGGATAGTACGATTCTGCTGAATTACATTCTTACACTAACCACAAATGTTATTGAAAATTTGCTGGTATATCCTGATAATATGATGATAAATCTGAATAAAACACGAGGACTCATTTTTTCACAGGCGGTATTGCTGGCGCTGATTGAGAAGGATTTGAGCCGCGAAAAAGCCTATCAACTTGTCCAGCGAAATGCGATGAAGGTGTGGCAAGGAACCGATACGCTGGAAACGCTTCTCGCTGCGGATGCAGAGATAAATACCGTGCTAACACCGGAAGAGATTTCAGCCTGTTTTGATCTGAAGCATGCCTTGCGACATGTAAATACGATTTTTAAGCGCGTAGGTCTGGAGGCTGTGGGGTGAATTGAGTCTATCGTACCGCGAGGCATCGTAAACCATGTAAAGAATCAATAACTGAAGCATTACGTTGTTCTTCATTTTTTTATTTGGACATCATCAAAAAATTTACTATATTTTGTACTATTTTAAAAATATGTTGAAGATTGCGAGGTTTGATGTGGGAAATAAATTTGATAGCGACAAAATAAAAACCTATCAGATAGCAGAAAATTCAGAACAGCTTTCGGTAAATTTCACAGACAATGTTGTTGATGAAGCTGGCGAGATTATCAAAGCCATACCTGGAAAAGGAAAAGTTAATTGCATGATTTCCACGTTCCTTTTTAGGTACCTGGAAAATTACCATATCCCTACTGCCTTCATAAAAGCCACTTCGGATTCGAGGCAGTTGTTAAAAAATGTTGATGAAATTCCTTTTACTGTGGTAGTCAGGAATGTGATGGGCGGTAAAATCCGCGAGAAGCTTCAACTGGATGATACGAAACATTTGCGAAGCCAGATTTTGGAATATTATGTTAAAGATAGTGAAAACCAGGATTTGATGATCAACAGATGGCATGTGCTGGCGTTGGGTCTGGTGAGTGCCGAGGAGATGAAACTGATTGAAAGGCAGTCATCAAAAATAAATGCGGTTTTAAAATCTCTTTTCGCACGGCGCCATTTACAATTGCTTGATTTTTCATTCAAATTTGGCAGGTTTCAGGAGAATCTTTATCTCGCAGATGGTTTCGTTTTCGATTCGATGCGGGTTCTGGATTTGAATACCGACATCAACTATGATGCAGCCGTTTTTGCTGGTGACTCATCCAAAGCGATTGAGTATTGCGAAGCACTTATAGGACGGCTTATGAGCAGCGCCGAATAGGCAATTCCGATTAGCAGCAACTTTGGGAGGAAAGATTGGCAAAGCATGTTTGGATTCCGGCAATATGGTTGTTTTGCCTGGCTTTGATTAGTACGACAGGGGCGGTGCTTTCAGGATATCCGGCGATCTCCATTCTTGCAGGGCTGGCATGGTCTTGCTTTGCATTTGTGTTATTTTTCTTTCGAGATCCTGAAAGAGCAGTACCTGGCGGTGAAGGGATAGTTCTCGCGCCGGCTGACGGAAAAATTCTCACGATTGAACGGGAGCAGGAAAACATGTTTATGCGAGCTGCTTCTACTAAAATCAGCATTTTTATGTCACCTTTCAATGTCCACGTGAATAGAATACCCATTTCAGGAAAAATCGCATACCTTCAAAAATTAAAAGGAAAATTTTGGGCAGCCTATCGACCCGAAGCTTCCGCAGAGAATGAGCAAGCCATCATCGGCATAGACGGTAATTCGGGGAAAGTGTTATTTAAACAAATAGCCGGAGTATTTGCCAGGAGAATTATTTGCGACCTGGAGAAGAATCAATCGGTTGAAATTGGACGCAGATTTGGTTTGATCAAATTCGGTTCCAGAGTCGATATTTTTCTTCCGCTGGCTGTTGAACTTCAGGTAAAAGAAGGTCAAAAGACAATTGCAGGTCAGACAATTTTAGGAGTTTTTCCGGATGGCGAAACGAAATCAAAGGCAGAATAGAAAAGCCATACTTCCGAATGTATTCACAGCTCTGAATATTTTGTGCGGTTTTCTGGCAATAACCTATATTGCCCGTGAAGATCCGAACTTCGTACGAGCAGCCTGGCTGATTGTTCTTGCAGCGGTGTTCGATACGCTTGACGGAAAAATTGCCCGCATTACGAAATCATATAGCGAGTTTGGAATCGAGTTCGATTCATTGGCTGATATAGTTTCGTTTGGCGTTGCCCCGGCTGTACTTATTTACAATGTATATTTTCATTCGTACGGTGATATCGGCAAGCTGATCAGCTTTCTACCGCTCCTCTTCGGCGGAATCCGCCTGGCGAGATTTAATATCCAGATTTCCGGCTTTGAGAAAAGCGATTTTGTTGGCATGCCGATACCGGCGTCTGCTGTTTGTTTGGCAAGTTTCGTCGTCTTCACGCTTGAGTTCAAGAATCCAGACGCCATTTATTCAAAAGCTTTTATCCCATTGGTCATCACGGTGAGTTTTTTAATGGTCAGTACGATCGGCTACGATACGCTGCCGAAATTTTCATTGAGGCGTGGCACAGGTAATGTTGTCAAATTAATTTTTCTGTTGCTGTCACTCACCGCGATTTCTATTTTCAGGGAATTTGTCCTGTTTCCATTGATTATGGTTTATATTCTGTATGGCATTGTTCGTTGGCTCATCTGCCTGTCGAAAAATTCTCAAGAGCTGCTGGAAGCGAACGAAGAGTGAGTATTCGGAATTTGCAGCGATGAAATACAATCGAAGCGTATTTCGGGGTAAAAAGCTGAATAGTGTAAAATTGCAATTTCGAAGAGAAAGTCAGCGATATTCATTCGATTCCGGTTTTCAGCTTCAAAACCCCAATCTGTGCAACTAAGGAAAATAATCGATTAATCCTCGGTGTAAATACCAGAGCAGGTTTCAGGATGAAAAAAAAAACAATGAAATATGTGATTTTTATACTTTTTCTCGGTTTGATTATCGGAAGCGCTTTGGGAAAAATCATCGCATGGATACTGCCGGATGGCAGCGTTGTCGAAAAGTTCTTCGTCCAGGCAGCCACCTGGGGCGTCGAGCCAATTACGATTAATGCGGGTTTGATGACGCTTACATTTGGATTCACGTTCGAATTGAATGTGGTGGGTATTTTGGGTGTTGCGATCGCTGCATATTTATTGAAGTATTACCTGTAACATGAATGGGTCAAAATAAGTAACCTGCATTTCGAATTCGAATGCAGGCTTATGATGTTATTGAAAATTTCCGGATTTAGGGAATCTGCAGTCCAACGAGCGCAAATGTTACCTTGCGAAAATCGAAATACAGTCGACTCAGTCAAACACGTCATTTGTAGCCTGCATTTCGGAGCAAGCTAATTATATGGCAAGACGAACGGACAAAAAAAATCGGTGCCGTTGCATCAAGCCGCGGCTTTCCGAAGAAAACCGAAATTTGCAGTACAGGTAATAAAGCAAAAAAAACTTAGAGGTGTGAAAAATGTTTGGCATGGGAACGTGGGAAATTCTGGTCATTTTCCTTTTCATTTTGATTATGTTCGGTTCCAAGCGATTGCCTGAAATTGCTCGTGGCATCGCAAAAGGCATTAATGAATTTAAAAAAGCTGCCAATGAATTGAAAGATGACCTGGATTTAAAAAACATCGACAAAGATTTAAAGGGTTAGCGTCCAAAGAAGTCCAAGCACGCGAGAGTGCTAACTCTGTCATGAGATTGCAAAAGGAGAATTTACTATGTGTTTACTATTCATGCCTGGTGGTTGGGAATTAGTGGTTATCGTCTTCGTTATTCTGCTCCTGTTTGGTGCGAAAAAACTGCCAGAATTGGCACAAGGGTTGGGTAAGGGCATTAAAGAATTCAAAAAGGCAACAACCGAAACAGAGGATGATGATAAAAAAGCGAATAGCTATGATGAAAAAAGCGAAAAACATTCGGCATGATGCCATTGCAAACGAAAGGAATGACTTTGGCATTTGAAACAGCGGATTTTCAACAGCTTCGCCCACTTCTTGATAATAAAACGGTTGATTGCGTTACGTTGGTTGATTCCTATCTGAAACGCATCCGCCAGCATCAACGACTCAATGCATTTATATCGGTTTTTGATGATCGCGCAAGGCAGGCGGCTGCGGCAATCGATCTGAAAATTAAAACGGGCGATGCCGGAAAACTCGCGGGATTGGTCATTGCCATCAAAGACCTTATCTGCATCAAAAACGAACGTACCACATGCGGCTCCAAAATTTTGTCCAACTTCATCCCCCCATACGATGCCTTCGTAATCAAACGATTACTCGCTGAGGATGCGATACTCATCGGAAAAACCAACATGGATGAATTCGGGATGGGATCATCGACTGAAAATTCTCATTTCGGCGCCGCATTGAATCCTCACGATATGGCGCGCGTGCCGGGAGGATCGTCGGGTGGATCCGCTGTGGCGGTTGCCGATGGACAGTGTACCGCCAGCCTGGGAACCGATACCGGGGGCTCAATCCGTCAACCAGCATCATTTTGCGGTGTAGTCGGACTAAAGCCAACTTATGGTCGCGTTTCGCGGTTCGGACTGGTTGCCTACGCCTCCTCGCTCGATCAAATCGGTCCGATTACGCGCTCCGTTCCCGATGCAGCAATGCTATTGCAGGTGATCGCCGGGCATGATCGGCGAGATTCCACATCCGCCTCTCTGCCCGTACCCGACTATTCCAGCGGAATGAAAAATGGTGTCAGCGGATTGAAAGTCGGAGTTCCGCGGGAGTATATCTCGGAAAGCGTTCAACTCGAGGTGTCGGCGGCAATCGAGCGCACTATCGATTCCCTGAGACAGGGTGGTGCAAGCATCGAGCAAACATCGCTGCCCCATTCAAAATATGCCATTGCGACCTATTATATTATTGCGACCGCTGAAGCTTCTTCGAATCTTGCGCGATACGACGGAACGCGATTTGGATATCGAGCCGGGGACGCCGATGATCTCGAATCGATGTACGTGAAAACGCGCAGTCAGGGATTCGGCGAAGAGGTCAAGCGCCGGATCATGCTGGGGACGTATGTGCTCTCCGCCGGGTATTATGATGCCTATTACCGTAAAGCCCAGAAAGTGCGAACATTGATCAAGCAGGATTTTGATCGCGCTTTCGAAAAATTCGATGTCCTGATTGCACCCACTGCTCCAACGACGGCTTTCGGGCTGGGGGAGAAGCTCGATGATCCGCTAACGATGTACCTCTCCGATATTTTTACCGTTTCGATCAATCTCGCTGGCGTTCCGGCGATATCGATTCCTGTGGGTTACGATTCCAATAAATTGCCCATCGGCGCCCAAGTCATTGCCAAAGCATATAACGAAGCCACTCTATTTCATGTGGGCTATTTTCTTGAGCAGGAAAGCAGCGCGAAGATGAGTGATTCGAATTGACCATTTTCAGCAATTCTATCACGGGATGATTATATGGATTATGAGGCAGTCATCGGGCTTGAAGTGCATGCGCAATTGCTGACAGATTCGAAAGCCTTTTGCAAATGCAGCGCCCGGTTTGGTGGGGAGCAAAATCAGCAAGTCTGTCCGATTTGCATGGGCATGCCCGGTGTATTGCCGGTGATGAATGCCAAAGCCGTTGATTTTGCTATCAAGATGGGTATCGCTACCAATTGTGAAATCTCAGCGCGTTCGATCATGGCGCGTAAGAATTATTTTTATCCCGACCTGCCCAAAGGCTACCAGATTTCCCAATATGAAGAACCGCTGTGCAAAAATGGTTTTGTCGAAATTAAAATCGACGATCAGATGAAAAAAATCCGCCTTAACCGAATCCATCTGGAAGAAGATGCCGGCAAATCGATCCATGCCGAGGAATATGTTGATGCCAATGAAACCTTGATCGATTTGAATCGGTGCGGCGTGCCCCTGGTGGAGATCGTCAGTGAACCCGATATTTCTTCCCCGCGTGAAGCCTATTTGTACCTGAGCCATTTGCGACAGATTCTCCAGTACCTGGAAATTTGCGACGGAAATCTGGAAGAAGGCAGTTTGCGCTGCGATGCCAATGTTTCCATCAAACCTGTCGGTACAAAAAAACTGGGCGTATCCACTGAATTGAAAAATATGAATTCATTTCATGGCATCGAAAAGGCGCTCGAATTCGAAATTAACAGGCAGAAAAAAATTGTTGCCGCAGGCGGAAACGTGCAGAAGCAAACCTTGCTGTGGGATGCAGCGAATGGCATCGCTGCGCCCATGCGTTCCAAGGAACTGGCGCATGACTATCGGTATTTTCCGGATCCAGATTTGGTGCCAATCGATGTCGATCAGAATTGGATCGACCGCATCAAAGCGCGTATGCCCGAATTGCCGTCAGCACGCAAAGCGCGATTGATCAATCAATATAATTTGCCCGATTACGCTGCCGATGTGCTGACCGGATCGAAAACCTTTGCCGATTTCTTTGAAGAGTGCCTGACGCACATATCGAATGCAAAGCTGGTCAGCAATTTGATGCTGGGTGCGATGTTACGAGTTTTGAATGAGAAAAAAATAGATTTCAACCGTATGCCTGTCCAACCGAAAAATTTCGCCCAACTTGTTGAATTGATAATAAATAACACTATAAACGAAAGCATTGCGAAAACCGTTTTCGAAAAAATGGTTGATTCCGGTCAACCGGCGGCTGCAATTGTTCAGGAATCGGGATTGAGCCAGGTATCGGATAATGCACATATCGAAGCCCTGATTTGTGATATACTGGAAACGAATCCGGCGGAGCTGAAAAAATATAGGGCAGGCAAAACTAAACTTTTCGGCTTTTTCATGGGGCAGGTGATGAAAGCCAGCCGCGGTAAAGCCAATCCTAAAATCGTCGAAGACATTCTCAAACGAAAACTTGACACCTTTTAGCCGATAAGTATGCTTTTCTGGCTTGAACAGTGCCCCGGACAGCAGCAGCCGGATTTAATACAATTAACTATTGACTATTTTGATTTTTTTTATTAGATTTCACGAAATTTTAAGCGAGGTGGTACGGTGCTCGATGGGCGTCAAATCCTGGTGTTTGCCTGACAGCCGAAATATGTGTGCCGTGGCAGTTCAGTCAACGATACTCATGCCCAACAAAGAGGAGTGGCAAGGGAATGAATGAGAAAGAATTGCAGCGACTTATCGAACTTGTGGAAAAAAGCAATATTGGCGAACTTGAGATTTCACTTTGGGGTCGAAAGGTGAGAATTTCAAAAACGCCTGCGCCGGGAATCCAGGTGAATCCCCCGCCAGCAGCGACACCGCCGCAACTGCCGTCCGTTTCGAATAATCGCCTGCCCGAAGCAGCGCCTGTCGTTACACCGGCTGAAAGCGCCAGTGAAGTACCGGCAAAGGCGCCGGCGATTGCGCCAGTGACCGATCACAAGCAAGGCGCGGAAACATTTGAAATTAAATCCCCAATGGTTGGCACGTTTTATCGCGCGCCATCTCCCGACTCCGAACCTTACATCGAAGTTGGGGATATCATATCTCCGGGACAACCCCTGTGTATCATCGAAGCGATGAAATTGATGAATGAAATTGAATCGGAAATAAATGGTCGGATTGTCAAAATTCTCGTCGAAAACGCGAAGCCGGTCGAATATAACCAGGTTCTGTTTCAGGTCGAGAAAGCCTGAACGCGCCATTCTATTCATCAAGCAGACTGATCCTGAGGCGATTATTGGCGCTGACGGTTCGAATCTACCGGCTTGACGAAGAATCCGGCGATGCCATTCGAAGACGGTCTCGGGTGAAGAAGTATCTGCTAACACATTTTGCGCAAATCTTGATGCGATGTCCGTCGGACTGAGCAGCGCATGGCGCCATCAAATCATAAAACGCAGGCTTTGATTCAAGCACGATTGAGGGGGCATCACTCAATCTCCAATTTTTCATGTCATCCAGCAAGCCATGTCCCGATCATTTGGCGTAAGCCTGAAGCGAAAAGAGAGCATTTTACAAACGAGGTTCTGCTGTTGTTTAAAAAAATTCTGATTGCCAATAGAGGTGAAATTGCGCTTCGCATTATTCGCGCATGCAAAGAATTGGGTATCGCCGCCGTCGCCGTTTATTCCGAGGCTGATGCCGATTCGCTGCACGTGAATTTTGCCGATGAAAGCGTTTGCATTGGTCCGGCTCCCTCCTACCAGAGCTATATGAATGTACCGATGCTCATCAGCGCAGCCACCGTAACCAATTCCGACGCAATACACCCGGGATATGGTTTTTTAGCTGAGAATGCGCATTTTGCGGAGATTTGCCAGTCGTGTCATATCCACTTCATCGGTCCCACGCCGGAGATGATCACCAATATGGGCGACAAAGCTTTTGCAAAAAAAGCGATGCAAGCAGCGGGTGTCCCGGTAGTTCCCGGAAGTGAGGGAATCATC
Organism: Candidatus Zhuqueibacterota bacterium; assembly: GCA_016927835.1. Lineage (GTDB taxonomy): Bacteria > Zhuqueibacterota > Zhuqueibacteria > Thermofontimicrobiales > Sulfurfontimicrobiaceae > Sulfurfontimicrobium. The sequence continues at coordinate 75,981 of JAFGMA010000235.1, read as the reverse complement.
AAAAACCTGGCTGACGCAAAAGGAATCGCTGCTGAAATTGGCTATCCCATCATACTAAAAGCCACTGCCGGCGGCGGGGGCAAGGGTATGCGAATTGTCCGGATTGACAAGGAATTTGACACAGCGTTCAAAATGGCGCAAACTGAAGCCAATGCAGCGTTCGGCAATCCTGATATTTACATGGAAAAATTAATTGAAAATCCGCGTCATGTGGAAATTCAATTGTTGGGCGATGATTACGGGAACATTATAGCTCTCGGCGAGCGGGATTGCTCGATTCAGCGCAAACATCAGAAGCTGATAGAGGAATCGCCTTCGCCGGCAGTCGATGACGCTTTGCGAGAGCAAATGAGCGATGTCGCTATCCGAGGCGCCCAACAAGTCAACTATCGCAGCGCCGGCACGATTGAATTTTTACTCGATGATACCGGGCATTTTTATTTCATGGAAATGAATACGCGAATTCAGGTCGAGCACCCGGTTACCGAAATGGTTTTTGATATCGATCTGGTGAAGAAACAAATTCGGCTGGCTGCCGGCGAGCCGTTGGATGAAGTTACAGGGAACCTGAAAATGCGCGGTCATGCGATTGAATGCCGTATTAATGCCGAGGATCCGTACAAAGGCTTTCGTCCCTGCCCCGGTCAAATCACAGGATTGCATGTTCCGGGTGGACCAGGTGTACGCACCGATTCGCACATTTATGCCAAGTATATTGTTCCACCCTATTATGATTCGCTGCTGGCTAAGGTAATTGCCCATGGTAAAACGCGCGAAGAAGCCATTGGTCGCATGGAGCGCGTCCTGGAGGAATTTGTTATCGAAGGCGTCAGCACCACGATTCCCTTTCACCAGAAGGTACTCAAAGATGCGCGCTTTCGAAGCGGAAATTTCAATACAAAATTTGTGGAAGAATTTAAATTTTCATAATCTTTAACTTTATTTTGAATAACACCAAAATAAGAGGAGAATAATCGCCATGGCTGTTGATAAAAACCTGCTGTATACTGAAGAGCATGAATGGGTTCGAACCGAAGATGACATCGCCACCGTGGGCATCACCGATTATGCGCAAGGTGAGTTGGGCGATATTGTTTTTGTTGAATTGCCGGAAGTTGGTACAACAACCGCTCAGATGGAAGCATTTGGCACGATTGAAGCCGTCAAAGCTGTTTCGGATCTTTATTCGCCGCTCAGTGGCGAAGTCGTGGAGGTGAATACGCTCCTTGAAGAGCGCCCGGAAATAATCAATGAAGATCCATACGGCGAAGGCTGGATGATTAAAATTAAATTATCAAATAAAAAAGAACTGGAATCATTGCTTTCGGCGGATGATTACCAGGCTCAAATTGGCTAGCGCGTGTCAGAAACACCTTTTTATACGGGAGGAATTGACAATCGAAAAGCGCCACGTCGCCTTGCCTTTGCCCGAAGGCGCACCCCTCTCGAAACTTTCGACCATGACCGGAATGCCTGAACCGTGACAGACGCTGATTTGCCTCCTGAATTTTGAAAGAGCCATCCTCTTCGAATAGCCTGATTTCTGGTAGTGAAATGGCAGCCTCGAAAGATTTAGATCCGGGTTTAATTGCAATTTTGGAACGTATAAGCCGACGGCAGCCGCTTTCACCGGCAACGAGCAGCCAACACATCGGGATAAGAAGCAACCCGCGATCCGATGTCTTTTAAAGATCAGGAATTCATAGAATAAACTTCGGCATGGGGAAATAGATTTTATGCCTGAAAAATCAAACCTGTTTTCGGCGGCGCAATAAATGTGCTTGTTATTCGCATCAGCCTGAATCTTCGTCGCTGCCGTTTGTGCTGGATCATGTCATTGAAAGCCTGCCAAATCCGTTCTCAAATTCACGTAACAGCCGTTATCCTATTTCAAAAAATTAATATGTAGGGCTATCTGACTATAATACATAAAATTAACTTCAAATTAACTTTTTTATGAATCCTGAGATAACAGGCTGATATATTGCGTATGTATTTTTATTCTTTGACTTTTATATTTTTTTTATTATATTTATCCGATCTTAGAATGAATTCAGTAAGTGGAGCGCCCAAGAATGGATGATGCGACTCAGACCACTGTTAAACAAGCCCTTGCTCTGGCACAATCCGGAAAATTTGAGGATTCTATTGATTTGCTGTACAGTGTTTCGAAACGCGAATGCGAATATGATATCATTTTCGTGTTGATTGGTGAAATCCATTTGATGAATAATGATCCGAAACGCGCAATTCGACCACTGGAAATCGCATTGGAATTGAATCAGGATAATTACCGAACGCATTTTTTATTGGGAAATGCCTATGGTCGGATTTTGCGCTTTGAAGATGCCATCGAAGAACTGGTAATTGCGGATGAAATGAATCCCAACGACGATGAAATCATTCGACATCTAGGTTGGATTCATTGCATGGCGGGACATCTCGAAGATGGCCGGCGATTCCTGAAAAAGGCGATGCGAATCAATCCAAAGAACAGTCTTATCTACAATGATATGGCTGCCAGTTTTATGTTCACCATTCACAGAGACTTAAAAAAGGCTGAAACCTGGCTCAGGAAAGCGCTTTCAATTGAGCCTAAACACCCATTTATTAATCAGACTTACCAGGCGTTCGTTGCGATGAAAGAAAATCTCAAAGAGATCTCACGCTGAGCGTAAAATCGGCTCGCTGAAAACTGCAACCTGAGTCGATGGGCAGCAATTATCAACTTAATGGACAATCCTCTGCGCATCAACTGTAAACATCAGAATTTGAAACGCTTCAAATGAGAAAATCAATTTCAAAATTTTTCGATCGGAATTCCAGATCAAATGAACTTAAATCTCAGAGCGAAGCAAATCCCACTTTGAATCAACCATCAGACGACAACAGGAATTCTGAAAAACGCAAACGCGTTCAGGAAACGAAACGGTTCTCTGCCGCGGCGGGTTTGAATTCTGTGCTCGATCGTGGCATCAGACACCAGATAGGTAAAGCGACGCATCGGGGAAAAGTCCGCGCGACCAATGAAGACAGCATTGCTGCTTTCGAATTTACATATATTTTCAAATCGGTTCTTTATCCGGTTGGGCTCTATCTGGTCGCCGACGGGATGGGCGGAATGGACGAAGGAGAAACCGCAAGCAAGATAGCTGCCACCTCGATCACCAATGAAATCAGCCGCGGACTCCTTCAATCAGGCTGGTTGGGCACGAATAACAGCGCCTCTCATGAAGATTTCCAGCAATTGATGGAAAACGCTGTTTATCAGGCGAACGATTCAATTTGTTACTATGGGCAGCAGGCAAAAAAAGAACTGGGGGCGACCCTCACCGCTGCATTGATTCATAACAGAAATGCCTATATCATGAATGTCGGCGATAGCCGTGCGTACCTGTTTAATCCGAAAAAAGGATTGGAACTCATCACGCAGGATCATTCGCTGGTTTTCCGGCTTTACCTGATGGGGCATTTGCAATTCGATGAAATTTATGAACATCCGCAGCGCAGCCAGATTTTGCGCGCTTTGGGCGAAGCCGGATTGAAACAGAATCTTGAAGAAATGGCAATTCAGGAGAAACACCCGTATTTATATACACAGGAATTGGTGAAGGGTGACGCTTTGCTCATCTGTTCCGATGGCTTGTGGCAGATGATTCGCGACAGGCAAATCGAGGATATAATAAGGAATAATCCCGATCCGCAAACTGCATGCGAAAAGCTCATAATTCAAGCGAATATCGCCGGCGGTGAAGATAACATCAGCGCAATCGTTATCAAGTTTTTATGATTCTGTTGCTTATGGCTAAATGACCGTTTTACCTTTCTTAGCTCTTTCAGGAGGAATACATGATTATCTGTCCTTCATGTCATACCAAAAATGAAAGACACTTCAAAATTTGTATTCATTGCGGAAAAGAATTGGAACAGTTTCTGACGTATTCGAAGGAAACGCCTAAACCAATTTCACCACCGCCGCTGTCCAAAGACTATGTTCCGATGAATCCTATCGCTTCCGGCGCGCTTCCGATGTCGCTAATTGTCGAACAATTCGGGATTGAGATTGCAGTCGAAGTGAATGAAAACGGTATTTCAATTGGTAGAGAGGATGCCGAAGGGAATGTTTTCCCCGATATTGATACCTCAACCTTCGGCGGAAACCTTGAGGGTGTCAGCCGAATGCATGCGCAAATTACGCTGCAATCCAATCAATATTTTATACAGGATCTGAATTCTACCAACGGCACTTATGTAAACCGAATCAAAGTCGGTCAGGCGCAAAAATTTCCACTCAATAATAATGACGAACTTGTGCTCGGGCGATTGAAATTCAGAGTTAAGCTGCACGAAAGCGATTAGTCCGTGCAATTCCCAGGGAATCAGGAGTAAAAATGACTGCCAGGATGTTCACTTGCCCCTTATGTCATCAGACGAATTCTTTTCGAGCAATCGAAGGCAATCATTATGCCTGTCTGACGAAGGACTGCCTGTTGTCCGAACGATTGATGATTCATGCCGAATTTAATGGCAGCGGGACGGTTAAAAAAATATATAGTTGGGTTATGGAACCTGGCGATGTTCTCCATGGAACGTATGAAATAATGGGGCTGCTGGGGAAAGGCGGTTATGGCGCCACGTATCAGGCGAAAGATCGCAATGAACCGGAACTGATTTATGCGATAAAGGAAATACCACGGGAATATTGTGACAATGAGGAAGATGCCTTCCTGATGAAACTGGAGCACCCGGCGATTCCAAAATTCCATACGCATTTTAATATCGAAAAAATGCACTACAGCATTATGGAATTCATCGAAGGCGAAAACCTGGAACAATTGGCACAATCACCCCCAAAATCCGGGCATGAATGTATTATCCTGAAAATTATCGACCAGGTTTGTGACGTCCTGGGATACGTCCATTCGGAAGGAGTGATTCATCGCGATCTGAAACCGGAGAATATCATCATTCGGCGCAATGGTAGTGCTGCACTCATCGATTTCGGAATCGCCAAGCGAATTACTTCGTACCATTGTACGCGTCATCTGGCGCGCGCTGCTTCTCAATTTTATGCGCCGCCGGAACAATATCAAACCGGGAAAGGGATAACCGATGTTCGATCCGATATTTATTCGCTTGGCGCAATTCTTTATTTCCTGTTAACAGGTCGCGAGCCTATCGATGCCCGAAATAGAAAACCTGATGAAATCATCACACCGCTGCCTCGCGAACTCAATCCCAACATTTCATCCCAACTCGAAGGCGTCATCATTAAAGCCATGGCGATGTCTCCCGAAGAGCGCTTCGAAAATATTGCGCACCTGAAGAATGCACTCGCCGAAACACTGCCTGGCACCTCGAAAGTATGTCCGAAATGCGGTCGCTTGTACCGCGGCAGCCGAATGACCTGCGAAACTTGCGGTGGTCCGACGCATCCGCTAGGCGCAGCAGAACACGCTCCGTTTGTATTTCGCTCCGGAGAACGGGCATCGAATTTGCGTGAATTCATTCAGGCATGCTATAAAAATTGGCGGGATGCGGTGTGGCATCTCTACCAGGGCGATTTCGAATCGTGGTTGCTTTCGATCCAGGAAGGCGCGCTGGCACACCGTGCAGTGAATATCAGCAAATATATCGAAAATCAGGACGAAGGGCTGAATCAATTCCTCATGAGCAGTCCGTTCGGCGTTCCGCCCAAGCTCGAGGTGAATCATAATACGATTGACTTTTTTTCCCTGAGAAGCGGTACTCAAAAATCGATTGCACTAAGAATTACCAATTCGGGGCAGGGATTTTTAACCGGCGAGATCAAACTCACGAATCCCTATTGCTCATTGAGCAACAGGTTTTTTTCTTGCTTTGCGGGCGATTCGCAGCAAGTGACTCTTACCATCGACGCCAACAAATTGCCGGCATATCGCGAGATACGAACCAACCTGGTGCTGGAATCCAATGTCGGATCAAAGGTTATCCCGATAACCGTCACCTCGGAAGCACCGGTTGTCCAATGGAAAGTGATGCCCGCTGCCCTTCATTTTCAAATGGACAATCCGAAAACCGAGGTCAAAGGCTTCTCGATTGAAGTAACCAGCAGCCACGGCAAGCTTTCTGGAACCGTGACGCCATCAGTTGAATGGCTGAAAGTGACGCCCACCAAATTCAGTGCGAGAAATCAACTGGTGAGTGTTGAATTGCTGCCGTTCGGTCTGGAGCCAGGGTATTACAAAGGAGAAATCGCAATTGAGACCGATACCGGAAGGAAAGATATCGATGTTTTCCTCGATTTAAGAACGAAGAAACAACACCCTCAGCCGCTGCCGGCAGAACCCGAAGAATCGGATTTGCCGCCCCAGCTTGCATTGACCGGCTATGACGAAACCGAAGAAGTTCGACCGGCTTTTCCGATTGGTTTGCTTTTCAAAGGTCAGCTTTTGTGGGCAGCTATCGGTGTGCTTTTATTGCTTGGAATTCGATTGCATGGACCATATATCTCGGATTGGCGTCCCGATACGGAATTGGTTATTTTCTTTTTGTTGATTGGTGGTATGATTGGCTTGTCGAAGAAAATGATTGAAATGCTGAATAATAAACTCGCCGGATTGATTGTCGGATTGCTGGTCGGATTGCTTTGCAGCGCCTGCTGGAAATTCGGTGCGAAACAGATCTACTTGGTTATCCATAGCACTGTGGTTAATCCCTTGATCGCGCTTTTTCATTCGAAAGAAATTATGCCGCTAAGTATTACGGTTTTTGGCTTGCTTGGCGCTTATCTGGGCACGTTTGCGGGATTGGCAAGGAATACGATAAAATACAAACCGCCTGTTGTTGATTTTCTCATCTACTTCATCATCCTGACTCTGACGATTGCGCTATTTATTTTTCTGGCGATCTACCTTATGCCTCAATATTGGCTCTAGTTTTTTCTGATCATGTACAGCTATCTAACACGTTCTGCAAAGCAATAAGTTCACAACCTCAGTGTTCTATTTTATATTTGTTACATTCCTGAAATCGAGAGCCTTTATTCAAATTAATTCAGTCGCTCAATTAAAAGGAGGGTAGAGGAATGAAACTTATATCAGGACCCATTGTGGGCGCCGTAACCCACAAAGATGCGAAAATCTGGATTTTTTGGAGCCATACAAGCGCTGATGAGCAAAGCCCGGTGTGTCATATTTTTGCTGATAAACAGGCAACAGAGGAAAAATCCCGGGTGGCGTTTACGGAAATTTCTGACAGCGAGCACATTTCGGGCGGCATTCGGGGAGTATTTGCACTGGCAAAAGTGTCGTTTCAGCCCGGTGCCAAAAACGTATTTTTCAAAATTTTGACCCAATCGGGTGCAGATGTCGGCGCCCGGATATTTTCTTTCATACCGTTTCCGAAAGCCGGCAGCGCTGTCGATTCATTTTCATTTGGATTGGTTTCATGCCATCGAACCTATGTTGCCGCCAGGCGAAATCAAAATTACGTTGCCCCTATGTGGAAATCGCTTGCCGAGAAAATGCGCGCACACGATTGCCGCTTTCTGCTCCAGGCTGGCGATCAGGTATATGCGGATCAGTATCCGATCAACGCCTGGAAGTGGAGCCTGAAAGGCGGGAATCAACAAAAAATACTCTGGAATTACCGGCAGGTATACCTGAACGGTTGGGCGCATCAGGAAGCTCAGGACGTGCTTCAATCGTTCCCGCAATTTATGATTTGGGACGATCATGAAATCTCCAACGGGTGGGGATCGGATGTTTCGCATACGACGGATCCCCGGCAGAAGGATATTTTCAAAGCTGCACGCCAGGCTTATGTTGAATTCCAGAACAGCCACAATCCGGATCCGCTGAAATCCGGTGAATTATACTACGGATTCAGCTATGGACCGGCGGCGTTCCTGGTGATGGACCTCAGGGGGCATCGCAATTATGCGGCTTATCTTGAGAATCCGGGCAATGATGTTTTTCCGCTGGCAGGAAAGGAGCAATGGGATGCAATTACCGAATGGATGAATAGCGATCTGGTTCAGCGAAGCAAAATTCTGTTCGTTGTCACTTCGGTGCCGGTGATTCATTTGAGCCGAAAATTCAGAGACCTGGGCAGATTCAAAAATGATATTCGCGATCAATGGTCAACCGATCACAATAAAAACGAACGCCGCAAGCTCTTTAAATTGCTATTCGACTGGTCAGGTGAGCCGAACCGACCCGTATTCATCCTGGGCGGTGATGTTCATGTGGGCACGGTGGCGATGTTGAAAGATGAAAATGACAAAAAAATGTATCAAATCACATCCTCGCCCATCACAAATCTACCCGCAGCGTTTCTCGATAAATTTTTAACATTATACAGCAGCGAATTTGAATTCCACCTTGAACGAGGAGACGCACAGCCGGTTCGATCCGTTATCACTCATCGTTATCACCGTCGCAATTTTGGTATTATTGACGTCCGGTTCGAAGATCAGAAGGTGAAGGTTACGCTGAATATGTATCAGCAGCACCAGGCAAATCCGGATGTAGTGCAATTCCCCGTGCATGAAGCCTGAGTTCTATTTCTCCAATAGGCTGAATAACATTCGCAAAGCTTTTTCCAACAAAGCCTCAGTTGATATTATTGTCCTGCGAGAAGCATTCAAAACTGAGGTTTTGTATTTTCCTCTATTCTCCCCTGAAGTGTTTCCAAAATTCCAGCCAGGGATGACCAGATGCAGATTAGGCAGCAGAACCTCAACTCCTTTCCCGGTTTGGCAGCGCGAGAGGTATTGAAAAAGAATCTATAGCTGGACCATTGCGGTTTCCCACCAAATTTAACTTGATTTTGACTGGTTCCCAAACTCCTGTTTGGGAACCAGAGGCATTGTAAACCATGAAAAGAACCAATAAATGAGGCGTTACCAATTGTTTTTCGCTTTTGCTTGACTTTTAATTAAAAATATACTATATTTGTCTTTTCATTTTTTTATGCTTTCGATAATTAGTGGAGGGTTACAGGCTATGCAGAAAAATCTTCTATGGAAGGTAATACTTGTTACAATCTTTTTAGTTGCAGCGATTTATTCACTCTATCCTACCTTTGTTGCTGGTCCGCAAAAAGAATCTGTTGAAAAAATTGAAGCGGAACTAAGTCAATTGATTCAAAAACCGGTAAACCAGGTTCATAGCATACTTTGCGGTGATATTCAAACCAGCGCAACGCCGGTGAGCGAGGAAGATGAGAATCTGACAAAAGAAGAAATTGAAGCTAAGTTAAGGAACGATGTTAAAGCGCGTTTGTTCGTAGAGTTGGAAGTCACTAACCAGGACACGCTTCGGAAAGCTATGGATTTAGCACTGCAATTGCGTGAAAGATATAGAGATTATATACGTAATGATGATAAAGCTATTAAGCGTGGATTAGATTTGCAGGGCGGGACCTACCTCGTTTCTGAAGTCGACATTGCGGAATTGACCAGGAACCTGGCGCACAATCGGGACAGCCGCTTCAACGAGGTTTTCGATGCAGCATTGAAGGCAGCAAATGAATCCAAGCGCAATTTTTTAGATGTATTGCGAGAAGGTTTCCATAAGGAAGGAATTTTACTCAATCGTTACTATGGAGAAGATGAAAGAGAAGATGATGCTGCGATTATCGCTCGCCTTGAAGATCAGGCTAAAGATGCCGTAAACCGCGCCCGGGAAATCCTTGTCAACCGAATCGACCAATTCGGAATTTCCGAACCAACGATTCAAAAAACCGGTGATTATCGTATCATCATTGAACTCGCCGGAGTGCAGGATATTCAACGCGCGAAGGACATCATCGGTACAACAGCACAGCTAGCGTTTCAGCTCGAAGAAACCGATAAACGCAAACGATATGTATTGGACCGATTGAATTCGGTGCTGCGCCTGGAGCGTACGTCCTCTGAAGACACATTATTGGCGAAAGCTGAAACCGATTCTACCGTTGCGGATTCACTCGTTAACCTGGAAGAGCAGGTATCAAAGGACAAGACTGTGAAATATGAAGATCTTTTTGGAGAAGCCGAAAAGGTCGCGACTGATTCGACGCGAAAAGATACCACATCGCTTCTAGTTGATGAAAATACCTATGAGCAGAATCCGTTTACCGCATTGATGCGGATTTTACCCACCAGGGGCGGGCGCGATTTATGGCTGGTTCCGCTCCAAAATATCAAAGCCGTGGATCGTGTGTTAAATTCCCCAAAGATCAGGGAAGAAATTCCGGAAGATGCGGAATTCCTGTGGGGAAAAGATCCCGAAACTTACAATGACATCAAATACATGCCGCTTTACTTCGTGAAAAAGCAGTTTGAAATTACAGGTGAGGCGATCTCTGATGCCCGTACCGAAACAAGCAGCGGCTCCGATATGGGGCGCGTTGGCGAAGCCAGTGTTTTGATGCGGCTTCACAGCGATGGCGCAAGAGAATTCTCTAAAATTACCGGTGCAAACATCGGGCGTCACCTGGCTGTGGTGCTGGATAAGAAGGTTGCATCTGCGCCTGTTATTCGCGAAAAAATTCCTCACGGACGAGCCTCTATCGATGGAATGTCATCAATTCAGGAAGCCAAAGACCTGGCGCTCGTGCTACGGGCTGGTGCGCTTCCTGCTCCGATGAATTTCATCGAAGAGCGTACGGTAGGTCCGTCATTGGGTTCAGATTCGGTGAAAAAGGGCACTCTCTCAGCTATTACCGGATTGATTATCGTGATTGTGTTTATGATTTTTTATTATAAGCTGTCGGGTGCTATCGCCGATTTTGCTCTGCTGCTAAATATTATCTTTTTGCTGGCAATTCTTTCGGGTTTCAAACTCACGCTCACGCTGCCCGGTGTTGCGGGAATTATCTTGACTATCGGTATGGCGGTTGATGCCAACGTTCTCATTTTCGAGAGAATCAGAGAAGAGCAGCGTTCCGGCAAGACTGTGCGAACGTCAATTGATAATGGCTACGGACGCGCTCTAATTACAATTGTTGACGCTAACGTGACAACCTTCCTTACCGCATTAATCCTGTATCAATTCGGTACCGGACCGTTGCAGGGTTTTGCCGTTACATTGATGATTGGCATTATCGTGAGTATGTTTACAGCTATTTTCGTAACCCGAATTATTTTCGATTTCTTTACATCGCGGTGGGCAATGAAGCAGTTGAGCATCTGATGGCGCGCTTCAATTATCCCCGGTAATCAGCCTGTAACTGCGGACGAGTTGCATATTCTGCGGTAGGTGTTTCCCTGAAGCGGGATCGATTTGACAGTACCAGGGAACGGCAGGTCCTGGCAATTTAAAACGTTAGCAAATATGTGGGAGAACTACAAACAATGCAAATTTTCACCGATACCAATATAGATTTCATGAAGATGCGTAAAACGGCGCTGGCAATATCATCTGTCCTGCTTTTGGTTGGGATTGTTTCACTCATCTTACATGGCGGACCTCGCTACGGCATTGATTTTCTTGGCGGCGTTTCGCTCCAATTGCATTTCAAATCGGATATCGATGTTAGTGAAGTTAGAGCAGCTTTATCAAATACCGAATTTAAAGATGCAACAATTAAGAAATTCCTTGGAATTGAAGGCGCAGGAACTGAAATTTTGCTCTATATGAAAGGAAGTGGCTCTGGCATAACTTCATCGCAGTCGATTGATAGTGTGCTGACAGCAGCCTTCCAGTCCAAAACGCCCGCCACGACCACATCAAACCCGGCTGGCATGGCAAAACCTTTTGAAATCGTCGGCAGAGATATGGTTGGTCCGAAAATCGGCAGCGAGTTAAGAGATAAGGCAATCTGGGCGATTTTGTTATCGCTTTTACTGATCTTGATTTATATTAGCTGGCGTTTCGAATTCAAATTCGCCGTGGGCGCAATCGTTGCATTATTTCATGATGTTGTCATTACACTCGGTGTCTTTTCATTATTGGATTTGGAAATTTCATTAGCGATCGTTGCCGCTTTCCTGACGATCGTCGGGTACTCTCTTAATGATACAATCGTCGTATTCGACCGCATTCGTGAGAATCTTAAAAAACTGCGAGGGCAGAACTATATTAGCATTGTGAATCAAAGTATCAACCAGTCATTGTCGCGAACGGTTGTAACTTCATTTACCACCTTTGTCGTTGTTTTGATTCTATTCCTTTTTGGCGGTGAAAATATCAGGAATTTTGCCTTTGCGATGATTGCAGGGATCGTTGTCGGAACCTATTCATCGATATTTGTAGCAAGCCCGATTGTCGTTGGTCTGCATCTGCAAAGCGAAGGCAAACGTTCCTTAAATCGTTCCAACCGTGAGGTGAAACCGCAACGAGCCAGGTAGCGCAGCTTTTGCAGTATCCCATTTTCTGCCATTTCAAATGATATTTTCGTGCAAACTGCGGGCATCTTGATATCGAGACGTCGTCCTATTTTGGTGTTTTCGAAATGGCAAGAGCTTATGTTGGATTCCTGCTTTGTTGCCTGGTAATCGATATATGGAGGGCTTCGAGAAGTGATACTTGAGCAAAAATATATAGATGATGCCGTTGTGCTATATTTATCCGGAAAAATAATGGGTGGACCGGATGCGGCGATTTTAAATGATAAATTGCACGAATTGGTTGAAGCTGGCAAAACCAAAGTAGTCGCCGATCTCTCAAAAGTGAATTGGATGAATAGCTCGGGATTGGGTATTCTGATCAGCGGTCTGACAACAATGAAAAATATCAACGGAAACTTGAAATTAGCCTGCCTTACTGAACGAATCAAAAGCCTGCTGATGATCACCAAGCTGATTACAGTATTCGAAACTTACAACACAGTCGATGAAGCGATTGCCAGCTTCGGATAGATTTCGAGGGAATGATGCCCGTACAGGTTATTGTGGGAGCACAATGGGGAGACGAAGGAAAAGGTAAAATTGTCGATCTCCTGAGCGCAAACTCAGATATCGTAGCCAGGTGTCAGGGGGGAGCCAATGCCGGGCATTCAATTGAAATTGGCGAAAAGTATGTCCTGCACCTGATCCCGTCCGGAATTTTGCATCCGCACACCCAATGCTACATCGGCAGCGGCGTGGTGCTCGATCCATTTGCTTTTCTTGAGGAAATAAATTTTCTCACTTCCCGAAATATCGATATCACTAACCGGATTTTCATAAGTCACCAAACTCACCTGGTTCTGCCATATCACAAATTGATCGATCAGGCGAAAGAAGCAGCTTCAGAAAGCAATAAAATCGGGACAACCTGCCGCGGAATCGGACCGGCTTACAGCGATAAAGCAAGTCGAACGGGAATCCGCCTGGGTGAAATTTTTGCGCCTGAGCGTTTCAAGGCAAAGCTGGAACGAAATATCGATGAGAATAATGCTATTCTGAAACATATTTACCATCGTCCTACGCTGGATAAACAACAATGCGTAGCTGATGTTATGGCAATCCTGCCGGAGCTGCGAAAATGCTGTGCGGATGTTTCCCTGAAACTCAGTCGTGCGATTGATGAAGGCAAGAAAATCCTCATCGAAGGCGCCCAGGGAACATTGCTGGATCTCGATTTTGGCACCTATCCGTATGTAACGTCTTCCAATACAACCAGCGGCGGGGCATGTACCGGACTCGGAATCGCGCCGGCGCGGCTGGATTCGGTACTCGGTGTGTCGAAGGCGTATCTTACCCGCGTGGGATTGGGACCATTCCCGACCGAAATAACCGATGCCCAGGGGGATTCGATTCGACAACTTGGTAAGGAATTCGGGGCAACAACCGGCAGACCCAGGCGTTGCGGCTGGTTCGATGCCGTGCTTGCGCGCTATGCGGTGCGAATTAACGGGATTAATTCTTTTGCACTCACCAAGCTCGATGTGCTGGATACGCTTGAGGAAATTAAGGTGTGCATTGGCTACCGCTACAAAAATGACCTTCTGACCGAATTTACATCCGATTTGAATGTGCTCGATGCGGTTCACCCGGAATATAAGTGCTATAAAGGGTGGCAGCGCCCAACCGGTCTGGTTAAATCTTATGATGACCTGCCTGAAAACGCCAAAGCTTATATTCGGGAAATTGAAGAACTGGTTCAGACAAAAATCAGTATCATCTCCCTTGGTCCTGAACGCAACAGCACGCTATTCCCGGAATAGCTATTTCATCTCGCTACAACAATCCTTTTTCAATCAGCCATTTTTTCATCATCTGTTCAAGCGTGGCGGTCAGATCCGACATTTTGGGCTTCACATGCCTGGTTTCGAGCCACACCATGTCCTTTGGGTCTTCTGCCTTTTCGAAAAGCAGCTCCGCGCTTTTCCCAAAAATCGATTGATCCGATTTTCCGTTAATCATCAGTAGTGGACGCGGCGAAATGTATTCCACATATTTCATGGGTTCAACCGGCGCCAACAGCGCTGCTACAAACTCTCCCAATAGCTTTCGCCCCCAGGCGGTTTTCACCTGTTTTGTGGAACTGGACTGGATCAACAGTGAAATATCGCCCCCACCATAGAGCAAGATAACCGCCTTTATGCGTTCATCAACCGCCGCCGCATCGACCGCGAATGGCGCCCCAAAGCTGGCGCCAACGACAAATATTTTCTCCTGATCGACATCGGCGCGTGTTTGAAGGTAATCGATTACTTCAAGTACTACCGAAACTGCCCGAATGATTGCCGATCGAATTTTAGGCAAAAACGGACCTATATCCGCACCTCTGAATTTGCGCTTTCCCTCATAGGGCCAATCGAACGAAATGAGCACTGCTTTTTCGATCGAATTGAATAATTCGATCACATGCCGCCCGGTATCGAAGCCATTCATTACCAACAGCGCCGGGTATTTTTGCGTCGAATCCTTCGGCACTCTGACCATGCATTGGATAGTCAGATTGTTCGAATCGATTATCGTCAAATCATAATTATTGAAAGTCGAATCCTCCGCTCGGAATCTGAGTTCTGTTCGAACGATTTGACCTTTGTTTTTGATGAAGACATCTCGATAATCCGCATTCAGGTATTTTCGAAAGCCGATGATGGTTGATACAATCAATGCGGAAAGCGTTAAAATCACTATCAGGAAGCGCCTGCGGGTATTCTGCTTCATCGCAATATCTCCGGATTGATTTTCATTCAATAGATAACAAATCCATTCGCCTGTCACAGCGATAGCAACGGTATTCCCGGACGCCCTTCGCTTTTCAGCCCTCTGGTTCGCACTAATCTAGCTCGAATTGTGTGCTCGATTCGGTCGCTTGACCCGAATTTAAATCGGTTATTTTAATGGTTAATTTGATTTTACCCGAGTTGAATTCACTAAAATCGAAGGCAGTATATTCATTCGAAAAGGATGCCTGCCCTTCCCGCTCAGATTCGATTGAAAGAGTCTGCCGTTTTTTACCGCGAAAAAGATTGATAAACTTTCCAAATATGCGCCATTTGGGTTGAATGAGCGTTGCTGTTTGATTAATTTTATACCGTGTTCGCCCATTTTTAAGGTTCAGGCGATATATTTCATAATATAAGTGGACCAATTCGTTTTTTGAGAAGGCTTGCATCGGATTCGGCACAATCCTGAAACCTCGCCGGGAAAATTCGTCTTGCGTTGCCCAGGGCTCGATCTTGTATGAGAGAACCAAATCGCTCACCACCAATCCCGAACGCGGAAAAGGCGCGGCTGAAAGTGTAAATTTATAACCCCCGATTCTTGGTGCATTCAAATCTTTGATGTGAATGGCAACCATTGACTTCGATTTGAAAACATCCGGTTTAAAATTCTCGATAAAAAGGTCGTGCGCAAGCAACCGGGTGTCATTCGATTCAAGTTGCCGCTCTCTGGTTTGCTTAAACAGGCGATTCCACAGCGTATCGTGCAGCGCAAGTCCGGTTTCCAGATGACACGTGTCTCGGGCGACGTCGCGTTTGAACAATTCGGATCGCGATACGCCAATGTAAAATTCGATACGATCTTGCTGATCCTCATCCAAAAAATGGGCAGTGCTGATATGAAACGGGATCATGGTTGTTTCACCGGGCCAGGTGTGCCGCTCTTTATTCATGGCGACGTGCACGATATCCCTGGATGTCTGCTGGACTTCGGAAATCGCATTCAAGCGTTCCAATGCGCTTCGAGCCAGGTAATAGCGGTCGAGTTTACTGTCCCAGCCCAGTCGGGATTCGATCATACGTGGATCGCTGGGAATTGAAACCAGACGCCAGTTACCCGGCGCCCCGCCTTCTTTATGAACTTCAAAATGAAAGATCATCTTGGGATTATGCGGTGTTTGGTTATAGAGCCACGATTCGTTATTGGCGAGAAATTCGCCCGGTTGCACAGCCATTTCATTGGGTTTCCCGTACCGGATATAAACCAGCCCCTTGTCGTTGAATTTTGTATTCTCATAAAAGATCGCCGGAAACGTCAAAACACCCTGAAAGTCAGGGTCATTGGCGAAAAGCCGGAATCCGTCGTAGCGATAGTGTTTCTCTGCATAAACCAGGCGTCGGTAATGCTCTTCGAGGCGAGGATTGTTCCCCGATCCGGCTAGCGGATTTTTCGCATTCCAGAAGCGCTCATAAAACTGCTGCATTTGCAGAATATTTCTGAAGTAAACCTTCAGGTCGTCATTCGACATGATAAATTTGGCATCATTGAAAACGAATTCGATTTCATACAACGCGGTGATCGATTCAATCGTTTGCCAATACAGGTTCTCAGCCTCTTGGGGCTGATTTTTCTGATAAAGCAGCCGGGTACGGGATAGCATCAGCGGGATTCGAGTGAATGGCAAATCCCGAGCGAGTAGTTCCCGGAAAATGGAATCGGCAGCATCGAAACGTTCCATCTGCCTGTATTTATCCCCGAGGTAGTAGATATCGTATTTTGCGGAACGCTTCTGCAGCCACTCTATTTGATATTGATCGATGTTTTTAAATGGATTCAAAATGCTTTCGCCGCCATGCGCCAGGAAATAATCATAAAATTCATGAATGTCAATGAGTGGTCGGGTCAGATGGGGGCGCAGCCTGATTTGAATCAGACATAACTCAATCGCTTTCTCGTAATTGCTATCATAACGCTCCAGATGCGCATATTCATTGAAAACTTCCATGAAAGATGAATCCTGCTGGATTACCTTCCGAAAATGCTTACGCGCGTTCCGCCATAAGATTTTACGCGTCACCGGATCCCTGGCGATTCCATCTTCCCGATCGCAGATTCCGAGTTGATAATGCGCCAGAATCTGATCCGGGTCGGTTTCGAGTACCGTATCGAATTGGCGCTTTGCATCACCCCATTGGTTTTCGAGCATTTTGACATAGCCCAACACCAGGTGCGCCGCGCTTTTTTCCGGCGCCAATTCAATCGCCATTTTCAGAACATGTTCCGCCTGCTTGAAATCGCGCTGCTTGATGTAGAGAGAGCCCTCTGCAAGCAGATTACGGTAGCGGTCCTCAGCGGCATGCAAACAAACAGGCTTAACGCTGTAAAGCAATCCCGCAAAAATATATATCAACCAAAGGCTGATTTTCAATTGACGCATAAATCGCTCCTTGCTTCAGGCATGCGCTCTGAACGAGCCGGAAGCGTACTGCTTGCGCTTGCCTTCGATTCGCATGCCGGTGATTTTTATTGCATGAGCGTACATCGCGATTCATATCGATGTGTCATTTTGATTCAATATATTAATTTATTGAAATCAAGTCAAGTGAATTCATTGAATAATCATGATCCTGCAGTTGCTGGTTCCAAAATTCTTGTTTTCGAATCCATGAGGTATTGCAAACCATTCAAAGAACCAACAATTGTGGCATTGCCCTCAGTCTCTGGTTCCCAAACTACTGTTCGGGAACGCCAGAGGCATAGTAAACCATGAAATGAACCAATAACTGCGGCATTACCCTTCATTCCAACAATTTGCTTGCAATTTTCAGTAAACTGTTTATATTAACAATACGCTACAAAGCAAAAATTAATGGCGGCTGCATTCCCCAAAATTATCGCACCATCCGATTCATGAAACCACGGCGTACCTGGTTCCGTATGAAATGCTCTCGGAGGTAAGAGCAGCCGGTCGTTTGTACCGAAATCGATTGAAAATGGGTATCTGATGAATTTGCCAATGAAGAAGCTAAAAATTAGCCTGAAGTTCAAAATCGCGTTTTTATTCATCCTTTTGGTTGTGATCATGATGACAACCGTGACCTATATCTTCACAATCAGGGAGCGGAATCTGCGATTGGAACAGGTAAAATTGCGCATGGAGCGATTGGCGAATAATATTGCCACCATTCGTTCGGTGGAAACCGAGGACTGGGATGTTTATCAAACCTACATCGATAATCAGATTACGCTCAATCCCGATATTGTTTACATCGCGATTTTCAATGAGATGAGTGAGTTGAAATCTTATGCCCTGAACCTGGAATGGATAGATGTGAGCGATTATCACCGGCTGGATCGTACAGAGCAGGCAAAGATTGTCAGGCTGTTGGATCAGCGTCAGCTTGCGGAAGAAAGCCAACGGGATCTGGAATCGAAAGCCGTGAATATCATTATCGGAGATCAGAACCTGGGAACGGTGAAAGTTGGCTTTTCCCTGGTTGAATTGAATGATGAATTGCGGGAAAATCTCACGCGAAATTTGGAGCTGGCGCTGGTGTTTATCTTGCTGGCGATAGTGGTTTCGTATTACATGAGCAAAAGGATTGTGACACCACTCGGTAAGCTGACCGCGGCGATGTTCAACATTTCCAAAGGCGATTTGCGGCAGAAGCTGTCGATCCGCTCAAGCGATGAAATAGGTGAAATGGCGAATACGTTCAATTTTATGACCAAAGGATTGCTGGAAAAGGGGCAAATCGAACGCTTCAGCCGGGAACTCGGATTTGCAGTTGAATTGGAAAAATTGACATCCCTAATCGTAGAGCGCATCGTAATCGCATTGGATGCAAAACAGGGTGCGCTATTTTTGAAGGATAGGGATTCGCTGACCCGCTACCACCTGAATGCATCGTATCCGCGGGTTGCCGGAAAAGACATCACCCTCGATATTAATGAAGAACTTGACGCCTATTTTCTGGATAAGGGCGCACCTCAAGAAACAGGTACTATCCCTGAACGATTCGAACTTGTTGCGCAACTGAATCGGTGCTGTGCAATCGGCAAATTATCATTCGTTGCCCCGATAACTGCCAAAAACCAACTGATCGGCATTCTGCTGCTCGAAGCCACCAATGTCTATTCTGATGGTGAAAAGGCATTCCTGAGCACGCTGATCGGGCAAAGCGCGTTTGCGATACAAAATGCGTTTTTATACCAGGAGTTGACGGAGCAAGAACGTTTGAAACGTGAACTGGAAATTGCACGTATGATACAAATAGGGTTGCTGCCGCAGGCGACTCCGGAAAATACGGAACTGGATATCGATGGAATCTGTATTCCGGCAACTGAAATCGGTGGCGATTATTACGATTTTTTCCGATTGAACGATCGTTCGGTGGGAATCGCCATCGCTGACGTGACGGGAAAGGGCGCATCCGCTGCCTTTTATATGGCGGTTGTGAAGGGCATGATGCTTTCGAGTACTGCGGTATTTTCTTCGCCGAAAAACCTCCTGTGCGAATTGAATAAGCGGCTCTACGGAAAAATGGATCGGAAAATTTTTATAACGATGATTTATGCTGTGTTCGATACCCGAAAGAGGATTCTGAAATTTGCGCGTGCCGGTCACAATTCATTGATTCTGCGCCGCGCTAATGATTCGAAAATCGATTGCCTGGAGCCCCCGGGAATCAGCCTGGGATTGGCGCCATCCGATTTGTTCGATGAAAATATCTCCGAGCAACAGGTAACCTACGAATCCGGCGATGCATTCCTGTTTTATACCGATGGCGTCTCCGAAGCGATGAATATTCGGAAAGAGGAATTTGGTGAACAAAGATTGTTGGAAACCATCAGGAAGAGTGGCTTTCGCACCGCAAACCAGGTACGTGAAGCCACAATTCAAGCGGTTAACAGCTTTGTGCAGGACGCGCCCCAACACGATGACATGACGATGGTTACGGTGATTGCTGGCTGATCCCGAAATCTGAATTGAATGATTAGCTCGGTTGCTATTGTTCAATTTTGGAAAATACTGCATTTTCTTTTCAGGAAGTCAGGGTCGAAAATATTGGAGCAAAGCCGATGAAACTCAAGTTCATCTTCGTTTATCTTTCAATCCTGCTGGTTTTTCTAAATTGTCAGCAATCGGGAAATCATAAGCGGAAGATCCGGCTGGCTATCGATAAATCTGACACCGGTCTGCATCCGGGCGCTAAAGACACAACTTTTTTGAAATTGAATGCCGGGATCAGACGAAGTATTGCGGTGCTTACTTTCAGAAATCAAAGCGGGAGGGAAAATCTGGAGTGGCTTTCCAGGGGCATTGCCGATATGCTGATCCGAGACCTTTCTCAATCGAGGATTCTGAATGTTATCACCCTGCAGCGAATTCTCGATATTTTCAAAAGTCTCGAAATAGATCCCCATGGTGAACTTGATGACCGGACTATTTCCCAAATCGGGCAGTTTGCGCATGCCGAGGCGGTGATATACGGAAGTTTTTACCTCGTTCAGAATATGCTGTCGATCAATGTGCAGCTTTACGATTGCAATTCCGGGATGCTGCTAAAGGAAGAAAACATCGAAGGCGAGGGATTGGAGCATGTTTTCAGCATGGTCGATGCCCTGACGCTCAGAGTCAAAACCGGTTTGAAACTATCCTTCGAGGAAATGAATGAGCCGGATTTCGATATTGCGCAAATTTCTACCAAATCGCTTCAAGCCTATAAATGCTATACCGAAGGCGTTCACCTGGCATATAAAGCATACATCCCGGATGCGATCCAAAAAATGAATCAGGCGATCGGCTATGATTCAACCTTTGCAATGGCGCATTTCTGGGCAAGCATCGCTTATAAATATTTGGGTCAAATCGGGGAAAGCAACCGATCTCTGTTAAATGCGGTGGAATACGCTGAGCACGTTTCGCCAAAAGAGAAGCTGAAGATCGATTGGGTATATGCCGCGTTCAATAATGAGCATGAAAAAGCGTTCGATTATTTGAAGAAGCTGGTTCAGCTCTACCCGGATGATAAGGAACTGAATTACCAGCTTGCAGCGTTCTATTACTACCAAAAGCAAACCAAATCGGCGGATCATTATCTCGACTTCACATTGAAGCTGGATCCGGACTATGCGCCGGCATACATGCTGGCGAGTGTGCTGGCGAGAGAAAAAGGCGATTATGAAAGTGCAATCAAGTGGTTGGAAAAACACGTTCAATTAAAACCGGAAGATGCGACCCCCTATCACAATCTGGGTGAGATGTATGAAACGCTGGGTTCATTTGAACGTGCCATATCTTATTATCAGCAGGCGCTTTCGATCAAACCTGATTTTTATTATTCGATACTGAACCTGGCGCACACGTATTCCACGGTGGGCGAGTATGAACGAGGACGGGAGCGATACCGCTCAGCATTGACTTTGCTGCCGAATGAAGAATTGAAGGCGGAAGTTTTTGCCGGATTGGCTCAAATCGATATTTCGCAGGGAAAATTTTCTAGCGCGCTTCGAAATATCAGAAGGGCATTGGCGTTCCCAAAAGATGACTCAGAAAGAGCTACCTACCTTGTGCTGATCGCAAACGTCTATTTTCGCAAGGGACAATTCGATTCAACAATTGCGTTTGCCCGGAGAGCAGTGTCGTTGAATGAGCAGAGCATCACAGCGCATAATACGCTTTGCAACGGCTTTCTTAAGCTTGGTGAAATTGATAGTGCCGAAGCTGCCGCCCGCGCGGTTGATCGATTCATCGAGAACACAAAATTTGAAAGGATGCGCAATATTCATTCGAGATTGATGGGTAAACTCGCCGCAGCAAAAGGCAATTATAAAGAAGCAATAAATATATACCGAAAAATTCTGGCGGATAATATAGAAGCAACATCAATTTATTACGATCTCGGGCGGGCATATCTGGATAATCGTCAACCGATGCAGGCGATTGAATCCTTCAACAAGTATCTGGCGAATCAGCCCAACGACGCCTTGTGCTATTATTACCTGGCGCTGGCGCATGAAGCCAATGGCGAAAGAGATGATGCCCGAAAGAAGCTGCGCCGCTGTTTGACGATCTGGCAGGAAGCTGACCCGGATGTACCTGAACTTGTACAAGCCAAAGCTCGTTTGGCAGATTGGGAGGACGCATCATGAAAATTCGAATCGTTGTTTTGATATTTTTGGTATACCTCATCGGATGCGGAAATGAGGGCGAAAGACGCAAGATCAGGCTTGCAGAGGAGCGCGCCGGTTCAGGCACAACGCAGCAGCTTGCAACCACGATTCATCTTGAACCCACCGAACGCCGGGCTATCGCCGTTATGTTTTTCCAAAATTTGACCGGGGACAGCGATCTGCAATGGCTGCAAAAAGGTCTGGCTGAAATGTTCATCCGCGCCCTTTCGCAATCGCGTTCCCTGTCGGTGATAAGCACCGATCGCTTGTTCGAAATTTTGCAGCGCCTGGACAGCTTGCCAAAATCCGGGGCAATTGACGTCGAACTGGCTGCCATCGTCGCAAGAGAAGCCAATGTCGAAGCCGTATTGACCGGCAGTATTACCAAAAGCGGTGACTCGCTGAGAATCAATGTCCGCTTGCACGAGGCGGAAGAAGGACTGATTCTCAGGGAAGAGAGTGTTGGCGGACCCGGACTGGAAAAATTATTCAGCATGGTGGACCGGCTTACCCAACAAATCAAAAACGATCTGCAATTGACGCTGGAAAAGGCGGAGCCGGAAAAAGGAATCGCTGAATTGTCGACCAACTCTATCGAAGCCTGGCGTTATTATACCAATGGAATCGAATTGCATAATAAACTATTGCTATCAGAAGCGATTGACAATTTTGAAAAAGCAGTCGAACTCGATTCCAATTTTGTTGCCGCCCATATTCAACTGTGTGCCGGATATCTCAACCAGGGAGACTATGTCGATGCAGGTCCGGTATTCGAAAAATTGCAGCGTCTTAAAAAAAATGCCACCGAGGGTGAGCTCTATCAAATTAATATTTTGGGTGCACGTGTGGCTGCCGACGTCACATCGCTGCTCGAGATTAATCAGCAGCGTGTTCAGCGCTATCCTGATGACCGCGAAGCCAATTTGAGTATCGCTAACCTGTATTTCACTTTTCACCAGCTTGACAAAGCTATCGCATATTATAACCGGGTGCTCGAAATCGATCCCAATTTTAAAATTGCGCTCAATCAAATCGGCTATTGCCATGCCAGAGAAGGCAACTTTAGCGCTGCGATTGATATTTTAAAACGATATCAGAAACTTGCACCAGATGAACCGAATCCATATGACAGCCTCGGCGAAATTTATTTATTCATGGGAGATTATGATAATGCGGAGGATTGCTTTGAGCAGGCACTGGAAACCAATGATAAATTCACCGCTTCATGGCATCATCTTGCACAGATTTATTGTGATAAGGGCGATTATAAAAAAGCACTTGCGTTTTACGAGCGCAGCCTCGAAACCAATCCTGTCAGCCTGAATCTATTCATTACCCATTCAAGGCGGGCGCTGCTGAATTGGCGACTGGGAAATTACCAGCAGGCGATTGACAGCTATTCCAAAGCGCTGGAAATCCACAAGGCGAATTTTGCCGTGCTGTCGTCGATGCATCAAATTTATATGAATCAGCATGATTCGACAAATGCCCGTGCTTTATTGGAGGATAATTATAGCCACATCAAGGCGTCGCTGGGCAGCAGTATTTCCGACGAAGCGGCATTGATAGGCTTGTGCCAAATTTCAATTCACTTCGGAATTAATATCCAGGAAACAATCGATATTCTGTCACGGACGGCTGCATCGTCGTTCGTCAATCCATCCGCTAAACTAAGGTATAAATTCTTCTTATCGTTGCTCTATGGTCGAATCAACCAGATGGATAAAATGCAGCAGTTGTGGACTGAAGTGATGCCATCCGAAATCATGATAATCTTTAAAACGATTCATGATTTCAGCTATAGCGGATTTTGGTACTACTATTTTATGATGCATCAATATTTATACGATCAACCAGATGAGGCATTGAATAATTATAACATATTGCTTGCGTTTGCGCTGGATAATGACATCAAAACGTTGGAGATGATTTACCGCCTGTTCATTGCTGATTTATATGACCTGGAAGGCAAGCAAGTCCAGGCAGATGAGCAATTGAGCCAGGTGGGAATACCTCGAGAATCAACCTGGATGCTCATCGGACCGTTTGATAATAAAGGCGGATTCCATCGAAAATATCCGCCGGAGAAACAGATCAAGATTCATCGGGTTTACGCTGAAGAGGGGCGTGAACTCGCCTGGCAACATGCAGATGATGGCATGCGAGACGGATTCATCAATTTAAGAAGCATCTACAACGATGTAAACTGGTCGGTTGCCTATGGCGTGATCAAGGTTTTTTCGCCGGAAAGAAAGGATGTGCAGTTCCGCCTGGGTTCCAATGAGGCAATCAAGGTTTGGCTGAACGATCGTGAAGTGTGGAAATATAATGATATCCGTTCTGCGATTTTCGATGATAATGTGGCAAATGTAACCTTGAATAAAGGCATAAACACCATTCTGATCAAGGTTTGTAACCACTCGCTCGATTGGGGCTACTATTTCCGGATCACCGATGCCAAAGGCAACGGCATCCCCGATCTTCAATTCATTTCACCCGACAGCCGCACCTGAGTCAATTATCGGCGATAAGGGTTTTGCTAAAATTTTCCCGTGCGCGATTCGTATTTAGTCGGCTTTCCCAGGCTGCTCTTGTCGTGTTCCACCCACCAGGTAACCCATTCGATGAGTTCATCGATTGAGATTTGCGGCGCGCCCAATATTCGTTCCATCTCACCGGCATTTCCCAGCAATGCAGTTGGCTGTTCCTCCCCGATGAATGTCGGTTGTCGCCCCATGATTTCGCCGATTCGAAGTGCGATATCTCGCACCGATAGCGTTTCAAGACCGGTCAAATTGATAGTTTTCGCCGGGCTTTCACAAAGCGGGAATAACCGGGCGAGAGCCGCATTTGCATCTCCCTGCCAGATTTGGTTGACATATCCCATCGACAAATCGATGGGCTGCCCGGATTTAATTTTCTGCGCTACATCGTGAATGATGCCATATCGCAATTCTGATGCGTAGAACAGGCGCACGATGCACGCCGGCGTACCATTTCGCGCCGAGAAGAATTGTACCAGGCGTTCTCCACCCAGGCGCGATTGGGCATATTCACCGATTGGATCGACCGGATATTCCTCTGTTGCGCCACCTGAATCAACAGGCGTATACTTGTAGACATTTCCCGATGATACATAGATGATCTTTGAACTTCGAAAACGATGCATCACCCTGCCGGGGAGCATGGCATTTATCGCCCACGTAAACGGCTCATTGCCGAACGAACCGAATTTTGTTCCCGCCATCAGGATGATGTACTCGGTTTCGGGCAATTCATTCAGCGCTGTTTCTTCCATCAGATCGGTTCGGATCGTTTGTACAGCTTTTGACGCCAAATAGTTTTCGACGCGTTCATCCGGAAATAGATCGACGCCAATCACCCTGGCGTCGGCATTAATCAGCAATTCAGCTAACGAGGGACCCATTTTTCCCCCTGCACCTAGAATCATTATTTCGCCTGCCAGCTCGGATATTGCCTGCTTGACCGCGGCGGAAGGTGTCGTCATTTTGCGAATGAGTGCCTCTTCGGTGTCTAAAATGGGTACAGAATAATTCGATTTTTGCATCGCCTGCTCCTGTTTGCAGATGAAAGCTAGATTGAATTGAGTATTCGGGATTTCGATTTGAATTTCAGTTTTAACGAGCATCTTCCCGAAAGCGCATACCTGAGCTTTAAAAAGTGAAACCAGGTATCCATTTCAAGCATAGCCGATAATTGAAAAGTCAGGTTCGGAATTTGATCGTACGGAATATACGAAATAATCCTGCGAATATCAACCTGAAATAACATATTCTTGCGCACGCTATTAAAAACTAATTATTTCTTGACAAATGGGAAAAAAGTTCTTATATTTATATTTTTCAAGATAAAATGCTTTGTACCGGCACAGGATGTGATAGCTAATTACACCATTGCTGCCTTTACTGCAAAGGGCAAGCTTATGATGTTTGTGATAATTAATTCGTTGGTAGCTTTGTTTTTTGTATTTTTAATTTATTTCGGATTGAAATTAAAGATACAGGCACTCATTCCCATCAATACGGCAGGATTCGCAGTGGCTGCAATTGCGGTTATCTTCGAATTGAGCGGTTTTGAAAGCCGGATTACGACGCTGGTTATCATGATCATCATCCTCTCTCTGCTGATTCTCGATTTCCTGATCTCCTTTCGCGGCTTCCCTGAAAGTGTTCTGCCAGCATCTCGATCCCGCAAGAATGAAGATATGAATTCCGAGCATATTCTGAAAATTTCAGAAACGTGCAAAATAGTTTCGCGGGAATCCGTATTTTCAGAAGAGCTCGAGCGGCGAAATGGCTATAGCGAAGAAATCAAAATCCATGCCCTGGACGCCTGGAAGCGGGGTAACACCCTGTATGGTGAATGCAAATACCTGGAAGCCTTGAAGCAATACCGGATTTCGGAGAATCATATCCCGACAAGCGTGGTATTTCTGAATCGAAGCAGCGTCCTCATTCAACTGGGTGAATTCGAGCGGGCTTTCGAAAGCAGCAAAAAAGCATTGAAGCTCAATCCCGATTTTTATGAAGCCTGGATAAATCAAAGCATTGCGCTGGAGAAGAGCAGAAAACTCAACGCGGCGCTCGATTGCTTGAACAGCGCCCAACGCTGCCAGCCGGATACGGATGAAGTATGGTTTCTGATGGGAAATCTTCTCATGAAACAACATAAATACCCGGATGCGATCAAATGCTACGAAACTGCGCTAAACATATCCCCGACGAATCTTGAAGCATGGTACAATAAAGGGCTCTGCCTGAACAAGACGGAAAATGCCGCCGAAGCATTTCAATGTTTTGAACGGGTTGTTTCGCTGAATCCCGCCCATTATCAGGCGCTGTATAACCGGGGCAATACGCTGACACGGCTCAACCGAAATGAAGAAGCGATTCTGAGCTATGAAAAAGCAATTAAAATGAAGCCGGATTATAGCGAAGCATACAATAATCGCGGCATTTCCCTTTACAAACTGGGACGTACGCGGGAAGCACTCAAGAGCTATGAAAAAGCGCTCAAACTGAAATCGGACGCGTTCGAAGCCTGGATCAATCAGGCGCTGCTCTTCGATAACCTCGGCTATATCGAAAAGGCGATTTACAGCTATCAGCATTTCATCGAATATGCACCGGATGAGATGTCGCAGCATATTGAAATGACACAGAAAAGAATTGAAGTGTTGCAAAAATCGCTGGTGCAGGAAAAATTGTTCCTCGATCCTGTTCGGGAAAAAGAACTTCATCAAGCTGCGCCTAAAAATTTGAAGCCCAGCGAAAATATGGCATAAAGCGCGCTGCACCATTTCTGGTTATTGAAAAACCAAACGAATGGCAATTCATTTTTGATAATTCTGAAAATCGCACATCATGAAAGCTGCAGTCTTCGAAAAAAAACTCACTCTCCAAGCTGTCCCTGAGCCGGTGCGCGATGACAATGAGGCGCTCGTCCGGGTATCGATGATCGGGATTTGCAATACAGATGTTGAAATTGTCAATGGCTACATGGGATTTCAAGGCATTCCAGGGCATGAATTTGTGGGAATCGTGGAAGCAGCAGAAACCGCATCCTGGGTTGGCAAACGCGTCGTGGGCGAAATAAATGCCGGTTGCGGTGAATGTGAAGCCTGCCGGAAAGGGATGGCGCGCCATTGTCCCAATCGTTCCACCCTGGGAATTTATCGCCGAAATGGCGCTTTCGCCGAAAAGCTGGTGTTGCCCGAATCCAACCTGTTCGAAGTTCCGCAGACCGTTCCCGATGAAATAGCAGTTTTCACGGAGCCGCTCGCTGCTGCGCTGGAAATTTTGGAGCAAACGCATATCGTGCCTGCTACACCTGTTGCCGTGATTGGCGACGGGAAGTTGGGATTATTAATCGCCCAGGTGATGCAGCTTGTCGGATGCGATGTTCACGTTTTCGGAAAAGCACGCAGCAAGCTCGATCTCGCTGAACGCTTCGGAATCCAGACGCACCTGGTTGAAACGGGCATTGATCGGCGCTTCCCCGTGGTCATCGAAGCCTCCGGCAACGCGACCGGCTTTGCCAGCGCCCTGGCGTTGATCAAACCTAGGGGTACGCTCGTGTTAAAAAGCACCTATCACGGTGAGCTTTCTTTCGATGCTTCCGGACTCGTTATCAATGAAATCACAGTCATCGGATCGCGCTGCGGACGATTTGGTCCGGCATTGCGGTTGCTTGCAAAGAATCTGATCAAAACCAAAGAGCTCATCTCGGAAATTTTCCCATTCGATGAAATTGAAGCCGCTTTTGAATTTGCACAAAATAGTAAAGCTTTAAAGGTGCTGCTGAAGGTGTGATGAATGCTATCGTCCCGGGCAATAGCAGTACTCAGGTATTTCAGAGCCTGGCATAGATTATCAAAAAAACTTTTCATTTTAGATACGCCCGTCAGTGATTCGTATAACGAATTGAAAGGATTTTCCTTGAAGTCCAGACAAACTGATCCCACCCCAATAGAACATCTCAAGCAAGAAGCTTTCAAGCTGAAACGGGAAAAAGACTACTCGAAAGCGGCTGCATGCTTTATGCAATTGCTGGAAAATGAACCTAAAAATGACTTTTATCTCTCGAACATCGCTCATATCTCTTACTTGCAGCAGCAGTATCGGCAGGCAAAAAATTACGCACAGCAGGCAATCAGCAGCAATCCCAAAAACTGGTTCGCTCTTGGGATTTTAGCAGAATTGGCGTATAAAAATCAGGATTACAAGGAAGCATGCCATCTATTTGAAGCTGCCCTTCACCTGAATCCGGATGATGTCTATTTCATAACGCGCCTGGCGTATTCTTATGCGAAATCCGGGGAGCCGACAATTGGAATCGATCTTTTGAAAGAAGCACTGCTCAAAAATCCGAATGAACCCAGGTTTTATCAAAATCTGGGTGATCTGTATAAAGCGAGTGGCGAGAACGATCTGGCAAAAGAGAGCTATCAACAGGGAATCAATCTTGACCCGAAAAACGATTATGCGTTTACACAATGGGTAGCGTGTATGGAAGCTGAAAAATCCAGGGAAGCCATACTTCGGGAAGTGAAAAGACTGCTGAGCCTGCCTTCGCAAAAAGATAACCAGTTTTTGAGAAGCTATTACGCGAAATTGTTGAGCGAGCTCGGTATGGTCGAAGAATCGTCTTCGTATCTCGAAGATGCGGTTGCCGCCGATCCGAGAAATTTATTCCGCAAAACCAAATTGGCAGCCAGCTATAATAAACAAAAGCGCTTTCATAAGGCGCTTGCGCTGCTGGAACCAGACTATAAAAACAATGTTGTCGATCCTTTTCTTTTTTATGAACTCGCACAGGCATACCTCGGGCTCGAGCAGAAAGATCAGGCGAAAGCGATTCTAATCAACGGTGTTAAAAAATTCAAAGATAATCAGCACCTGAGACGGCTATTGATGCGGTTGCGTTAAATCATTCCAGGCAAGCCGAAATTGGCGCGAGATTGTATTACCTCAGATTTTGACCTTTCTTAGCAAGTAATTTGTTATTCGTGTCGCTTCAGGAACTGGGATAAAATAAGCTACCCATTTGAATTTCTTAAGTGGCTATTTTTTCAAAATTAATTTAAGCAAAATGTGTCCAGGTTTTATTTTATCCCACCTTCTTAGCGCTATCAAAATGGCTCGAAATAAACCGAATGGCAACCAGCATCCGAATATAAAATTAATGCATCTTGTCCAGCCATTTTCTTTCTTCTGTTTTATTCTATTAAGCTTAAAAACCAGTCTTTCAGATTAACATTGAGTCTGCCAAAAACTACTGACTGTTGAGAAATGTGAATCACCAGATGTTTGGTTCACCAGTTGTTTATTAAAGGATTACCAGGGCGCGCGGTGTCCTCCCCCGGCACAGACGATCGAAATCTGGTTTTGCCAAATTAGCAATTTGTTCAACATCCGACAACTGGGAATTGAATGAATCAATTACTATTTTCTGCAAAATAAACTTCTACTCGAAAGGAGGTACGCGTATGACCGAGGGATTGAAGCTATTGATTCATGGACTTCCAATTGTGTTTCTCGTTTTAGCCGCGATTTTTATGGGAACAAAAGTGCTCCATTGGTTTCTGCCAAACGAAGCGAAGCCGGGTGAAATTCTGGCAACCCAATCTGCACCTCAAAAGGATGCGATCTCAGCGCTTACCAAGGAGGAACAACAGGCAATTCAAATCGCTGTTTACCATGCTACGAAAGGTCAGGGTGTACCGGGAAAAATCATTGACATCAGAAAAAGTCAGGAGGGATCATGAGACGAATCGAATTTTCATTGCTCTATCGTGATATGTGGCAAAGTTCCGGCAAGTATCAGCCCAGAAAAACCGAGCTCGAAGAAATTGCACCGGTATTCATCGATATGGGGTGCTTGAAACGGGTTGAAACCAACGGGGGCGGATTCGAACAGGTTACCCTGCTGTATGGTGATAATCCGAACCACAGCCTGCGATCGTACCTGAAAATATTGAAAGAAGGCGGAATCCAGTCGCACATGCTCGAACGGGCGCTCAACGGCATTCGAATGTACCCGGTGCCCGCTGATGTGCGTGAATTATTTTTCAAAGTGAAGCAGGCACAGGGAGTCGACATCGCCCGCAGCTTTTGCGGACTGAACGATTCGCGCAATCTGGAGCTTTCCATCAAATATGCAAAGCAATCGGGGATGATTTCCCAGGCGTGTATCGCATTGACTTATTCCAGGGTGCACACGGTGAACTATTATCTCAAACTCGTTGACGTACTGGTGGAAATGGGTGCCGATGAGATTTGCATCAAGGATATGGCAGGTATCGGGCGTCCGTATCAGATCGGGCAGATTGTAAGCGGCATCAAAAAGAGCCACCCCAAAACGCTTGTGCAATACCACGGTCACAGCGGGCCCGGACTGGCTCCGGCGAGTATTCTGCAAGCCGTCCTGGCTGGCGCCGATTGCGTCGATGTTGCGATGCAGCCGCTTTCATGGGGCACAGGGCATGTTGATTTGCTCTCGGCAATCGAAATTCTGCGCGGCGTTCCTGATATCGAAGTTCCCGAAGTGAATATGTCTGCCTACATGAAAGCCCGGGAACTCACTCAAAAATTCATCGATGATTGGCTCGGATTCTATATCAATCCCATGAATCGCTATATGAATTCGCTTTTGATCGGTCCTGGTTTGCCCGGGGGAATGATGGGCAGCCTGATGGGCTGGATCGAAGATACCGTGAAACGCGTGAATAAATGGGCGCAAAATAACAATAAAGATCCTTTTTCGCTGGATCAGATCATGATTATGCTTTTTGAGGAAGTGCAAAAAACCTGGCACGATATGGGTTACCCGCCGCTGGTTACGCCATTCAGCCAATATGTCGCGGTCACTGCGCTTTCCAACGTCGAACTTGCCATCAAAGGGGAGCCGCGATTCAGTCGCATCGATACCAAAACCTGGGGCATGATCACCGGCAAATCCGGAAAATTGCCCGGACCGCTAAGCAAAGAACTCATCGAATTGGCGAATGAACAAGGATACGAGTTTTTTGAGGGCACTCCTCAGGAATTGTACCCCAATCAATTGGATGAATTCAAAAAAGAGATGCAGGAAAATGGCTGGGATCATGGTCAGGATGATGAGGAACTCTTCGAACTGGCAATGCATCCCGAGCAATATCGGGATTATAAATCAGGTGTGGCTGCACAAAAATTTGAGGCAGACCTGGAAGAAAAACGCGCGGCGAAAACGAGCACCAAAGCCGAAAAGCCGGGTGCAGCGGTAACTGTATATCCTGCAAAGGCAATGGTGATCGTGAACGGAAAGCAGGTATTGACCGAGGTGATTCCGGTGTTCGAAGCCGGCACGCCCCTGCCCGCTATCGCAAAACCTGATGACACAACCGAGCCAAAGCCAGAGAAACTCGATGGTGAACCGGTGCTGGCGATAGAAGGTGTCGTCCGAAAAATCCTTGCAGCCGAAGGCGAGCCGGTAACGAAAGGCGCCACGATGTTCGTCATAGAAGCCATGAAAGTAGAAAATAATATCCTCGCACCCGTTGACGGTATTGTCGGAAAAATTGTTGTAAAAGAAAATCATGAAGTGGAAGAAGATCAGGTGTTGACAACAATACATTAACGGAGGCTGAAAATGGAGAGTGTATTGATGTTTTGCATGATATTCATCGGGCTTATCCTGATTTTTCTCGGGGCAAAGAAGCGCGTTGAACCGCTGCTGCTGCTGCCGATTGGCTTCGGGATGATCATGGCAAATATCCCGGGCGCCGAACAAAGCTCATTGGATGACGGATGCATTCTGTCGTTTTTTTATCAACACGGCATCAAAACAGTTGTATTGCCCTGCCTGATTTTTTTCGGCATTGGTGCCCACACGGATTTCGGTCCGCTTATCAGGAATCCCCGATTGATTTTTTTCGGCGCCGCAGCACAGGCTGGCATTTTTGTGACAATACTCGGGGCACTCGGTCTGAATTACCTGGGAATTGATTTCACGCTCATGGAAGCCGCGGCAACTGGTATCATTGGCGGCGCGGATGGTCCAACGTCGATCTTCACCGCCACAAAACTCGCGCCCGATTTATTGGGACCCATTTCAATCGCTGCTTATTCGTACATGGCGCTGGTTCCATTGATCCAAAAACCAGTGGGCTTATTCTTTACCTCCTCAACCCAGCGAAAAATCAATATGAAGGAGATGGACAGGCAATTCGGCGTTCCAGGTAATGTAACACCGCTGAAGAAATTTTTATTTCCGATTTTCAGCGTCTTAATCGCTTGCATTCTGGTACCAACTGCCACACCGCTGCTCGGTATGCTGCTCTTTGGCAATCTGATCAAGGAGACAAAGTTGGTCGTGGTAGATCGCAGGATGGTCGAAGTAGCTCGGGATACCATTTTGAACGCGTCAACGATTATCCTGGGATTGGCAATCGGCGGAACGATGGAAGCCGATAAATTTTTCCAATTCAAAACCATCGGCATTCTGGTGTTGGGCGTCGTTGCCTTTGCTATTGGATCCGCCAGCGGAATTATCGGCGTGCATATTCATAATATTTTTGCAAAAAAGAAAATTAATCCGCTGATTGGCATGGCTGGCGTTTCTGCGGTGCCGATGAGCGCCAGGGTCGTTCAGGATATGGGTGTGCACGAAGATCCGAATAATAACCTGCTGCAGTATGCAATGGCTCCCAATGTTGCGGGTGTTATTGGCTCCGCAGTTGCAGCCGGCTTTTTGCTCAGATTTTTTATGGGATAGCGCCCGCCTTTGATTTCGTGCTTTGAGAGCCGGAGCAATCAGGATCGCCAAGAGCAGCGGATTTGCAGATGATCGGCGGCTCGCGATCACTGCAAATCCGTTTCAATTACAGAAATGCTATATTTTTCGGATCAAGCGGCTGATTACTTCAATATGCGCCGTATGGGGGAACATGTCGATGGGTTGCACAAAATCGAGGATGTAATCCTGCTCGGTGAAAGCCTGCAAATCTCTGGCAAGTGTCGCCGGATTGCATGAAACATAAATGATTCGTTTCGGCGCCAGCCTGAGCACTTCGCGGACAACCGCCGGATGCATGCCGATTCGAGGGGGATCCGCGATCACCACCGACGGCATCTCGGATTTCGCTGTATCGGCAATTGCCTTTTTCAATTCATGCCTGATATCGCCGGCTTTAAACTCACAATTTTCAACCGCATTTAATTCACAATTCATCCGGGCATCCACAATAGCTTCCTCAACCAGTTCGAAGCCCACAACTTTTCGTACATGATTTGAAATAAAGATCGCGATCGTTCCGGTTCCGGTATAAAGATCGTATACAATATCATTTGGCTCGAATTCAGCGAGCTCGACAATGCGCTGGTACAGTTTTTCTGCCTGCCGCGTATTGGTCTGAAAAAATGAATTCGGCGAAATTCGGAACCGGTAATTGCCCAAAACTTCGACTATGTACCCCGAACCTGATAAAATGTGTTGTTGATCGCTGGTCGCGATTTGTGCACTTCGACGGTTAATGCCGTGGATCATTGTGGTGATATCCGGATGATTTTTTTGAAGCTGCTTGGCAAGCGGCTCAATCATATCCGATTGTTGCCTGGCGTCCGCGGTGATGATTGAAACCATCAACCCATTGGTATTTTTCGCCTGGCGCATGGTGACGAAACGCCAGAATCCGGAATTCAGCCTGGAGTTGTATGAATTCAATCCGCTTTCCTGGCTGAACCGTCTGATCGTATTCAGGATATGGTTGCTCTCAGGCGAGAACAATTTGCAATCGGTGACATCGAAAACCTTGTTATAAAATTTTGAAATATGTAATCCTAATGCGAAATCGCGTTCTGGTTCGGCTGGTTTCTGGCTGAGATCGGCGTACCATCTCTCGTCGAATGAGAATTCCATCTTATTGCGATAGAAGAAGATATCCTCGGAGGGAATGGGAAGCGCAATTGTATTCAGCTTCAATCCGCCGATATGCGCCAGCGTTTCGGCAACCTGGTCCGATTTAAATTCGAGTTGTTTCGAATACGGCAAATTCTGGAAAAGACATCCGCCGCAGTTTGAAATGTCGAAATGCGGGCATTCGGGTTGGATGGCATCGGGTGATTGTGCGATTAGCGATAATACCCTGGCTTTGGCATAATTTTGTTTTTTCTGGTAAATTTTGGCACGGACAACCTGACCGGGAATGGCACGATCGACGAAAATAGTAAAATTATCCATTTTAGAGATACCATGCCCACCAAACGCCAGCTTTTCAATGGTCAGTTCTGTCTCAGCACCTTTTCTAAGCGATTCCTCCATGCTCTTCGGACACCGTTAATTTTCATTAATTTTAATACTACCGTTGGTGGTTGTCAAATCGATGCGCCCACCGCCGCCATTGATCGTCCCGCGCAGATTTTTCCGGTTGAATTTGCCGCTGACTTCCAGGGGAAAATCCGTGCTGATGCTGCCATTAGTGGTATTGGCACGCACATCCGCCTGAATATTGGTCGGCAAATCGAGCTTGATGCTGCCATTGGTGGTTTTGAAATAAATCTCATCCTCGCGCGTGAATTCGAGCACCTCAGCCTGGATTCTGCCATTGGTGGTTCTTGCGCGAATCATCCCGTGAACATCCAGGAGCTTCACGCTGCCATTGGTCGATCTCGCATTGATGTTTCCCGACGTATTTTCGATTGTGATTGACCCGTTGGTTGTTTTCAACTCGAGGTTGGCATCTTTGGGGACGGTGAGCTGATAGGAAATCGATATTTGAGCATTCGCTTCATCAAAAAACAATCCCCAAAAACTGTTATGGCTGCGATTTGAAGGCGGATAGTCCGATTCGATTTCGATTCGCTCAGGGCTGGCGTTGAAGATAATCTCCACCTGCTCCATGATTTTTTGGGCTTTCTCCTCATGGTGCGCCTTCACAACTTTCTCGGCGATCACCAGAACTTGCGGCTTATCCCAACTCGATACTACCACAGAACCGTTTTTATTTCTCAGCACAATTTCAACATCCGAATTAGCATCGAATGTCTTTTTAACGGTTTCCTCTATTCTGCCAGCCTTGACGCAATTGACGCTCACAGATGAAATCAGCAATAGTGAGAGAAGTATTGATCTGATTTTCATGATTTGATTCTCCCTCCAAATAGGTTAAAAGCCTGATGAAATCAGCGCCGGAAGTCTGAATAAAAAGTCCGCTTTTTTTCATGCTGAGTCGAAGGATCATAACTCATTGTTTTTACGTTGTGATTCGATTCCGCTTAGCATGAAGATGCGAATTTTCGTTCAGGCATCATTTAAAAATCACTTTCTCGAAATCGGTCCAGCGCACTTTTGTTTCGCTGCCATCTTCCTGCATGATAAAAATCCCGGCATTTGCATCATTCACATCATTCGAACCTGAGAGATGCATTTTTTTTCCATCCACCGTTTCCACGATACATGAACGTCTCGAACGGTACTGGATTGAGTAGATCTTTGAAAATTCGATATTGATATCATATTCTTCATATTTGCCATCGAGGACATCGGTGGTGAAGCATTCGTCATTATCCCAACAGATATAACCCCGGTAGCGGTCGTTATATTTCGTATACACCTCGCCATAAAGCGGGCGTCCGCCATCAAAATCATCGTAGTTCCTGATGAATTTTGTCACATTCTTTTCGAATTTAACTGAGCCGAAATCTTTCCACGAGATTTCTACCTCACCGTAAACCGGATCCTTGATCGCCATACCACGGTTGCCCTGCCCCACATCATTGCTCCCGCTCAGGCTGAGCCTGGTGTCATTCGTTAACTCCACAACGACCGAAGATCGGGAATCGCGTTCAATCCATTTGATGTTGGTGAATGGTATTTCCATTTCGCGGCGCCGGCTTTTTCCATCGAGGATATGCGTTGAGAGCGACTCATCCCAGTCCCAGATAACATACCCTTCGAATACATCGCCCTCCCAGGTTTCGACGCGTCCGTATAGGCGGTATTCATCGTTTTGGGATTTTACCTCAACGTATTGCGATGTCTCTTCCTTGAATTCAACCTGTTTGAATTCGCGCCATTTGATGACAATTTTGCCGAAATTCAAATCATCGATTTCGATGCCGCTGTTGCTGGAGCCAATGTCCCGCCCGTGGGGACCCAGCTTCAACTTGCGTCCGTCTTTCAAGGTGACGGTTGCTGAACTGCCGGATGTTTTCTCCAGCAATTCAATATGCCCGAATTGTATCCCGGTTTGAGGATCTTGTCTGAATTCACTTTGTCGTCGGTAAACCCAGAACGGTCCGTACACCTTCAAAAGAATTTTTTTATCCAGGTCATTTTTAATATATCCTTTGCGGATGCCGTCAAGGTAATCATCCCAGAACGCTTCCTGCTTATCCCAGCGGATCCAGCCCTCGAAAACCTCATCATCCGTGGTGGTTACTTTGCCGTATATCCGTCCGGTACCTGCAAATGCCAGGTGGCAAATCGTGTATGAAACGAGGAAACAGGCGAAGAGATGTTTCATTGAATACCTCGTGAGTTTATTTACATTCAAGCTGTTTTGGGTATGGCGAATTGACAGATAAAAATGAAACAGGAGAAAATTACTTCGATTGCGCCGTCATGACGATTTTCTTGTCCCCGATAAAATCCGAAAGTGTATATTTCCAGACACCATGCCGGCTATCCTGTTCCCAATTTGCGTTTGTATGATGCATTTCTTCGGGAAAGTTAACCTCAAATCTGAATTTTATTTTATCGAAAATCGATTCTTCGAGCAGGCTTATAACGAGCCGACTTAATTCGGATTCATCATCTTCATCCTTTTCATCCTCATCAAATTCGATGACTCGCTTAAAATGGATAACATTCGAATTCAGTTTAGCCAGCGAAATATGGCTGTCTGCAAATTGCCTGATTTCGTTGAGATCGGTTAATCGATCAAATTTAACATCGAAATACACATGCTGATACTTGTCGCGCTCTTTCACCCGGAACCGGATTAACTTGACATGTTCGGACGTGTAATTTTTTTTCACTTCCTCCAAAATGGATTCTTTTTCCTTTGGAAATTTCATCCCGTTCCAGTTCATGTTTGAGTCTTTCAAGCTCCGATAATGCACCGACAGCGTACCGGAATAATCTTTTTCGATGGTTATCACATCCTCATATTCAAAACAGCCTGATATCAAAACCAGCAGCATTAATAATGACAATATAATGAATTTTCTATTCATGGCTGAATTTATCCTCCATCTAAAACTCTTCAAAACGACCGTGCTTAACCTATCATTACGAAGGTTTGCGTGTTTCGTTGCATGCTTCAATGGAATTGCAGCTCAAGTCGGAGTAATTCAATCCTTGATTTTGGCGTCGATATCCGCCAGGATGGCATCTATTTTTGCCAGCAACTGCTCGTAGTTGCCATCATTGAAGAGCTGGTAATCCGCCAGATCCATGCATTGATCCAGGTTTTGCCGGGTTTTATCGGCGCTTTTTTCAGCGTTTTCCAGGTTGATGAAGTCTTGCAGCGTCGGCGCATTTTCGTTGCGACCGCGTTTTTGTGCCCGCGCAAACCGGATTTCCACCGGCGCATCGACTGCAACCAAATAAAAATCGGGAACAGTCTTGAGGGCAGAAATTTCAAATACGTTCCGAATGCTATCGATGACCGAATACTGATCAGTCAATTTTTCAATGGTTTTTTGAGCCAACACCGCCGGTCCCGATTGCTCCCGCAAATCGTTTCCGATGCGAAATAAATTCTCACGATTTTCCTGGAGATTCCGCCGGACAAGTTCCTCGCGGATGATATCAGACAGGGAAAAGCATTTAAATCCCTTCGACCTTAAATACTTGACAACACTCGTTTTCCCGGAAGCATTCGTGCCGGTTAATCCTATGTGAGGCATGATCGATCTCATTTAAAGGTGTTTTAGAAGATAACTCGAACCGGAATTAAACGTGAAAAATTACTAAAAAAATAACTATAAATCAAGCAAAAGATACGTGGAAGCGAAAATCCACTGCTAAAGGATATTCCATTGACTCTCCGGCAATCAAAAATAAATTTGCAGGCAAGCCTGGCGATCGAAAAAAATCTTATTCTTTTTATAAAAAATGCTTGCCTTCGAACGCTGAAATTCATAGATTAAAATTTTCAAACAGGATTTTCGTATTGCGCCGATATTGGATTTTCGGGGCATGACTATGCTCGATTCAAGTTTTAAATCGTGCACCTGCGCTTTGCGCGCAAAAGTGTTGAGAGAAAGAATTGTGATTCAGGCGTTCTAAAACGGAGGGTGAAACGAATGACAAAACCGCGCGTTGTTGAAACCAATGAAGGCATTCACGGGGAATTCAATGTCACAACCTACGATCAAATGCAGCGAAGATTGCGAGATAAGGGCTGGATCGAAACCGGCGACATCATTAAAAGCGGCATCACATCCGGGCGGGCACTTGAGGTTGGACCGGGTCCGGGATACCTGGGACTTGAATGGTTGAAGCACACCCAAAATACAACCTTGACCGGGCTTGATATCAGCGCCGATATGCTAAAAATTGCAAAGCGCAACGCGGCGGACTATCAGATGTCCCACAGGGTTAACTATATACAAAGCAGCGGACAAACCATGCCATTCGGCGAAAACGAATTCGATGCGGTGTTTACCAATGGCTCCTTGCATGAATGGGAGAAGCCGATGGACACATTCTCGGAAATGTGGCGGGTGTTGAAGTCGGGCGGGAAAATCTTCATTTCGGATTTACGGCGGGATATGAGTCCTTTGCTCAGATGGTTTTTGTGGATCAATACCCGACCAAAGTCAATCAGACCCGGACTCATCACCTCCATCGATGCAGCCTACACACCAACTGAATTGCGAGAATTGATCAAGGATTCTCCGTTGGCAGGGTGCCAGGTTTCTGCAAATTTGATCGGTGTGAAAATGACCGGGATCAAAGATGGAGATGCTCGGGCTTGAAGGCTTCGGGGAACGTCGACGCGAATAGTCTCTCCGCGTGAATCGTTTCTGGCACAAAATCGAGTCTTGACTTCAGACGCCACGCAGTTTGTCCGGGAAAATTCTGATTGAAAGCTCGACGTCCCATTCACTGCCCTGTTTTATAAATCGCTTGCATTTGGCTTAAAAAATCGCTATCATTTTCAGCAATATTTGAAACTTTTCAGGTTCATAGGTTCTGCGTTCAAGGTTCAGGATTGAACGTTGCCAACCCTGAACCGGGAACCTCTGAACCCAGAACCTGAGTAGTTACAAAGATTTTAAAAATCCCGCGCACGGTGTGCGAGAGAAATCGATGCTGCCCGATGCAATCACCGAACCTGTCGACTCATGAAAAAAGCTGATCGAAATATCCTCCGGGACCTGGCAAAAAAATACCTGGAAATCTGCAATGCTGAGGTACAAATTCAGCGACGCAATCATTGGCGTGCGCAAAACAGCCTAAAACCCGCGCCGATCCTGATTTATGTGCGCGCATTCGCCTGGCAGGAAATGCCCGAATCCAGGTGCCTTTGCGAAGATGCGTTTTATCGGCATTACGAAGATTTTTTCCGCAATATGCTCTTCCGCAGCACATTTGAAGATGATTTTATTTTCGAACCGTGGTTAACCGTTGATGCAGCTTGCGCGACTCACCCCGAAGGCATCTGGGGTGTCAAAATGGGCTG
This sequence comes from Candidatus Zhuqueibacterota bacterium, assembly GCA_016927835.1. Taxonomy (GTDB): domain Bacteria; phylum Zhuqueibacterota; class Zhuqueibacteria; order Thermofontimicrobiales; family Sulfurfontimicrobiaceae; genus Sulfurfontimicrobium. Next base: position 35,548 of record JAFGMA010000235.1, on the reverse strand, counting down.
GATTGGCGGCGATGATCCGCGCGGTGCGAAACAAATCGATCCGCCGATCAAATCGCCGGAAGATATCGAGCGATTGGTGAAACCCCGGCACGAAATTGATGAAAAAGCGACTGCGGAAAAAACTGCCCGACTGGCAGATGCGATTGGCGATCTGATCACGATCAATATCGATCGCGCGCCTATCTTCCGGGTATGGAATGCGGATATTTCCACGCGGCTGGGGCATTTGCGCGGCATCGAGCAGATGATGTGGGATATGATGGATCGTCCTCAATGGCTGCACGAATTGCTCAGATTCATGCGCGATGGCATTTTGCAGGTGCAGGAGCAAGCGGAAAAAGCCGGCGACTGGGCACTTTGCGATCATCAAAACCAGGCGATGCCATACTCCGAAGAGCTCGATGATCCGGCGCCAAACAGCCCTCCTGTTTCGAGGAACAGATTGTGGAATTTTTGCGCTTCCCAGGAAACCACCCTCGTTGGTCCTGACTTGTTCGATGAATTCATGCTGCAATACCAGATTCCGATCATGGAAAAATTTGCCCTGACCGCTTACGGCTGCTGTGAGGATTTGACGCGCAAAATCGGGCTGCTCAGGAAAGTCCCCAATCTCCGCAGGATAGCCATCGCACCGACCGCTGATGTTGCCAAATGCGCGGAACAGATCGGCACCGATTATGTGCTCAGTTATCGCCCCAGTCCCAGCGATATGGTTGGATACGACTTCGATCCCCGAAGAATACGCAGCATTTTGAAACGCGATCTCGAAGCCTGTCGCGGCTGTCACGTCGATATCACGCTCAAGGATGTCGAAACCGTGCAGGGCGATCCCACGCGGGTGCGCAAGTGGGTGCAAATCGTTAGAAGCGTCATCTATGAAATGCAGATATTATCTTAGCTGTTCAGCCCACGAAAAACACGGAATGCTTGTGCAAGTTATTCTTTATTGCCACGGCAACGATTCACTATTATTCCCGAATTGAGCGATTAGCATTTGGCAGCGGCGTGCAACGATTGGCTTTTAGCTAATTAATTTTTAATTAATTAGAATGATCCAGGTTTATCACCCAATAGGTGAAATAATGTATACCCGTAAGTCTCGATGAGCTAAGCGCTAAAAGCCATAATCCAACAGCCAATCGCCGATTTTGGGATTATAATGAGTTCGTGTCTTTTTGTGTGCTTAGTGGGCATAAATCATCTTCTGTAAAATTACCTGATTTCTACGCATCGACCATGAAACCAATTCAATTCACGATCAGTTGCCTCGTCCTGTGCTTTCTATCAACCACACTTACCGGAGACGCATTAATGAAGCCTTCACACCTGAGCTGTAATTTCAGAAAAGCCGCATTGGGCATGCCCCGGCAAGCGCTGACTTTCAACTGGCGGATTCCGGATGGCACGCAGCAACATGCATATCAGGTGCGCATCTTCGATTTAAAAACAACGCCTTCGACAAACATTTACGACACAGGTAAAATAGAATCCCGTTCCGCGCGATGCGTGATTGATGCAGCGAACGTGCCGGCATGCGGCATTTACAACTGGCAAGTGCGATTCTGGAACAAGGAAAATTCCGAATCGGAGTACAGTGAGCCGCAATTTCTGGCTGTCGGACCCGATGAAGATAAAGCCGAATGGCAGGCGTATTGGATTCAACCTCAGATCGCGTCTTTCCCGGAGACAAAACAGGTGCTGCACGCCGGATCCGGAAAAATGAAAGCTGTCGACGGGCTGGCTGATTTGCACTTCTACCTGCGCAAGCACTTCACAGCAGTGCCTTCTTCCATACGAAAAGCGATTTGCTTTGTCACCGCCGATGATTATTACAAGCTCTATCTGAATGACCAGTACATCGGGCAGGGTCCGGCGCCGGCTTATCTGTTCGATTACTACTATAACACATTCGATGTCACCGAGCATTTGAAACAGGATTCTGAGCATTGCCTGGCGGCAGATTGCTATTACCAGGGGCTTCACAACCGCGTCTGGGTGAGTGGAGATAAGCAATTCGGATTTCTGCTTCAATTGCACATCTATTTCGAAGATGGCAGCCTGCAAATCGTTGCAACCGATTCTGGCTGGCGCAGCGCTGTTTCGAAGGCTTACGCGGGTGATCGAATTACGGCTTACGATACGCAATTTCTCGAAGATTGGGATGCGCGCCAGGCTCTTGCGCATTGGCGAAGACCTGAATTTGATGATAGCGACTGGCTTGCTGCTCGGGAAGTCGCTATCCCGCCTTTGAATGATCATCGCCTGCATCCCCAGCCCACGCCGCCATTGCAGCGCTATGCAATCAAACCGAATATCGAACGGATCATCGGTGATAGCGTGCTCTGGTTTGATTTTGGCGCTGAAGTCGTGGGCACGCTGGTGTTTACTTTTCGGGGAGATGCCTGGCAAACACTGGAAATCCGGCACGGCGAGGAATTGAATGAAGATGGACGTGTGCGTTACGATATGCGCGCTTCAACAATTTACCAGGAGTTTATTACGCTCGACACCGCGAGTTTCGAGTTTGAATTTTATGATTATAAAGCGTTTCGCTATGTTGAAATTTTGCTGCCAAACGGCGTTGAAACAGAGGTGAATGATGTTCGCGTGTATGTGCGCCATTTTCCCGTGCCCGATGTCAGTAGCCGATTCCGAAGTTCCGATCCGAATTTGAATGCCATCTGGGAGTTATGCCGGTACACTGTCGAAATGGGAACCCAGGAAGGCTACCTCGATTGCCCCACGCGTGAAAAAGGACAATACTTGGGCGATGTTTACGTAGCCGGATTATCGCATATCTGGCACACTGGCGAATTGACGCTATTGAAAAAGGCGCTGCGGCACTACGCGCAATCCTTGAAATATAAGGATATCATGTTGGCGGTCGCACCTTCGGCGCTGAAGCAGGATATCCCGGATTACTCGCTGCTCCTGCCCGAATTGCTCCTGGAATTTTATCGCCATTCAGGGGATCGCCTATTCTTGCAGGAAATGTATACTTCCGTGTGTCAAATGATGACTGCTTTCGAAAAATGGAGGACTGATGAAGGGCTGCTATCGCGGGTAGAAGGTTTTGTCGTTGTCGATTGGCCGCCCAATTTACGTGATGAGTATGATATGAAAGCCGCGGAAAACGGTGTCAACACGGCTCTGAATGCGTTTTATTACAATGCACTCAAAAAGAGCGCCGCGATTGCAGTTGAATTGAATCAAATTGACAATGCCCGGAAATTCGAAATGCAGGCGGACATGCTGCGGATTGCATTTTTAAAAATCCTTTTCGATGAATCCGCGGGGCTTTTCAAGGATGCCGATACCAGTTCGCATCATTCGTTGCATGCGAATGTGTTGCCGCTGCTCTTCGATATGGTGGACGATTCGCAGCGAACCGGGATTCTGAACTTTGTCAGTTCGAAAGGGCTGGCTTGCGGCGTTTATTTTGCCAATTTCGTTTTGAAAGCGCTTTTTCAAGCCGGTGAGTGGGAGGCTGCTTATCGCCTGCTGTGCTCGGACGGCTTGCATTCCTGGTTGAATATGATCCGCAAAGGTGCCACCACTACCCTCGAAGCCTGGGATCCGGACTTGAAATGGAACACCAGTTTTTGTCATCCCTGGGCGACGTGTCCGATTTCAATCATTTCAGAACAGATTATGGGAATTTCCCCGCTGAATCCGGGCTGGGATCGTGTACGAATTGCGCCCCGTTTCCCTGCGGACTTGCAGCAGGCTGAAATTCTGCTCCCAACGTTGCAGGGTGAAATCGAGATGAAAATTCAGCGGACAGAAAAAAAGCTATTTATGAATTTAAAAATACCAGGCGGAATGCAGGCAGATGTGCACCTGCCCGATCCGGGGAAGCGCGCCATCGTGACGATCAACCGGAACAACGTCGCTTTCGAAAAATCCGGCGGATGGCTCCGTTGTACCGAACGGTTGGCGTCCGGCGAATATCGGATAGAGTTGAGTATGAAATAAAAGCGTGCAATTATCCTGCTTTTCAGCTTTTCAAAATAAAAAACATGATAGCCGAAATATTCATTCAACCCGTCAAACCAGTTAGAATGCAAATAAACTCAGGAGGCGAGGATGAGTAACGAATATAAAATGCTAATCAATGGTGAATGGCTTTCCGACACCTCGACTATCGATGTCGTGAATCCGTTGAATAATGACCTGCTGGGAACCGTTCCAAAAGCGACCCAAAGCGATGTCAATGCTGCGATAGAAAGTGCTCGGCGCGCCTTCCCGGTGATGTCATCCCTGCCGGCGCACCAACGGAGCAAAATCCTCGAAACCACTTCGCAACTCCTTGAAAAGCACGCCGAAGAACTCGCCGAATTAATCGCCAGCGAAGCCGGCAAAGCCTGGAAATACGCTATCGGGGAAGTGGGTCGGGCGGTGCAAACCTTCAAATTTGCCGCGGAAGAAGCCAAACAAATCCATGGCGAAACCGTTCCCATGGATGCCGGAGCAGGCTCAGAAAATCGAATGGGATTCTATTTGCGGTTCCCGATTGGCGTTATCGGCGCCATCACACCTTTCAATTTTCCGCTGAATCTGGTCGCCCATAAAGTGGCTCCGGCACTTGCGGCGGGAAATAGCGTGGTTTTGAAACCGGCAACCGCCACGCCGCTGACAGCGCTGCGCCTGGGCGAATTGCTCATGCAAGCCGGGTTACCTGCCGGCGCACTGAACATCATCATGGGTGGCGGCGCCACTGTGGGCGACTGGTTGGTCACGGATCCGCGCGTGGCGATGATCTCATTCACGGGCAGTCCGCCGGTGGGCAAATACATCATCAGTCGCGGCGGGCTGAAAAAATATACTATGGAATTAGGCTCGAATTCCGCAGTCATCATCTGCGAGGACGCGAATATTGAAAAAGCTGTCCCCCGCTGCATTGTGGGTGCGTTTGCCAATTCCGGGCAGGTTTGTATTTCCGTGCAGCGAATTTACGTGCACCAACGCAAATTCGAAGCATTTTTGACTCAATTTCTCGCCGCCACGCAACAGCAAGTCGTGGGCGATGCGGTTCAAAAAAATTGCGATGTGGGACCGCTGATCAATGAGCATGAGGCTGAACGCGTGGAAGATTGGATCAAGGAGGCGGTTGCGGCGGGCGCGGAAGTGCTTACGGGGGGAACGCGTTCGGGCACGTTATTCCAGCCAACGGTTCTCACCCGCGTCAAAGCGGAGATGAAAGTTATGCGTGATGAAATTTTCGGACCGGTGGTTTCGATTATTCCTTACGAAAATTTCGAAGAGGTCTTGAATTGGGTCGATGATTCGAAATATGGGCTGCAAGCCGGGATTTATACCAACGATCTCAACCGGGCGTTTGCAGCCGTGAAAAAAATAGATGTCGGCGGGATCATCATCAACGACGTGCCAACGTATCGCGTTGATCACATGCCCTATGGCGGAAATAAGGAAAGCGGTATCGGCAGGGAAGGCTTGAAGTATGCCATCGAAGAGATGACGAATATTCGAATGGTGGTGTTGAACCTGTAGCCAATGCAGGTGATCGGTTTTGTACTTCGAATGGGTATAATTTAAACATTTCGGAGTGCATCGTCTTTATGCGATGCGAGTCGTGAAATCGATAAGGGGCGTTCACTCTGAAGCATCAGCGCTGGTTACAGAAGAATCTGGAAGTTTATTAATAGCCAATTTAGAATTGAGCGGAATCATTGTATCGGGGAGTATCATGAAAGCATTATTATCAGGTAATGAAGCAATCGCGCGGGGCGCTTACGAATCCGGGGCATCATTTGCGGCGGCTTATCCCGGCACGCCCAGCACGGAAATTTTGGAAAATATCACGCAATATGAGCAAATCAGAGCGCAATGGGCGCCAAATGAAAAAGTTGCCCTGGAGGTTGCCATTGGTGCTGCTCTTGGCGGGGCGCGCTCCCTGGCAGCGATGAAGCATGTGGGATTGAATGTTGCGGCTGATCCTTTTTTCAGCGCTTCATATATGGGGGTGAATGGCGGATTGGTGGTTGTTTCCGCTGACGATCCGGCGATGCACTCTTCACAAAATGAACAGGATAATCGCTGGTATGCCCGCGCTGCAAAAGTCCCGATGTTCGAACCAGCCGATAGCCAGGAAGCCAAAGAATTCGTGAGACTGGCATTTCAGGTCAGCGAGGAATTCGATACACCGGTTCTAATACGCACAACAACGCGCATCAACCATTCCAAAAGCGTGGTTACCCTGAGCGAGCGGCTTGAATCCCCAATCCGCAAGTATGAAAGCAATTTTCCCAAAAACGTGTTGTTGCCATCAAACGCCCGACAGCGGCATGTCTTCGTGGAAGACCGAATGCAACGGCTGGCTGAATCCGCGAATTCCGCCGAATTCAACCGGGTTGAATGGGCTTCGAAAGAGTTGGGAATCATTACCAGCGGGATTGCCTATCAGTATGCGCGTGAAGCTTTTCCCGATGCATCGTTTTTAAAAATCGGGATGACTCATCCCATGCCGAAGCGACTGATCCGGGAATTTGCCCGGGCTGTCAGCAAAATTTATGTGATTGAAGAACTTGATCCGTTCCTGGAAGAACAAATTAGGGCGATGGGAATCGCGGTTACCGGCAAAGAAAAATTGCCCCTGCTGTATGAATTGAGCCAGGATATTATTGCCGAAGCGTTTGACCGTCAAAGAGGAAAAACCGCTGCGCTAAAATCGAATCCGATCCCGGTTCGACCGCCCGTACTCTGTCCGGGGTGCTCGCATCGCGGGGTGTTTTATGCGATGAAAAAATTGCGGCTGACGGTCACCGGAGATATCGGTTGCTATACGCTGGCTGCCTTGCCGCCATTGTCATGCATGGATACCTGTCTGGACATGGGCGCCAGCGTGGGCATCGCGGAGGGACTTGAAAAAGCGAATCCGGAGCAAATGAAGGGCAAGCTCATCGGTGTCATCGGCGATTCGACATTCATTCATTCGGGAATCACCGGTCTGATTGATGTTATTTATAATAAAGCGCATACCAAACTGTGCATTCTGGATAACCATATCACTGCCATGACCGGTCATCAGGAACATCCGGGGAGCGGCATGACCCTCTCCCGCGAGCAAACGCACAAGCTCGATCTTGAGGCGGTGTGCCAGGCGATTGGTGTGAAGCGCGTCGTGCGGGTGGATCCATATAGTCTGGATGACGTCATTCGAGTGCTGAAGCAGGAAATGGCGGCGGCGGAGCCTTCGGTCATCATTGCCGATGCACCCTGCATCATTCGCGCCCGAAAGCGGTTCAGTGAGCCATATTGGGTGGATGAAGAAAAATGCATCGAGTGCCGGATGTGTTTCCGGGTGGGCTGTCCTGCCGTCGAAAAAGCGGAGTCAGGGAAAACGCGCATCAACCGCCTGCTCTGCATCGGCTGCGATGTATGCCGGCAGGTCTGCAAGCCTGGAGCGATACAAAAGCCGGTTGATGCTTCGCGCAGCACCTCATAATTTCATGAAGTGCTATTTGTCTTGTCTGAATGCCTTTGCAGGAAGCAATTTTCAGACGAATCCTACAGCACCTGCTCCGTTCGCGCGATGATGTCTTCCTGCAATTCCGGCGAAAGCCGCACGAAATAATCGCTGTAACCACCGACGCGGACTACCAGGTTTTCATACTGCTGCGGATTTTCCTTCGCCTGAATCAATGTGGATTTATCGATCACATTCACCTGAATTTGCTGCCCGCCGTTCCGGAAATAGGTTTTGAGTAATGAAATAATTTTTTCCCGGTTTTTATGGAGAACCTGCGGAGTGAATTTAACATTCAATACATACGTGCTCTGCGCCAGAACCTGGGGTATGCGCGCTACCGAATTGAACATGGCAGTTGGACCGTTGGTATCGAAACCCTGCGATGGTCCCACAGAATCAGCCAGTGGTGTTCCGGCTTTGCGCCCATCGGGTGTGGCGCCGACTTTTGCGCCGAAAATAGGCGCTCTGACGAAAACGATGGAGCCGCCGCCGTAGATTCCGCCGCGCCAGGTTCGATAGCGATTCAAATGCCTGAAGAAGTGATCGATGATGCGCGCCGCCAATTGATCGACAACCGGGTCATCGTTGCCGTACTTGGGAACCGCCTTGATCAGCATCTGCCGGAATGATTCATTCGGGAAATTATTCCTCATCGCCAGCAGCAATTCATCCATTGTGATGCGCCGGTCTTCGAATATCAGTTTTTGAATCACTGCCAGCGCATCGGCGGTATTGGCGATGCCCTGCGTCAGGATTTGACCGTGATTATAGCGTGCACCCCCGGCTTTGAAATCAACCCCTTCTGCGATACAGTCCTTGACGAATAGCGATCGGAATAGATTCGGGGAAGTTTCCGCATGCGCCTGTTGAACCAGGTTTGCGGCGTTAAGCATGCGCGCAGTGAAAAATTCCACCTGTTGCGTATACGCCTGCCACAGCGCGTCAAAATTCTGGAATTCGCGCGGATCGCCGGTTTGGGATCCCAACTGATATTGGGTGTGCGGATCAAAGCCATCATGCAGTGCCAGTTCAAGGCATTTCAGCAAATTCAATTCTCCATCTTCCAGTCCCATGTGTGAGCGTCCCTGAATATCGACCTGACTGCAGCCGTTCATGGCGTAATCGCGAACATCGGTCTCAGGGATATCATAGCGCATTAGCGCCGGAACGATCACCTCATCGTTGTAAAGCGCGGGCATGCCTACGCCGGTTTCGATGACTTCCAGCGCTTTATTCCAGAGCTGTTGATTCTGCGCGGTTTCCGCACCGCTGTGGAAGCGCAGCGAGAGATTCGGTGCCACTTTCCGGTAGCGGCGGGTGGCTTCCAGCGCCATAAATGTCAGCGGATTAGTACCATCCTCGCCATCAGATTTAACGCCGCCGACGCATACATTCCACGAACGCGTGTCATTGAACCGCTTCCACAGGTGATCGATCCAGTCCTGGCATTCAGTTTGAGTGAGCCGGTTTTCAGCCACATCTTTTTGGTAAAAAGGATACATGAATTGATCAAATCTGCCGGGCGAATCAGTGCCATCCAGCAGATGGATGAACCAGAATGATTGCAGCGCCTCGGTAAAATTGCGCGCACCCCTGCCGGGAACTTGTCGGCAGCGCCCGGCAATCGCCAGTAATTCCGCTTTCCGGATTTCGTGCGTTTCCGCGGCTGCCAATGCCCTTGCGGCTCGGGCATAATTCAGCGCAAACCTTTCGATGCCGTCGCACACACGCAGCAACGCGTCGCGGAACGCGTGCTTTTCCTGATTCATTTCGTTTTTTTGCGCGGCGTGAATCGAATCGCGGATACCTTCCAATCCTTCTGCCAGCACCTGATCGAAACCGAGGACGGTATGCCCGCCCCAGCCAGCCCAGTAAACATTCAATCCGCTCATCAAAGATTCATCTTCGCATTGGCGATCCGCAGGGTAATGCAACCGACTGCCGGGCTCCAGAGATTTCCAGAAAGTGACCAATGCATCGAGGTGCGCTGTCCATTGAGGATGTTGCTGTTTCAATTGCTCAGCCAAATCGGCGTCGCAGAAAATACCAGAGCCATAGCGAAATCCGCCGATGCCAAAAACTCCCATCCTGCCAACAATGCGGTCTCCCTGTTCAATAATCGGTTCCATCGCTGCCCAGAATTCCCGCAAGCCAGTGCCCAGGCGTATCGTGTGGTGCGGTGATTCGCAGCCGAGGTATCCGGCGGAAAACGGATCAACTTTTTGCAGCCAAGCCAGCCAAGCTCGATTTCTCAAATCAATCATGATAACTCCGGAATGAAGGCTCAATCGCTGCCAGAGCGAATGATGTAGAACGGCTATTCTAGTAATCAATTAAATTCGCGGATTTCGGAAAATATGTCTTGTACGTCACAGGAGGAATCAAAGTTCAAAGGAGATCTACGTGCAAGCGGGCGCTACTTTATGGGAGCGGATTGGTGAGGATTGATATTCAAGAGGGATCAGGATTTTGCTTCGCCGAATAGCTGCGGGGATGGCTTGGCAACTGGCTTCAACGCATGCCTCAAAATGGGTGTAGCTCTTTTTATGCGACTTTTAAAATATAAAAAACAATAACCTGTTTTACTGAAAAGGCAAAAGGGATGACTACCAATCTTTGACTTATGATTATGGCAATCCTGTAAGTCCAAGATTTGGATAGTTCTGCTTCTATAAAGCCTACCATAAGGACTTATACATTTTATGAATGAGTCCACTCGAAAAAGAGTCAACCCACGAATTTCACTAATTTTCACTAATTGATTTTATTGGACTTAATTTGTCCAGATTCGTGCTTATTGGTGCAATTAGTGGTTTTTAAAATGCTGTAGCCGCACCCCCTCACAATTATTTCCGGAGCGCTTTCAATTTCTCAATCGCATTCAGATTTTGAGGATTCAATTTCAATGATTTTTCATAATTTTTGATCGCGGATTTATTATTTCCCAAAACCATGTAGGCTTCACCCAGGCTATCGTACGTATTGAATGCATCGGGATACGTTTCGGCATTCAATTTGAAAATTTCCACTGCATCAGAAGTTCTGTTCATGCCAAGAAGCTGATACCCTAAAAAATTCAATTGTTCTTCCTGGAAATTGTACTGATAAAGCCGATTCGATCGCAACTCCTTGTAGAGCGCGATTGTCGCCTGGATATCATTTTCCAGCAGGCATTTTCCCAGAGGGATGATCATCGGCGTTTTGGGCGAAACGGGCTCATACCCCGCCATGAGATCGAGCAGCGCATCTTTGATTGCGTCCAATGGAGCACAATCATAATTACACAGCAAAATTACCGCTGATGAATCTTCCGGGAGCATCACGAATTGCGAACAGAATCCGGTGTCACGTCCACCATGCCAGACAGTTTGCCGACCACGGTGCTTTCCCAGAAACCAACTATAACCGATTCCTTCGTTGTTCCCGATGTCTGTTTGATTTTCCCAGAGACTGTTATAGGTCGATGCGAGTAGTAGGGTTTGCTCTCGATATACGCCGCGATTCAGATTAGCAATCGCCCATTTTGCCAGATCTATTACATTTGAATACAGGTTTGAGCTCGGTGCATGCGCGCGATGATATGGATAGGTTCCGGATGTAGACGGGATTAGTTTAAACACGTGGGGACAGGTGCATAGCTCCTCAGCGGCTTCCGTTTTGAGAAAGGTGCTCGATTGCATTTCCAACGGTATTAAAATATTATTCTCGATATACGCCTCGAAATTTTGACCGGATACCTTTGCGATCACATCGCCCAGTATCTCGAACGCCATATTGCTGTACGACCAGCGCTTCCCCGGGTCGAACAAGAGCTCCACATCTTGCAAATTGCGCACATAGCGCTCCAGCGATTCGTCATCGTATTCCGGTTGATCCCAGTGATAGTCGCGGATATCCGGCAGCCCGGAAGTATGCGTGAGCAATTGGTGCAAAGTGATTTTTCTGTACCGGTCATCGTTGAGCTTGAAATACGGGAGATGCCTGACAACCGAATCATCGATGTTTAGTTTCCCCCTTTCGGCTAGCTGCATGATGGCGGTTGCCAAAAATGGTTTGGACACCGACGCAGTGTGGAATAATGATTTGGTTGTGACCGGCTCGTATGTCTTGATACTTTTAACCCCGAAGCCTTTTGCGTATTTAAGTTCAGCATGTTTTATAATACCAATCGCCAATCCGGGAATTTCGTGTGTTTCCATCACCTGTTGAATATAGCTGTCAAGTTTGCTTTCGAAATCTAAACTATCCCTCATATCGTTGGTTTTGGCATCCCCCTGGCAAAAGAATAAAATTGCAGCGATTAGCACGATAACGCCTGGCAATCGCCGCCAATGGTTGATTTGATGTTTCATCTCACAATCTCCTGACTTTTGTTATGATTGAAAGGTCTTGATTTCATTATCAAAAAAATAGAACACAGATTTTATTGATCGAAAGGATTTACACGGATTCAGCATAGCCGTAAATAAAAATCCGTTATAATCCGTTAAAACCGTTCGATCAGTATTCCGGGGGAATTTAATACATGTTGTTGTGTGGCAGGTCCGATGAAAGGTTGTCGATTATGCTGTGTATACGTGATTGAACCTGAAAGGATTCATTTATCTTAATACGAAAAGATATGCTACGTCAATTTAATGGGCGGGGGAGAAAGGGAAAACTTGATAACCGTTGTTCGTACAGAGGGATTCATTAATCGAGTAAAAATCGAAAAATAGTACTGGATATTTGAAAATTTGATAGTTATATTTGATTTACGTTCGGCAAACAATAATTTAAATGGCGATCACAGGAGTTGGGGAAACAACTGACAAATGTGCGCCAATGAAGTCAAACCGGCTTTTAAAGCATGAGGTGTGACCAATGGACATCCTCTTCAACGCCTTACCGGAGATCATTGGCGGTTTAGTCGTGGCTTTGATTCTTACTATTATTACGAAAATCATCAGTAAAACGAGAGCATCCTCGAAGTCAAAGGCGAAAGCAAAAGATCGCGAGGACACATCATACCAGGCTGCACCGAAAGAAATTCCCGGCAACCTGCCTTCCAGGACCAATTTCATCGGCAGGGAGCACGAAAAAGCACGGGTCATCGAAGCGCTGAATTCCCGATCATATTTGATTTGTATCGATGGAATCGGCGGAATCGGTAAAACGTCACTGGCGCTCGAGGTGGCTAACGAATGTCTGGATGCCAGCAAGCTGGACCAGAAAAAAGCTCAGGAACTTGACCTGCCAACATTCGATGGCTTCATCTGGACTACAGCGAAAGACCGCGATTTGATGCTCAAGGATATTCTGGATACAATCGCACGCGTAATGGATTATCCCGGTATTGTGAAGCAGCCCCTGGAAGAGAAAAGAGAGTCCATCTTGAAACTATTCAGCAAGTATCGCTGCTTATTGGTGATTGATAATTTTGAGACCATCACCGATGACAAGGTTAGAGATTTCCTCTTGCATCTGCCAGAACCGTCAAAAACATTGATCACCAGCCGGGAGCAGAAATTAAGGCAGGCTTGGGAAGTACCGTTGAAAGGACTGGAGCAGGATGAGGCACTTCAATTAATCCGGAATGAAGCTGTCAGGCTGGATCTGGGTGCGATCAAAGCCGCAGACGATGCCAGGCTGCTGAATCTATACACCGCTACGGGCGGTGCTCCGTTGGCGCTGAAATGGGCGATGGGGCAAATCAAACAGCAGGGACAGGCATTGGATACGGTATTGGCTGCCTTGCATGGCGCTACAGGTGATGTGTTTGAAGATATGTTCACGCGTTCCTGGTCTCTGCTGTCAGAAGATGCCCGGACTATTTTGATGGTGATGACCCTTTTTTCCATCTCGGCTTCGAAAGCCGCTATTGAAGCCACGAGCGATGTACACCATTTTGATCTGGACAACGCCCTGGGGCAACTGGTGCAGATGTGGCTCATCGAAGTGACAGATGAGTTGGAGCTTTCGAAAAGGAGATATAGCATTCATCCGCTGACAAAATCATTTGCTTCAGCCAGGTTTTCGAAGAACCGGAAACGCCAACTTGATACAGCCCATCGAATGGCAGAATTCTATCTGAAATTCGCCAAAGAAAATGGGGGCACTGACTGGCGCGGTTATGATTTGCTTGAAGCAGAAAGGCAAAATATTTTCTCCGTCATTGAGTGGTGTCATGAAAACCAAAAATGGGAAGCTCTGCGTGAATTCCGAAGGTGGATTACGGATTTTTTGGCGATCCGCGGGTATTGGGATGAGAGAATTCGCCTGAGCCATATCGCGCAGAAAGCCTGCCGGGAATTGCATGATTACCGAACAGAGGCGATTTGCATGGTTTATGATTTGGGGTGGACGTATGCAAGGCAGAGAAAGAATGAGGTTGCGAAAGGTTGGTTATATAAAGCCCTTGAGTTCTTTGAAGCACAAGAGGATCATTACGGAATCGCCTTAGTATTGAATAGCCTTGGTTATATAGCCATACACACAAATGAAGTCGAGAATGGGAAGGATTTTTATCTTAAAGGATTAAAGTATGCGGAAAAAGCGGATGATAGATTATTAATCGGTCTTTTCAGAAGAGCTCTTGACTTTGCTTTTTTAGATGAGAAGGATAATGAAAAAGCTCGATCTCAATTGGAATTTTCAAAAAATTTATATGATGCTGAAGGGGATGAAATTCGATTATCCCAGGCACTTTATGGATTGGGAAAGCTAGAACGAAGCCAGGGAAATTTAAAAGAATCAAAATCGCTATTTAATAATGCATTAGAACTGTCCAGAAAAGCCGGACGCAAAGAACATACAGCGTATGTTCTTTGGCAGCTTTCATTGCTTGAGGAGCAATTTAAGCATAAAAAGAGCGCGCTCGATCTGGCGCTCGAAGCAAATGAAATATTTACCCGACTGGGGATCGAGCCGGGAGCGGAGGCAACCAGAGCGATAATCGATAGACTCAAAAAGAAATAGTGTCAGAATGAAAGATCAAGTCATTCGAATCGGAACGAAGAAGAATGCCATAATTTGGTAGATTATTGTGTCTCCGACACATTAGCCGCCGCAATGATTGGGTGGGGGAGCCATTATGGCATCAATCATCCCCGCCCACTCAATAAACCAAAACATCACCGGAGGACAACATGCCCATCCGTTACTTCTTTTACCTTTTTGCTGGATTGCTGACTTTGAATTCAGTTGTATTGTTTGCTCAAAAAGCCGATATCAGCCACCTCCGGCAATACGCCAGCCACCTGCCCTGGACAAAAGCTCTTTCCGATGAAGAACTTTTGAAGCTGGCGCAGGAAAAATACACCTGCTTCGTGGTTCCGCATACCCATTGGGACAAAGAATGGGGTTTCAGCTTCGAGCAGCACAACCTGCGCCTGGTGAAGCTGGTGGACAATGTGATCGAGATCCTCGAAAATGATCGGCAGTTCCGCTGCTTTTTACTCGACGGGCAATCATCCCTGATAGACGATTATCTGGACACGCGACCCGAGATGCTGTCGAGAATCAGGGCGCTTGTCGAATCCGATCGCCTGCTGTTGGGACCGTGGTACACCCAAATCGATATGCTGGTTTCCAGTGGGGAGGAAATGGTTCGCAACCTGCTCGCAGGAATTCAGTCGGCTGAGAATTTGGGGAAGTGTATGCATTTCGGTTATACGGCTGATAATTTCGGATTCTGCGCCCAATTGCCACAGATATATCGAGGATTCGGTATCCCGCGCGCGGCGTTGTACCGGGGACCTGTTCCCGGCACTGAAATGTATAAAACCGCATTCGAATGGGTCGCGCCGGACGGATCATCGGTCACCGTTGCCAATTTTGCCGGTCCTGCAGGTTACCTGCTGTTCACCTGGGCATTCGACGTTCCCGGAATGGCGGAAGCCTATTTGCTGAAATCGCTGCATTTCCTGACGCCAATCGCCGTTACCGATAAATTGATGCTGCCGGCGGGCTCGGATGCAACCGAAGTGGATGCGAGCTTGCCGAGAGTGCTGAAGCGGCTGCATGCGGAATTTCTCGGGTTGACCTTCAAAATCGCCAGCCCGGATGAATATCTCGATGCCGTGCTGGCGGATGCCCCGACGCTTCCGGTTCATCGCGGCGCGTTGAGGTCCCGGAAAGGAAGCTGCATCGGCTCTATTTCATCGCGGATGGACCTCAAGCAGGCGAACGCCAGGGCGTATACGAATCTTGAACATTTTGCCGAACCTGCAAACACCTTTGCCTGGCTGACAACGGGACGGCGCTATCCGGCTACATCTTTCGAACGCGCCTGGAAATTGCTCTTCGAAAACCTGTCCCACGACGATATGGGCGGCGCCTGTTTCGAAAAAGTTTACCTGGTCAACCACGCCCGCTATTTTGAAGCCAACCGGCTCGCGGAGACATTGGCGATTCGCGGCTTGAAAACCCTGTTTGAAGCTGTCAAAACGCCGGATAAATCGGATATCCTCCACAAGCCGGTGATTGTTTTCAATCCGTTGCCCTGGCAGAGGACGGATATTGCCGAATTATGGATACCGCTGCGCCAGCATGGCGGGGCGCTCCGGAATCCATTCAAGGACGGCGCTTTCACCAGTTATGTTGTCAAAACGTTGAACGGCGATATTGTGCCGAATACGGTTTCGAATGAAATGCACGCCGAAGATGAATCCGAAGACTACCTGCGCGTGCGATTTCTGGCAGCCGGCATCCCGTCGTGCGGGTACAAAACATTTCAATTAGCCGCTGTGAAATCTGCACTGCACCGGGATACGCCACGGGGGGATATTACTGAAATTGAAAATCAGTATCTGAAATTGAGCTTTCATCCGGACGGTCGGTTCGATTTGCTGGACAAAGAGACGGGCATGGTGTATCCGGCATTGCATCATTTCGAAGATCAGCATACCCCGGGCAGCGCCTGGAATTTTAGCATGAAGGGCGCTATTCGCACAACGATTGGCGAACCGGCTGACATCACGTTGGTTGAGGATAATCCGGTGAGTCGTACCATGCGTGTGAGGTGGCAGCAATGGCGCGTGCCAACTAACCGGGAAGAAGGGGAAATGGTACTGCTGCCGATCACCAGTTTCATCACGCTGAATAATGCTTCGAAGCAGGTCGCCATCTATACCGAGGTGGAGAATGGGGCTTTTGATCACCGGCTGCGGGTGGCGTTTCCTGCTCCGGTTTCTGCGGATTCATTCGATGTCGGTGTGCAATTTGGTGCGGAAAGGCAACCGGTTTATGATCCGCAGAATCCGCCGGACAGCCCGTGGGAGCTGGAGTTTTACCCGCATCACGACTGGGTCGATGTCTCCGACGGCGAGTGTGGGCTGGCTTTGCTCGATCGCGGGACTCCCGCAGTCTCCGTTTATCGCACGGATGGCGGTACGAAGCTATTGCTCACGCTTTTGCGGGCATATCGCTCGTACACGCCGGACGTACGGCACTCTATCCTTACCAATCGTTTTGGCAGTGAAAAATTCAATACCGATGCGCAATTGCAGGGCGTTCAGCGATTTCATTACCGAATTTTTCCGCACCGGGGAAACTGGCAGACTGCGGCAGCCTATCGTGAAGGGGCGAATGCGAATGTAAGATTATGGACTGAAACGCTATGGCGACAGGATCAGGCGAAATGGTCTGTGGGTCCCTATGGCTTCGAGGATGCTTATGTTTTCCCGGAAGGACATTTGCCGGCGGAACAGAGTTTCATCCGGATTGAACCTCCGGACGCGGTGATCAGTGCGATTAAGCGTAGCGAGGCTGGGAATGATCTTATCGTCAGATTTTACAACGCGTCATCCGAAAGAAAAGCTTTCAAACTGAAATTATATCTGACAGCGAAAGATGTGCAAGCAGTGAATCTGAAAGAGGAAAATGCCGGCAGTTCTCCTGAAATCGGATGGCGGGCGGACTCAAATAAAAACACAATCGTCGATGTTTCGTTGAATAAATTTCAAATACTTACGCTAAAATTTGCCGTAGACACACCGCCCGAAAAACGCTGGTATCATACGAAATATTGAGGTGAAGCGATATCAGCTCGATGCAAAACCGGGATTCCTGCCTGACCGCAGCGTGGCAAAAAGCGATTTATGGAAAGGTTTATCAGATTGGTGTTTGTGAGGAGAATCGGTTTGAAAGCATAGAACAAATTTCTTATTTTTCGAACCAGGCTTTGGGCAAGCTTGCGGGCAAATAATAAATTTGCCCCACACAAGCAGGTATTTTCGGACAGAAATTGATCAGTTAGTGAAATCATGAAATGCTTCGTCTGGCATGAAATTGAAAAAGCGAGAGTCGGGAATGCGGCTTAATGTTTGAAAGTGCGTTGACCGGTGAATACCATGGTCACTTTTGGATTGGCTTCATTGCAGGCGGTGATCGATTCGAAATCGCGGATTGAGCCGCCGGGGTGACAGATGGCGGTGGCGCCGGCTTCAATCCCTACATCAACGCCATCACGGAACGGAAAGAAAGCATCGGAAACCATAACCGAGCCCAGCAAGCCGCCATTGACTTCCTGTGTTGCCAGCATAATCGGTTCGCGATCTTCGAGAGAGCGTTTGCCCTGGGCGATCTCCAGTTCCAGCATAAACAGCGGGATACCGTAAATTTTAAAACAGGTAGCGTCGGCGTATTTCTCTTTTGCCTTGGCAGCGGCTATCTTGGCGACGCCGACCCGATCCTGCTCGCCTGTTCCGATGCCCACCGTCGCGCCATCTTTGGCGAAAAGCACCGAGTTGGAGGTAACGCCCTGCTCCACCTGCCAACCGAATAACATATCAGCCAATTCCCGCTGCGTTGGTTTCCGCTGGATTTCATACGATTTGCCTTTGAAGGTGGTTTTTGCCGGCAGAAAATCCCGCGTACTTTGAATCCGATTCAAAGGCGATTGTTGGACAATGATCCCGCCATCGATCAGCGATTTGAAATCGACGAAGCGCAGAGTCTTGAATTTCGCCAATTGATTTATCTTATCGATGCGGACGATCCGCAGATTTCTCCGGCTTGCCAGAATATCGACGACACCTTCTTCAAAATCAGGCGCGGCAATCACTTCAAAATAGTTTTCGTTGAATAATTCAGCACTCGCTTTATCCATCGCCCGGTTCAGCACAACCACGCCTCCCATCGCCGCTAACCGGTCTGCCATAAATGCCTTTTCAAACGCAACACTTATTGTTTCGCCGATCGCAGCGCCCGAGGGATTATTATGCTTCAGAACGACGGCTGCCGGTTTATTCATCAAATATTTTAAAATATTCAAGCCGGCATCAATATCCGTCAAATTTATTTTTCCGGGATGTTTGCCGAATTGAAGCATGTCAACCTCGGAAATTGAACTCACTAATCCATTGCCGGGATTGATGAACTGGCAATCACCCAGTACCAGGTTCCCGTTGACTAATTCATATAATGCGGCTTCCTGATCAGGATTTTCACCATATCGCAGTCCGAGTTCTGCCGCACTTTCTTCCCCCTCGCTTTGAAGTTTCCAGGTTTTCTTTTTGTATATCAGCTTTGACTCACCAAACTGGATGATCATTTGATCCGGGAAATGATCGCCAAGAATGGTGTGATACGCTTTTCTGATATTTTGCATTTTTGAATTCCTTTACGGTTAGGTTGGGGGAGCGGGAACAGCAGCCTTGCATTTCAGCGTCATCCGCCTGATGAAATCCTGAGCAATTTACTTTGGTGCATTTAATATCCCACGCCATATTAACAGGTTGATTTCTATAATGCTTCAGTGACTTGATCAAAGATAAGGTAAATTGAAGCAACTAGCAAGCGTTTTTTATTCTTTTTAGCGATAGACGGGAATCGGGCTTTGCACAGAAAGAGTTGATAGTCAAGAGCTCATTAAAATAAAGCGCTTTTCCTGAGCAGTCGGATCTGCTTTGTTTGATCATAACGTGCCAGATAGAGCTGTATTGAAACTAAACTGCGGCAAGTTAGTAAGATTGCTATCGCGCCCGATGAAATCCGCAATTGGCAGGGAATAGGGAGGACGTTTTCATGCGTGCGGCTGAAACTTGTCCAGAGAAGCATTCTTTAAATTTTAACCATGCCTGAACGAAAACTAACGTCCTCATACTGAGCGGAATCGAAGCATAACGTATTCACAAGGACTTATCACCCTTAGCCTTCGCTCAGGGTGAAGAAATAAGGGCTTTTCGTTCGGGCACTAAACAGGCAGGTACTGAAGATGCACTTTCCAAATTTTCCGAATAAAAGCCAGAGCAAAGCCTTGTTCTCGCCTAATGATTTGCTGAATTACAGACGGAGTCGCGGTCAGTCCCCGAGCATTAATCCGCCGCAGGGGATTATTTTCTGCTATCAAACCTATCTGTTTAATTTTGTGATGCGAAAGCATAAAACCACGAAGGCAGAGGGTTTTGATATTCCGATTTATCTTTTAGATGAATCGGAGGGGCAGGTCGGTTTGGTGGGTTCTTTTGGTTTTGGCGCTCCAATTGCCGTGACGCTGCTGGAACTTATGATCGCTTTTGGCACGCGGCGATTTGTATCAATCGGGTCCGCCGGTGCGCTGCAACCGGATCTGGATTTCGGAGATATCGTTCTATGCGAGCGCGCAATCCGCGACGAAGGTAGCTCGTACCATTATCTGAAACCTGCGCGCTATGCACATCCCGGTGCAGAAATAACCAGCAAAATTAAAAGTTTCCTCAAGCAGGAAAAAGTGAAATTTCGTGGCGGAACCAGTTGGACAACCGATGCGCCATACCGGGAAACGGTCGATGAAGTGAAACATTACCAACACGAAGGCGTTCTCACCGTTGAAATGGAAGCAGCAGCCCTGTTTGCGGTTGCCGAATTCAGAGGTGTGGAAATTGGCAGCCTGTTTACGATCAGTGATTCACTTGCACGATTTAAATGGGAACCCGGTTTTCATAATAAAAAAACGAAATCCGGGCTTGAAGTGCTGTTTGGCGCGGCTTATAGCGTTTTGAGAGACCAGGCTGAAGTTCTCATCAAAACATATTGATGCACCACCTGCATGACCTTCGGTTTCAGCCGATATATTCGATGCCCTTTCATAACATCATTTTCGAAAAATCCTCTTCATTCGCATCGGCAAACTGAATAAATGAGCGAGCCAGCCTATTATTGGGACACGGTGATTGTTTCTGTCAACCGGACGGGCTGCTCATGCTCACCGGTCACTTCGAAAACCTTCACCGTCATCCGGTCGCCCGCGATTTCAACCGCACAATAATGATAAATCTTCTGCTGGCGCATCAGTTCCACATTGAAACCATCCTCATGGTATTCCGCAAGATATTTCACACGCGTTTTGATATCCGTCAATTCGCCCAGCGGAACACCGCCGCCGCCGCTTATGACGATGTGCAATGCTTTAGGCGAATCGTTCATTGTGTAGCGCAACATTGTATGCTCGAACAGGCGCTCGTTTCCGCAAAAGACCAGTTGCACTCCCTGCTCCTGAAACAGGTTGAGCAGGCGCCGGCGCTTCTCGGGCAGGGCTGTGTCGCCAGGATGGCTCCAATCATCATGCTGCCGGTTGAATGATACCGGCGAATGGTGCATGCAAATAATTTTAAATGGCTTATCACAGGCGGCTAATTCTTTTTCAAGCCACCCGGAATCACGGTGATAGACTTCGGAGACGAACCAGTGATTGAACAGCGAATCCTGCAATTGATTATTGAGTAATCCGGCAGCATCGACGATCATATCCGAATTGAGAATGAAGATCGCTGCCTCCGAAAGATCGATTTTATAAAACAGCCTTTGTTGAAAAATAGCCAGGAAATTTGGCAGACCATACGCTGAATCATTCGTCCATTCATGTTGACCTGCCACTTGAAAAAACGGGATTTCATTTAGAATCGGCTTCTCGATGGTGTTTTCAGCCAAAAAATTCGCCAGGTGCATCGGGCGCCGTCCGTCCTCGATTGAGTTGCCGGTATGGATGACAAAATCCGCATTTTCAGCGCGCACCGCATCGTAGATCGCATCGCGCACCATCCGGCGCTCCCGCTGACCATCATCCGGAATCCGTCGCATCTGGTTGATCCCGCTGATGATTCCATCGCCGAGTACATAAAATTGGTAAAACGGGAACAGCAACATCCTCCAGGTGCGCCAGATCGAAGTCCGCATCAATCGCTCATTGATGCGATACGCGGGGCGGCTGTTGCCATAGACCATAAATTTGCACGGGGAGTTCAACTGCAAGCTATCGGGCGCGGTTTTCACTACGCCGCAAACTCCCGAATCATATTCAGCAGTGACCAAACCTTTGGGTGCGCAATGCAATCCGATGAGCAGAATGGAGAAGATCACACAAAATTTCAGCTTGATAAAATAGATATTCATATCGTCCCTGATGTTGAATGCTGAATGATGCAAATTAAGCCGATTGCCCTGTCTTCATTTCATTTGCTTAATACTCGCCTGAGCGCTGGCGCAATTATCTGTGAGATTGAGTCAGCAGCATGTCACGGTGTTTGCAGCCTAATATATCGGAAAAGCGGCGCGTATGCGTACAATTTTTTTGTACCCAACGCATTAATTTCGCAGCACTTTCTCGCTTTCGATCTGGCGAAAAATATTATGCAGAAAATCCACGTAAATTTCCTCTTTTTTCCGCCTCTCCGGATGAAACGGGTAGACGAAAATCAGCAACGTCTGAACCCATTTTGTCAATGCTGCCTGCCTGGAATAGCTTTTAATCAATTGATTTTGCGCATTATAAATATCAACATCAACGGTGTAGGTTTGAGAGTAGGCAATCGGTAGCAGGGTCACCGACATCACTGAAAAGATTTGACCGAGAAACTGCCTGGCAAACTTTTTTTCCCGCATGAAACGAATATCGAGAATAAAGTCGTGCGTCGATTTCAGGCTGTCCTTGATCGCACGGCGCTCAGGTTCGTTCACATCAGATGCATATTCGGTGAATGTCGCATAAGTCTTGATGTTGCTGAATTCCTTGAGCGCATCCTGGAAGAAATCGTCAAAACCCTGAATTCTCTGCCGGCGATCATCCAGTTTTGGGATGGCGTCGTAACCTTTGGTCTGTCGATAGTGACTGAAAATGAAAAGCGCACTCACGCCGTCGGCACCAAAATTTTTTTCTGCCGGAGCGGAATATTTGCCTTTCATATCCGATTTAAAAGTTGCGCAACCGGCTAGCAGTAATATCGCCATCACCAGCACAGCCGCGCCTGTTTTCATTTGCGTTTTTTTCATGGTGCAACGTCCTCCTTCCTAAAAAGTTTTAAATACACACTGCATTTCAATCAGCTTGCGATGAACATCAGAAGGATTTGGAATTGCGTATGAAGCTTATCTTGCCGTAGTCAGTCGATCCGGATATACGCCACAGATTTCAGAATACAATAAGAATTTAATCACTTAACTGCAAGCTTTTTTTGATAATTCAGGCAGGGAGCCTTTTAAAAGTTCTAAACCTTTGAAAGGATATCTCGTTATTCATTCGTGTGTCAAGTGAACAAGAGGAAATGCCGGTTCGTATAACTGAAATTAATCAATCGATGGCTCAAAAAAACAATGCGCATGGCTATAATGGGCAGGGGGATAGCGCCTTGAAAATCAAGAGGACTGTGAGTCATTCCTGGCGCTGGAATTCCAGTCACCAGATTCAATCAACCAGGCGAAGCCTTCATCCTGGGCGTAGTCGAAGGATGGAACTGGCTTCAGCTCTATCTTGCAGGATTCCGTTTACTGAAAAGGAGAAATAAAAATGACAACACCCCTCGAACGCTGGCAGGCAGTTTTAAACCGTGAACTTCCGGATCGCGTCCCCACAGATTTCTGGTCGACCCCGGAGGTTAAAGAGAGATTATTAAAAGAGTTGAATTGCGCAACCGACGATGAATTATGGCGCAAATTACAGATCGATAAATTGCATTCGGTGGGCCCGCGTTATGCCGGACCGGAGCGCGATCATCTCTGGCACCTGAAACATCGCACCGTGAGTTATGCCGATGGAGCCGGTACCTACGACGAGGTGATCTATCATCCGCTGGCAGAAGCGAGCACAATTGAGGACATCGATGCATTCGGTTGGCCCAGCGCGGACTGGTACGATTATTCCGAAATCAGGCAGGAGGTTGACCGCTGCCATAAAGCCGGTTGGGCGGTCCATGTCGGGCATTATGAGCCATACCTGTTGTATTGTAACCTGCGCGGCATGGAGAATGCGTTCATGGATCTGGTTTCCGAGCCTGAGCTGGCGGACGCGATCCTTGACCGAATTTTTGGCTTTCATTATGCTCTTATGGCGCGTTCCCTCGAAGCCGCCGGTGAAGGAAATATCGAGGTAAGCTATATTGCGGAAGACCTCGGCACCCAGACCGGCTTGTTGATGAGCGAAGCCCTGGTTGACCGATTTCTGAAACCGAAGATGAAACAAATGATCGAGTTGGCGCATTCATTCGGGTCAAAAGCTTTTCATCACAGCGATGGTGCGGTTCGCCCGCTCATTGCCGGCATGATTGATATCGGTATCGATTTGTTGAATCCGATTCAATGGCGCTGTCCCGGAATGGCGCTTGAAGGCTTGAAAAGGGATTTTGGCGATAAACTCGTGTTTCATGGCGCTGTCGATAATCAGCAGACATTGCCGTATGGTACGGTTGAGGATGTGATTGCAGAAGTGAAACAGAACATTGAGATTTTAGGAAAGGATGGCGGCTATGTCCTGGCTCCCTGTCATAATATTCAACCTCTCACGACGACCGAAAAAATCATCGCCATGTATAAAACTGCACGGGAATATGGTGTTTATTGAGATGCGATGAATCGCGGGCTTTTTACCACCCGGCTTTGGGTCGGCGCTTGCCATATTGGTGGGAACAGGGGGAATTTTTTACCACATACTCGCCCAGCAAATTGCACCACAATGCACTGAACGTGCGACAGCTCTTTGATCCGTCGATGCCCTCGTCTTTGGGGAGCGCAGCGTGTTTGCACTGCAAATCGCAAAATCGGATCGCGGATTTCGTAACGCCGGCATTCAGGCTGCTGCCATCGGATGAAGATGGTGTGCGGCGCAAGGTTTGATTCATTTTCTTCGAGAGTTTAATTTCGGGCAATTCCACATGCCTGAGCACCGTTACGATGCCTTTTTCCTGCAGATGCCGGTGCAGGTATTCGGCGCAGAATATCGATCGATGCTGTCCGCCCGTGCAGCCGAAGGAAACCATCAAATGCCCGAATCCGCGTTCTGTATAATCAGCCACCGCCAGATCAACCATTTCAATTGCATGTTTGAGGAATTTTTGTACAACCGGGCTGGCTGATAAATAATCTATTACGCCGCCATCCAAACCCGTTTGATCTTTGAAATGCTCCTGCCGTCCCGGGTTGGGTAGTGACCGGCAATCGAAGACAAATCCGCCGCCATGCCCTGAGCTATCCTTTGGTATTCCAGATTTTCTGAAACCGAAACTATAAATTTTCACGACTAAAATTTGATTCATTTTTCCTGTGCTGTTTTCATTATCTGATGATTTCGATACGTATTCGAGACGTCGAATTTTTTCTTGATAAGTCCGAACAGTGCGCTGGCATCGCCTTTGACGTGCGCAGACGAGGCAACATTCATTCCATTTTCCAGTTGAATCATTGTGATTTCCATTTCCAGTCTATCCAGATGCGATACCCCCGGATCAGGCGTGGTTGATTCGATTCTCAATAGATGATAATCTTCGGGATCGAACCAGAGCTTGCCAAAAGACTTGTCATTTTTCGCTTTGGACTGGCGAGGTTCGTACGCCAGCACGATGGTGCTGTCAGTGCGTTGCAGCAGTTTGAATTGGTAATCGGGATTATCCGCATCGAATTTTATGTCGAATCGCCGTTCCATGGATTTTCCCGGCTTTGTCGTATCCGCTGTCGACATGATAATTTTTCGGCTGACGAGTACTCTCCCTTTCCTGGTGACAAGCGCCAGGGTGGTGTCAATACGTTCGATCTCCCCATCGCCATTCATAAGCTGCATGACCGAGTGTTCCTCGACCTGAAAAACAGTCTCACCGAACCTGGCTTTGTGGTTTTCTTTCACCGCTTCAATTTTCTGAAGAAGTTCTCTTATTTCCGTTTCCTGTGCGTCAATCGGCTCTGCCACGAAAAGCGCAGGTGTTATGAAGAGGAAAACGAGCAAATAGTTTATTCTGAGAATCATTTTTGATCCTTTAAATTTTGTATGTTTTGTTTATTTTCGCACAGCCGATACGCCAGCAGCAACGCCTGGATCATGCTTTCGGCTCGGGCGCAATTTTTTCCGGCAATATCCGCAGCAGTACCGTGATCGGGCGACGTTCTCGGAAAAGGCAGTCCCAACGTCACATTCACGCCTTCATCGAATGCGATTAATTTGAACGGAATCAGTCCCTGGTCGTGGTACATTGAAACGACACAATCGAAGCTGCCCTTGACTGCATGGTAATAAATCGTATCCGACGGCAACGGGCCGGATACATCGATCCCGGCATGTCTGGCTTTTTGAATGGCGGGCGCGATGATCTCGGCTTCTTCGTTTCCGAATAAGCCGCACTCACCGGCGTGGGGATTTAAAGCCGCGACGCTGATACGTGGCTTTTGATTTCCCAATTTTTGAAAAAAAGCATTTGTCAACTCGATCGTGCGGACTATTTTATCGACCGAGAGCAGCGCCGGTACGCGCGTCAGCGCCTCGTGGGTGGTGACCAATGCGGTCGAAAGCTTTGCGCTGTGCATCAACATAACCACTTCCGCTACGTCGGTCAAGCTTTTCAACATTTCAGTATGACCCGGAAAGTGGAATCCCGCCCGGTTGAGCGCTTCCTTTTGCAGGGGTGCGGTTACCACAGCGTCAATTCGCCACTCAAGCGCCAGCTCAACTGCTTTTTCAATAGCCAGTCCCGCTGCTCTGCCCGTGGCTTGATTGGGCATTCCTAAATCAAAATCCGATAATTTCAAACCGCTGCTTTCCAAAACCGGGATGCTGTTTTTCAGTTTCATTGCTGCTTCAGGGCTATCCACCGGCACGAGCGATTTTGGGAAATTAAGCTGTTTGGCTGTATGCTGCCACACAGCCAGACTGCCAATGAGCACGTAGCAGCTTTTTGTTCTGATGTCGCTCTTTAAAAGCGCCTTTAAAGCGACTTCGGGACCGATGCCGGCAGCATCGCCGATTGTTATTGCGACCACAGGTTTCTTCATGGCGTCATGGTTCCCGACACGAGATTATAAATCCAATTCACGAGAAATAAAGCGATCAAAATATAGCTGGTGCGTGAAATGAATTTGTAATCGGAAAAAATGGCAATTGACTTATGGGTGATCAAAGTAAACAACCGATAAGGTATCTGTATTAAAAATAAAAAATAAACCAGTAAACCCAGCCTGTGGCAATGCCAGCCTTTCTCAAAATCGCCATGCGAATAATAGATGATACTTCTGGTCAGACCACAGACCGGGCAATCGATATCAAAAATGCGTTTTGTTAAACACGAGCGAGGAATGGGCGGTATATTTTTCGTCGGCAATCGCACAAGGCTGCGATCGTCCACGGAAAGGATAAACGATGCGCCAAGAATTATGATTGTGGCGATAAGTATGAATAAATCATTGAATTTATTGGATGCCTGCCTAGGGCGTATAAAACGATTCATAATAACGGTAATCACCTATCAAAGCCATGAGAAGCAGTACGAGTGTCAGGAAAATGAGTAATCCGGAGATGATAATGCCGGCGATCGCCAGTCCCTTTCCGGAATAGGCTGGATCACGGTCTATGATCCTCAGCGCCCGGATGCCTAAAAACAGCGCAATCGGTTCCAATACTACGCCAAGGCAGCACGCATATAGCACGAATCCGACCAGTGAGAGGATGAAAGATGCCGTCGCGTCTGACAGCGTACCTTTGACCGGATATGCAGCAAATGGTGTCATTGCCGGCTGTTGCGGAGTCGTTGCTGCGCCGCAATTCGCGCCGCAATTCAAACAGAAATTTGCATCCATCTGAAGTTTCTGACCGCAATGCATGCAAAACTTGACGTTTTGTTCGCTGTCGTCCGCCGCAGTATCCGGACTCGGTGTCGAATCTTCATCCGCGCCGGTTTTCGGTTGTACCTCCGGTGGGTTGGATGCGGATTCATCTGCTTGAGTTTCGTGAAATGTCTTTTTACAAAAAGGGCAATAATTTGTTTGCCATTCCTGTCCACAATCGGGGCATCGCATGATTGCTCTCCCTTGATTGAGTGTGAGGTGATGCCGTAATATACTTTTATCCGGCTGAATTGTGAAATCAGCGATATAAATTCAACAGGCTTCCGAAGTATCCCTGGTATTTGAACGAAACGCTTGCGCCTGCCGGAACGTTGCAATATAAAATGATTCCGAGTAAAAATCAAGCTAAAAGAAAAGAAATGGGTAATGGCTCAGTTACCGGGGATTGCATACCCAAAAGCATCAGCGACCTCATACGCCTGACGACAGAGTCTTTACAATTTCTCCCCGAAACTGATGCCGGTGTGTGCCAAATAATGTTTAAAAAACTTGACAATCATTTCGAATATCTTTATATTCTGTGAGAATTAGCCTTTGATTCCGGTTATTCTGGAGATAATAATTCTGCGAAAGCGCCCTGGGTGCACCCATGTCATGCAGGAGTGGGAGAGGTATTAGAATTCTGTAGTTGCTGCCTGCCAGAGCCAGGGATTTACAAGCTTGATTCCTGAGTGGTACCGAGTTCAGGACGTTATCGAGTAAACTAAGAAGCATAGCGGAAACAGCATCTAACCGAAACCAGCTAACGACTATCGAGAGGGAGAATCAATCGAATGTTCCAACGAATGAGTATCCGGGCATGGATTGCGATCCTTTATTATGCAATTCCATCGATTATTTGCGCGCAACAAGATTCATTCATACCGGTCAAACCCATCAGATTAAGTGAAAATTTCCAAAACTCATCATTCATCTCTACGATTTACAGTATCGATGCGGAGTTCACCGCAGAGGATACCATCCTGTTCTCCGAAAAAGAAGAATACCTGCAAATCGACGCCGTTGACTTTGTCGATATTCATGAATTGAATTTTACGCTGAAGGTATTAAACGGATTCGGCGCATTGGGACCGCGTGAGCTGTATGTGGTTGATCGAGCGGGCACAAAGAAAGCGAAAGCCCGGTTGCAGATTCAGTATCAACCCAAGCCTGAGATTAGCCGGATTAAAACTATCATCGGCAACAAAATATGCCAGGATACCTTGCAACTGGAGCCTTTCGGCGCGACTTCCGCTGAGTTGATTCTGTCTGGCAAAGGATTTTTCGCCGAAACACAAATTCGGTTCGATGATCCGGCGATTGAAGTTTACAATGACAATCAACATCGATCTATCTATGCACCGGACAGTCTTTCGGTGAGGGTACTTATCAATGAAAACAAACAACCGGAGATTGGCAGTCAGCGCTTCACGGTGCAAAATCCTTTTGCGAAAGAATCGGAAGCCAGGATAATCCTTCGCAGCGCAGCCCCCCCGAAAATAACCACCCCGCTGCCGAACTTTGTTGCCGAAGGCAATGAGCAATTATTTGAAATAAAAGGAATGCGATTTTCTAAATATTGCGAGGTCAAAACGCTGCCTGCAGAGGAAAGCTATCGAAGTGAATTCATCAGTCCTGAGGAACTGAAATTTTACCTGACTCTGCCGATATTGCAGGAAAATAAAGGCTATCGGGTGGTGGTCACCAATCCGGACGGACAGGCAGATACCTCGAGTACGTTTTTCGCAATGGCGAAACCGCTAGCGCCAGCGACCGCTATTTCTGCATCGAATAAGGAACTATTTGCCGGCGGCGAAACCCGGATTGAAGTCGTCGTACGAATGAAAAAATATGAACGCCTGAGTAGCAAAACAGGATATGAAGTCTCATTTGGCAAATCGCGATTCCCGGTTGAGCGCATAAAGAATGACAGCACGATGATCGCCCTGGTCGAGTTGCCTCCGCCGCAGAGTGACCTTCCTGAGAGCTTCTTCAATTTCACCGTGAATCCCGTGGGGCTACCCTCGCGCTGGAAAGGCTCACTCAAAGCCAAATCGCCGCCGAAGATAACTTTCATGACGCCGAACCGCATTCTGCATCCCATGGACACCTTGCATGTAATGATCAAAGGCAATAGCCTGGATCGGTGCGAAGTGGTCCTTGAAGATCCCGAATTGGTGGCGCAGGTACTCGAAGCCAGTGAAGATCGAATGCGTTTCAGCATCATTGCGGGAAGAAACATTTCGCTCACCACGCATTCGCTGGTGCTGAAAAAGGGGAATGTCCTGTTCAATTTCGATAATTATCAATTCGATGTACGGAACTGGGAAGACTTCAATAAATTTGTGGCGCTCGAAAGTCGGGCGTTTGGCACCGTCGCACCCGAACGGTTATGGTCGGGTACCGACAGAATGCTGAAAATCAAATCTGGTGATCATATTTTTTTAAAATTTTATGGGCGAAAAATCGCCAGTGAATTGGGCATTCAAAAAATTATGGTCACCGGCGTGGTTCTCGATTCAACGAATGCGGTTCGTGCGGTTGCCGCCGACAAAAAAATCATCTCCCTTGGCAATAGCAATCAAATCATCACCTGGAATTTCCGCGTGCGCCAGGGTATTCGCTCCGGTGACCGCGTCGAAATCACGATATCGAATCCGGGGAATCAAAACCGCGTTTCGGAGCTGTTTTATGTGGAGCGTCACTGGTTCGAAGCTTTCAGGGGCGCTTCAACCATTGCACTGGTGAAGATTCCGATAGGCGGTGGCAATTCAAATACCGAATTGCTGAAAAATATCGGCTTCGGTATCAACTGGCAGCCCTGGGCGCATCGAAAATTCCTCAGTTTCGATGGCGTTTTCATTGTCGGCAATCCAGCAACCACTGATTCAACCGTGAATATTGAAGTTGGCTTCGGTGTTTCGGCGGTGTTGTGGAATTACATTCAAATCGGGCTCGGAACCAATTTTACAGGCGACGCATTCGCAAATAATTTCATATTCCTGGGTACGCGATTCAAGCTGCCCCTGCCGAAATAGCATCCTGCAATCCGCCGGGACGCTAATTAAACCCTCATTAAGGAGGTGGGATAAAATACGTTACCCATTAAAGTTTCTTAAGTGGCTATTTATCAAAATTATTTTTAGGCAAAATGTCCATGTTAATTTATCCCACTTCCTAAATTGCAAGAAAGGTAATTCATGATACGCAGACGGCTTTTCGCTCTGGTTGCACTGGTTATTATTTGGATACCCGGTCAACTCATTATCGGCAAACCTGCTTCGAAACATGCATACGAAGATAGCTCGAAGACGATTTCAATCGGGAATTTATTGGATTGGGACCTGGATCGGCGGCTGCGATTCAGTGCCATTGTGGGTTCGCAAGCGGTTGATGGACCCTATGAAGAAGCAACCGCCGTCTACGCGGCTTCTGTTCATTGGCGCCTAATTTTTCACGAATCGCTCTACGGCAACCTTGTCCTTGAAGCATCTTTTGCACGCGGCAAAAAGCACTTTGAATTCAAGCTCGATGAAAATGAATCGATTTTCCTGAGGGGAACGAATAGCACCACGACAAGTCTGAATTTTGAGGTGATTGGCATAACATGGCAATCCCATAATCCTCTGAAAATTCTTCCTTATACGACGTTTGGCATTGGTTTTGTTACCAGACCGGGCAAAGAAATCGAGACGACATATTACAGCGATAATCCGGATATTCCGGAATCCGAGCGCCGCCAGGAAGTTGTTGTTAAAATGGAGGATTGCGGAAAAAATGCCGGCAGCATTAACCTGGGAGCTGGTCTGCAAGTCTATTATTTGTGCCGACTGGATTTTCGGGTTTTCCTCATAAAGCCGGGACGGGTCGCACTCTACCGGCTTGGGATTGCGCTCACATTTTGATTTGAATCCGTGCGATTGATTCAATTTTTATTATACACCTGTGATCTTTATTTGAATTTTACACAATTAACAACCGAGTGTCATTTCGCGAGAGCAGTTGTGCGGTGAGCAATTTTTCAAACACCAAATTTCAAGCGCTTTGTAAAACTTCTGCCTCTTCCCGAAATGGCACATGATTGACATTGCGGATCTCCGATATTGCCATTATTCAAAGGAGTGAAATTGAGAATGAAAAGACAAAATGCGATCCTCACCAATGATGTTCTGATGCCCCGTTCGAAGTGTGCGCCGTGTGAACAAAATGGCTTCCACTTTAAAAATGCAGAAGCTGAGTGGTTTAGATTGGGTGCGACTGGATTTTGGTTTACAGTGGCAGCACTGGCATTGATTCTGACATTTCCGGTGTATTCATCCGAAAAACCGCTGCCTCCCCGAATTGCATTCGATAAATTAACGTATGATGCCGGGCTGGTGAAGCGTGGTTCAACCGTCTATGGAAATTTTTATGCCACCAACAAAGGCGACTCCGCCCTCATAATCGAAAGCGTGCGCCCTACATGAGGCTGCACCGTGGCCAAATTTGATTCGGTCATCCCGCCCGGGCAGACGGGAAAAATTATAGCAAAACTCAGTACGAAAAATTATCAGGGAAAAATCAGCAAATCAATTGTGGTACATTCCAATGATCCGCAATCCCCGAAAACGCGCCTCAACATAAGCTGCGCCGTTAGCGGTGTCAATATTCATCCCTACTCACGGATTTATTTCAACGTTCGTGAGGGCGCCCAACAGGTGAAAGAACTCGTGCTGCAAACCATTGGCGAGGAAAAACTCACGGTATCCGCCGAATCGAGTAATCCATTGATCGCCGTCGATGTCCTGCCATTGAATCAGCCGAAACCGAACGAGCAATTCCAGTATTGGCAGCAGGCAAAGATCCTGGTGACGCTCCCTTCGACTTACCCGCCGGGGCGTGTAACAGAGGCAGTCACGGTGAAAACCAATAGCCCCAATGATCCCGAGATTCGAATTCCGCTTTCAGGCAAAGTGTTTGGCGCGTTGACCATTTCTCCCGAACGCGTCGTCATGCAAAGCGATGCAAACGGCACGATTCCGCCAGCGACAATCACGCTTGAAAAAAAAGATGAAAACGATTTCACCATAACCAAAGTTATTGCCAGTCCGGATGATTTGAAAGCCGAATTGAAAACAGGAATAAAGGGTTCTCAGTATTCGGTTATTCTGAATTGGCAGAAAAGCGCAGCCAGGGGCGTGATTCAGGGCAAAATCACAGTTCACTCAAATGATTTCTTCCAACCGGTTATTAATATCCCGGTGAGCATCGAGATTCGTTGATGTTCGTTTATTACCTGGGTCTTGGCATGAGGACAATCAGCTATGCCAGTTTGCGGATTCGTATTTCGCACGAATAAAAAATTCCGCGTGTTCTGTGCTTTTTGCGTGTTTGATCCATCATGTCACCTGACCGGTTGTCTTCGTTGCCGCCTTGGTAATTTCCCGTTCACATCGAAATCCATAACATCCGGAGGAGGTTGTGTCATCCGCCAATTTCAAGATTCAACCCAATCCTGATTTTTCGCGCCTGGAGAAAGTGCTGCTGCGTCAGGGTAATCCCGATCGCGTCCCGTTTTACGAACTGTTTTCAAATATTGAATCACAAGTGCTGGCGGTGCTCGGGATATCTCCTGAATTTGAGCATTCTGGATCGGATCCGGAATCAGCAGAATTGCAGCGGCACATCACTTACATGTACAGCCTGGGGTACGATTATGTCAACGTGAGTGCGCGCAATTTCGGCTTTCCGCAAAAGGCGCGACCCACTGCCCGAACCGCTGAAGGTGAAAGAGGATATCTTAAGGCGAATACGCACACCATCGCTAACAGGAATGATTATGAATCCTATCCCTGGCCCCGCATGGACGAAATCGACTACACGCCTTTTGAGCGCATCGCGAAAATTCTTCCAGAAGGGATGAAAGCAATTGCCCTGAGTCCTGGCGGCGTACTTGAAAATGTGATGTGGCTTTTAGGCTACGAAGGGATCAGCTATTTGTTCCGGGATGATCCGCAGTTTGTACGAGAAATGTTCGAAGCCGTGGCATCCAGGCTGGTAGCCTATTTTGACGCCGCAGCATCATTCGATGTGGTCGGGGCGCTGGTTCTCGGCGATGACATGGGATTTAAAACGCAAACCATGCTTTCGCCCGAAGATTATCGCGAATACGTCTTCCCCTGGCACAGGCGGCTGGTTCAAACCGTTCACAGCCATGGTAAACCGGCTATTTTGCACGCTTGCGGCAATCTCTCTGAAGTCATGGATGATATCATCGCCTGCGGGTGGGATGCGAAGCATTCGTTTGAAGATGACGTAATGCCGGTCTGGCAAGCCAGGGAAAAATATGGCGACCGAATCGCGTTACTCGGCGGATTTGATATGGATAAAATGTCGCGAATGTCCGAAGAAGACGTTCGCCGGCACACGCGCTATATGATCCGGACATGTGCACCCGGTGGTGGCTGGGCGCTCGGAACCGGCAATTCGGTCGCCGATTATATCCCGGTTAAAAACTTTCTTGCAATGCTCGAAGAGGGATTTTGGGCGGGAAAATACGGCTTATGAAAAATGATTTATAGATTAAGCTTCCCGGTTGTTCGATTTGTCTTTTTGAAAAGGCTTTTGCAGCATTTCTCATTTTTCGCAGGCTCATCTTGCGGTTTCATCTCAATTCAGAATTTTATGCATAACCAAAAATCTTGTGCTGTTTACAAAATTGACAGCGACGCATTTTATTGGAGAGGAAAACATGAAGCAAAAATTAACATCAAAAGAACGCGTATTGACCGCTTTCAGCCATGCTGAACCGGATCGCGTGCCATTGAATTACTTCGCGAATGCCGGAATTGATCGGCGTCTGAAAGAATATTTCGGATTGGCATCAAATGATCATGACGGACTCTGTGAATGTCTTGGTGTTGATTTTCGCTCGATTGGTGTTCCTTATGCAGGACCAAAATTGCATCCGGATATCGAGGGCATGCGCGTCGATGAATGGGGAAAACGTACCCGTTGGGTTGAACATGAATCAGGGGGGTATTGGGATTTTTGCGACTGGCCCCTGCGTGATGTCGTCTTCGAAGACATTGAAGCCTGGAAAATGCCATCGGCAGATGATTTTGACTATTCGAAAATACCGGAGAAGTGCGAGAAGTTTAAGGACTATTGCATCGTTGCCGGAGGCGCCGGTGTCGGCGATATTATCAACTCTATGGGCATGTTGCGGACGATGGAGCAGGTTCTCATCGATTTGATCACCGATAATCCGGCGGGCTTGCTGCTCATCGATCGCACGCTCGAAATCGTCCTGGAAATTATGAGTCGCGTGCTCGAAGCCGGACGCGGCAAATTTGACGTTTTCTGGATGGGCGAAGACCTGGGAACTCAGCGTGGACCAACGATTAGCCTGGAATTGTATCGGAAACACATTCGACCGCGCCATCAAAAATTCGTCGATCTGGCGAAATCCTGGAATCTGCCCGTGGTGCTTCATTCCTGCGGATCGAGCAGTTGGGCGTTCAATGATTTCATCGAAATGGGCATAGATGTCGCGGATACGTTGCAGCCCGAGGCAAAAGATATGGCGCCGGAATATCTGAAATCCACCTTTGGCGACCGCCTGGCTTTTCACGGCATGATTTCCACGGCAGGACCGCTGGCTTATGGCGATGTTCGGGATATTACCGAAAACGTGAAGGAAACGCTGGAAATTATGATGCCTGGTGGTGGTTATGCGCTTTCGCCAACACATGCCATCCAGGACAATTCCCCAACGGAAAATGTGGTCGCCATGTATGAGGCAGCTAAAAAGTTTGGCTGCTACCGCGACTAATCCGGTGTAATTCTAATCCACGCAAACTTTCCGCATTGCAATCCGCAAAGTGAATAACTTTCCGCCTGAATAACGCCCGGGGCGGCTGGACCATCGAAAATCAAGTTAATTCAGAGAAACATGCTTTATCCCCGATTTTGAAATGTGGATAACTTGTGAATAATTCGGGTTGTCGACATCGTAATATAAATGTAACCTTTTTGTTTGGTTCT
>JAFGMA010000234.1 GCA_016927835.1 Candidatus Zhuqueibacterota bacterium | reverse complement strand
TACTGTTCTCTCTATGTCGATGCTGCTTTTTCCCCTGCCTAATTGCGCATAACTATAAACTTTACTGCGGGGTTCTGCGGGATCACCAGGTTGGTACGAATGATTGATAAATCGGAGACTGCGAACGGGATTTGTCCCGGCTCCAACAGGCATCCTAAACTGATGAGTCAGGATGGATTTCGGGCTGCTCCTGAAAATAAAAAATTCCCGCCTGCATATCAAGGGAAATTTTGCTTGCATTTTTCGAAATTAATTGCATTATTAAACGTATTAAAACCGTTCTGTTGGTCAACTAAGCTGGAGGATTAGAAATGAAATTGGGAAAATTTGTCGTCGTTGGTCTGATGATTGGACTCATTATAGCATTGGTTAGCAATTGCTGTCAAACTTCGGACACATGCAATGTTGATTTGCCTGTGAAGCAAGTGATCAGCTCTGCCAATGCGCCGAAGGCAATTGGACCGTATAGTCAGGCGATAAAAGTCGGTGATATGCTATTTTGTTCGGGTCAAATCGCCATCGATCCGAAAACGAACGAGTTGGTGACCGATGACATCGAAACCGAAACGCGGCAGGTGCTGGAAAATCTGAAGGCAGTTCTCAATGAAGCCGGGATGGATTTTGATGATGTCGTGCGGGCGACAGTTTTTATGTCCGACATTTCCAATTATGGCAAAATTAACAAAATTTACGCCGAGTATTTCACAGATCGACCGCCGGCGCGTGCAGCCGTACAGGTCGCCAATCTCCCCAAACTGGTGAATGTGGAGATCTCCTGTATTGCCATTGCATCGAAATAATGGGTTTTCATTTTGCAA
Source organism: Candidatus Zhuqueibacterota bacterium (assembly GCA_016927835.1). Lineage (GTDB taxonomy): Bacteria > Zhuqueibacterota > Zhuqueibacteria > Thermofontimicrobiales > Sulfurfontimicrobiaceae > Sulfurfontimicrobium. The sequence goes on along the minus strand of JAFGMA010000234.1, from coordinate 11,293 downwards.
TGGAAACGATGCCAGGACGATTCAGAAGCTGCCGCGACGGCACCGTGCAAATTTTTTTCGGCTGAACGTAGTCGCGGTTTTTGGCGGGTTACTGCAAGCACGAGAACGATCACAACGCGATAGCCGCTTCCAGATCATCGAAAATCTCCATACTCTTGTCGATACGCAATAATTCAAATAGCTTCCTGACCGTTCCCTGGAGCTTGTAAATACGCACATCATTTTTATTCATACGCATACGTTTCAGCAGCGACACAATGGCGCCAATGCCTGAGCTGTCGATTTCCTGCAGTTCTTCCAGATTCAATACCACGAGTTTCACCGGTTCCTTCAACAAACGCTCGATGTGGCTTTTCAGGTCTCCGACGGTTTGAGCGTTCAGGACGCCTGAAATTTCCATATTGCCTCCTTCATTTCTTTCGATCTAGCACAAGCAAACTAATATCATCATATTGGATCGCATTGGATATGTGGCATTTGACCAGTTTGATAATCGATTCGCAATAGTCCTGCGCAGAGTAATACCTGGTTCGCATAATATGCGCCTTCAATTTATCCTGCCCCAACATGAATCCGTCAGCGTTCTTGGCTTCATTGACGCCATCTGAATGCAGCAGCAACGTATCTCCGATATTCAAAATAAAAGATTCTTCATCAAATTCATCCGAATAAAACCCCGGAATTCCGCCCCCGGTAGATAATTCTCTCAGTTGCCGGGTTGAATGGTTGTATAAAATTCCCGGCATATACCCGGCATTCGAATAGGTAAATTCATTACTTTTTGTGGACAGTCGCGCAACGAATAGCGTGATAAATGTATCCTGCAAAAAGGGATCGCGATCAAGCATAGCCGAAAACTGGTTCAACAATTTTGCCGGCGATGCGTTTTCAGAAAAGTATAGCATTGCATGGATCAGTCCCCTGAAGTAGCCGGCAAACGAATAAGCGAAAAATTTTGCTCGTGTCCCTTTTCCCATTACATCTGCTTGAATAATAAAATAATCATCATCGCTAATGGGTATAATATCGATTAAATCACCTCCGCCCGTTTTTGCCGGGATAATTTTCCACGCAAGGTCGAATCCTTTCATCTCAGGGATCATCTCCGGGACGAATACCGTATTGATCTGATTCGAAAACTGCTCGAGCGATTCTTCCCGGTATACTTTTGACCGATTCAGAAGCATCTGAACGCGTTTCAGAAGGATATCGGGCTCGACCGGCTTGATTAAATAATCGTCTGCACCAGTCATCAAACCCCGTAACCGGTCCTCTTCCCTGCCTTTGGCGGTGAGAAAAACGAACGGGATCAAATGAACCTGGGGATTGCTCTTAATTTTATTCTTGAGTTCGATCCCATCCATTACAGGCATCATCACATCAGAAATAATCAGATCCGGTTTCTCTTTGATCGCCTTGTTAAATCCCTGGTCTCCATTTTCAGCGATTGAAACGCTAAACCAGCTTTGAAGATTATGCGTAAGTATACCCCGAATCACCGGATCATCTTCAACAATCAGAATTTTTTCTTTTGCCATAAGTAATAGCCTTTGGTGATTTTGGTGATATTCGGTTTTTCGTCGTTGGCTTTGGGAGTATATTCGAAAGAATCCATCAGTGTCTTTACGATGAAAATCCCATATCCTGATTCCGAGAGAACACTCAAATCGGGATTCTCAAGCGATGTAACGTCAAATCGCTCTCCGTATTCCATGAAATAAATCGCTGCCAGACCAGGTGAGATTCGAATGATGATCTGAATCAAATCATCCTTCCTCAACGTGCTATGCTTAACAAAATTGACAAAGATTTCCGTGACAGCGAGCAAAATGTTTTTGGTGATTTGTTCGCCTTTGATGTCCTCTTTCTTAAAAATCGAAATGAACCATTCACGTAGTGGCTCCAAAAATCCGATTTGCGGGTGGAATGAGTTTATATATTCTTTCATTTTGCGCCCTTGCCTTTAATCATCACCGCAATTGTATCGAAAATAATTGATAAATCGGTCAGGATGAATTCTTTAAATGAAGTCAATCGCGCGGCATAGGCGTGATCGTAATACAGCTTCTCCTTGACGCTCTCAATCGATGTATCATAAGCACAATGAATCTGTGCCAGACCGGTAATTCCGGGTTTCACCTCGATAACGCGTTCAAAATAGAACGGAATGGATTGATCCAGCTTTTCCACAAAATGGGGTCTTTCGGGACGCGGTCCTATAATGCTCATCTCACCTTTGAGAACTTTAAACATCTGCGGCAATTCATCCAGTCGTGTTTTCCTCAGAAATTTTCCCATCCTGGTAATGCGGGGATCAGCATCTGTTGCCCATTGAGGACCGCCTCTCGCCTCTGCGTCCTGGTACATTGATCTGAATTTGAGCATATAAAAGTAATGAATCGTATCCCTGGTCACCAATCCGACACGTTTTTGGCGGTAGATGACAGGTCCCTTCGATTCCAGCTTGATCAGCAGTCCAAGTATGGGGTAAAGCGGCAGGGTTAAAATAATGCCAACCAATGCAATTACCAAAACAAAGGCTCTCTTAAAAATACGGATACTTGGGCTCATGTTTTTCTCGAAATTTTGATGAATACCTGATTCATGCGTTTGGTTCGCGATTTATCGTTTCTGATGCTTAAATGAGACAAACCTGCGGCTGCAATTTTGCCGCTTGCTGCACTTCAAAAAAAGCCGCTTTAATCGGTGAAAAGTCAAAAGCCGATCGTATTAATAATAATGAAAGGATGTATGTTATATATCCACCTTCTCCCATTTTGCGCTCTGTTGTCCAGCTATATAACGGTACAGCCCGGCGAATGCGGCTAAATTTCCAAAATTAAAGTAAAATGGTATATACAGCAATTTAATCTTCCGCTTCTTGTTTGCCAGAAGATAGCCCATCAAGCTGGCAACATAAAACAGCACCTGGGCAAACAAGGTGAATCGGTAGAAAGGATGGAAGGAAAACAGCAGCAAATTCACTACAAATACAACGATCTGTAAAAAAGGTGCCAGCAGCCGCATGAATTTATGTGAAAAGAATTGGAACGCGATGTGGCTTCTAAATGGATTCAAAAGCCCTTTCAACAGATATATCTGCTGAAAATTGCCCGCCATGATCCGGATGCGACGTTTAAATTCATGTTTCAAATCAGTTTCTGCAATTTCAATTCCAATAGCATCTTTCTCGTAAATGACTTTGTATCCTTGCTGAACGATCTGCATCGGGATGATATAATCATCGTTTATCGCTTGTGGCGGCGCTGGTTGAAATAACTCCTTGCGAAAAGCGTAAATCGCGCCATGGGCACCAAGAATTGAATTGACCTTGCTCTCGTTTGCCTTGAGCATGGCTTCATATTTCCAGTATGCGCCTTCACCTGCCGAACGACCCGAGTCATCCTTATCAATTAGTTTATATGTCCCGCTGACGCATCCTATCTCATTATTAAAAAAATGGCGCACCAGTATTTGAATACTGTCGATGCTTAACAGTGAAGACGCATCCGACAGGATGATGATTTCACCATTCGCCTTTGGTACTGTGCGATTCACCAGAATTGTTTTCCCGGTGCGTTCCTTGTAATCAATTACCTTCACGCCATGGGGCTTATATTCGTTCGCGATTTCAACGGTTCTGTCGTCCGAACCATCTGAAGCAATGATAATTTCCAGTTTGCTGCGCTGGCAGCTTAACCACAGGCAATTTTCGATTTTATCGCGGATGACTTTTGCTTCATTATAAGCCGGAATAATGATAGACACAAAAGGCATTTTTTCCTTGAAATATCCCGCGGTTTCCGGGTGCAATTCACTGGCTGCCAATTCAAAATTTTCAGGAGATTTGTGCTCCAACTGCCTGCCCTTAGAGCGGAATCGGAGGATGAAAAAATAACCAATATAAGTATAGACTATCCCGGCAATAGATAGCCAAAAAAGGCAAATTAATAAAAACATAATCTACTCTTATGCGAAGAAGTTAGCTGTATTTTTTTTATTTTCGGCAATTATCGGAAAAAGATAAATCAATTTTCAAAAATACCAAAAATTTACCTTCTTTTGAGAACCCTTCAGATACCGCTATCTGACTTACCGTTCGGGATTCTGAGACTTCCAAAGGTTATAGAAAGAGTCCGTTACGTAGGCATTTCTTATTTTAATTTTTTTACTGGTTTCAAATTCCCGTTTGGGAATCCCCGGGACAAACTAATAACTGCGTCACGGACTTAGTGGTAATCCATCAGTGACTGAGCAATTACACTTATTTTAATTTTTTGATTGATATTTTAATTTCAATAATGTATTTTAAGAAACCTGCTGTGCAGGCTAAATAAATCGCCCAGGATTTGAACCGAAAGGTAGGGAGGAAGAAATGACACGTTTAGTCGTCTCTGGCAAAATTATTTCGTGTTTGACTGCAGCAGCTTTAATGATGATGTTATTTGTATGTTGTTCTTCTCCGCAAATCAGTCATCATAAATGGAAAATTGTAACGGACGGTGCTGCCGAAACGCTTCGTATCGAGCAGGTGGACCTGGGAACCGTTTTGAAGGATGTCAAGCTGGTTCTGAGGGAAAATGATCATATCTATTATCTCTCAGGTTGGCAAATAAAGCCTGAGGATAAAAAACTGATCATCACTACGGTGAATCCGAAGAACACCACATGGACGTTCGAACCAACTGCCACAGGACTCGATGCAAGCTGTTCCGCGGAGAACGCCTGCCTGAAAGCCGGCGCCCCGGCTGATGAAAAACGCATCCCGGCGCGCACTGAAAACCAGGATAACGGAATCATGTATACTTCGCTCGGTTTGGTATCTGCCACAAATATTCGCAATCTGTTCGATCGAGCCACCGATATCATGATCCGATTCCCGGAAGGAAGCTCACTTGTACGCGATCCTGCTGACAATTCAAATATGCAGGTGACCCTGCCTGTTATAAAGGGAGAGGAAATTGCCCTGACGAACGATTATTACATAAAAGAGCTGGGACTGAAATATTATAAACCGCAACCCGAACGCTTCAAAACCGCGCCAATTGCATGGAGTAGCTGGTACTGTTATTACATGGGCACGACTGAAGCCGATGTGATGCAGGAAGCGGATGCCCTGTCCAAATATTTGATGCCTTATGGGTTGGAATATGTTCAAATCGACGCCTGCTACACCCGAGGCGAAGAAGCCAATTATCTCAACTGGACCAAAAAAACATTTCCTCACGGCGGCAAGTGGCTGTTTCAATATGTGCAGGATAAAGGATTGAAACCAGCGCTATGGGTCAACATATACGGATCGAATTATGCCCATGCCGAGTGTGCGGATAAATATCCGGAAAATTTTTACCTGCGAGACAAAAACGGCAAATTGTCGGGCGCATGCTGCACCGCAGATACAACGGTTGTCAGGCTGGATTATACCAACCCTGAAGTGATCGAAAAGCATCTGAAACCGATGTTCAAAATTTTGAAAAATAAATGGGGGGTGAAATATCTGAAGGATGCCGGTTGGGGCACGTGGATGGACTATTATGAAAAAAACAAGATCAATGCATTCGATTCCACCCGGGACAGCCGGGACGTTTATGTCGAAGTGCAAAAGGCATTGCGCGAAACCGTGGGTGACGATTTTTATATCGGCGGGTGCGCCATGCACGAGGTTGGATTGTGTTTCGGCATTTTCGACGGGTCTCGTACCGGGGGCGACGATCAAGCTGTCTGGTACCCCGAGAGGGAAGGGGGAATGTCCATGCAGGTGTTCTTCAATTCGCTTTTCGGGGCGAACTATCTCAACAATATCACCTGGCACTGCGATCCCGATGCCGCCATGGTGAGAAATCCGCTCACCGTGGAAGAAGGGCGAACAGTGGTCAGCACGATTGCCCTGACAGGTCAGCTTTATATGGCGAGTGATTTTATGGCAAAACTCCCGCCGAAAAAAATTGAATTGTACCAAAAAACCATGCCCACCACTCCGATTGTGCCTATCGATTTGTACCCGTATAAAATTAAATCGAACAAACGCGATGGCGTTGTCTGGTGCTGTCCCAGGGTGAAAGAATATCCACGGGCAATCGATTTGAAAGTAAATGCTGTTTCCGGTGTGTACGATGTGGTGGCGGTGTACAACTGGACCGATGAAGATGCGCTGAAAACGATTTCACTGGGTGATGACTTAGGACTGGATACCCGACAGGCGTACCTGGTTTTCGATTTCTGGAATCAAAAACTGAAGGAACATTCAAAAACCGATATTTCAACTGTCATCCCGCCGCATGGAACATCTGTGTACGTCGTGCGCCCGGTGCTGGATCATCCGCACCTAATCGCCACATCGCGCCATATCACATGCGCCGTAAGTATCGAACAACTTGAGTGGGACGCTGCCGCATCAATGCTGAAAGGTACATCACGGGTTGTGAAGGGCGATCCGTATTCGATCTTCATCCATGTGCCAGATGCGATGTCGATTGCTAATGTAAATGCCAACGCGGAAATTCAATATCAAAAAATTGAAGACAGCGTTCTCGAAGTGAAGTTCGCAGGCAAACCAAAGACCGATACCGATGATACGATTGCCTGGAGCGTGGCGTTTTGACGGCGTCATGGACAGGCTGGGATTGAATAGGAGAATGGGGACATTTTGAGTATTTCGTTTTTTTCCTGGTTTTCTAGTTCCAAGTCTCCGACTGGGAATTTATATTTTGTGGCTCCGCCTCAAGAAGATAAAAATTCAGTAGTGCGGCAGAGCCACAACCTCACACTCCAAGCGGGACATCGGGAGTGTGAAAAAGAAAGAGTCCTACTACCTCTTGATGAATTTTCAAAATGTTATTTTACATCCGCGGGCGAAGGGATGCATATATCAAAAGGCTTTGCCTGCTGCCACGCGTCGTTTATCTAAGCGGGAGAAGAAATTGATCCAGAAACTGGCGATTTATCTTTGCATTCAAATCGCCCTCATCCTCAAAACAGCCGCTTTCGCTTCCCCGATTCTCGAGGCGGAAAACGCGCAATTCGATTTTGGTATTATTCGCGAAGGCACGAATGTTCCGGTACATTTCAATATCAAAAATACCGGCACCGAAACTGCAATAATTAAGGAAATCCGGACGTTTGCCGCATGCGTCGAATCGCGTCCGCTTCGCAAGCGTGAATTGGCGCCCGGCGAATTGATGACACTGGCGTACGTTTTTGAAAGCCTGGGCTACGGCGGCGTTTCAGTGGCAAAAAAAATCGAGGTGTATTACAATCATCGCGATCAGCGCCCGCTCGTGTTGCGGGTGAAAGGCGTGGTGCTGCCATTAGAGCCATTTCAGGTTCCGTTGGGAGAATTGGCGTACAATTTTTTTGTGCTTGTTGATGTGCGTCCGCAGAGCGCGTTTGCCAGGGAACACATTATCGGTGCGATCAATGTGCCCGTCGAAACCATCGAAAAGTGGGTGCGCGAAATTGCAGCTAACCTCTCCGGCGAGATTATCATTTATCTTTATTCCGAGGATGGAAAAGACAGCGATAGCGCCGCTCAAAAATTACGAAAACAGGGATACACCCAGTTTGTGAGTATTGTCGGCGGATTGAATGAATGGAAAAAGCAAAAGGGCAACAAATACCTTATTTCCGGGACTCGATAACTGATGACGCGTTTGCAGCCGCAGAAATGGTTTATGATCGCCCTGCTTTCGAGCGTGATGTCAGTCGTTGATGCGTGCGCCTGTTTTGGGATTGAGCTGCTATTCTTCCACGAGACCGGCTGTCCGCATTGCGCCAAAATCGATGATTTTTTGACAAAACGGATCGCGCCCCATTATCGGGTCGAAATCAGGAAGTATGAAATTCATGAAGCGGGCAACGCCGCGTTGATGACCCGATTGGCAACATCCTGCGCGTCAGAGGAAATTTTGATGCAGGGCACGCCAGCAATTTTCGTAGGGGATAGCGCCTTTCATGGCAGCAACCGAGCGATCCAGCGGAAAATCGAGCAGGCTGTGCGAATTGCAATCCGGGCGAATGCACCTTCGCCGCTCACCCGCCTGACTGAATCGCATGCGCAAAACAGCCTGACGCCGGCACTCACTTTGTCGGCGGTCATCAGCGCTGCGGCAGTGGACGCTATTAATCCCTGTGCCTGTGCGGTTCTCGTGCTGTTGCTCGGAACCATTTTGCTGGCATCGAAACGCAATCGCCGCAAAGTGCTGGGCGCCGGATTTGCTTTCACTGCGGCGTGCTATCTCGCCTATTTCTTGATGGGCGTCGGATTGTTCAAAGCTATCCAGATTGCCGGTATCCAGCGGCTGATTTATTGCGTTGTTTCGGTGCTGGCTATTTTTATCGGGTTGTGGAATTTGAAAGACGCCATTCGGAGAGACCGCTGGTTCCATCTTGAAGTGCCAAAATCCTGGCAGCCGACATTGAAAAAATTAACCTCGAATATTACATCCGTACCCGGGGCGCTTTTCATCGGATTGCTGATCAGCCTGTTTTTGCTGCCCTGCACCTCTGGTCCTTACATCGTAATCATCGGGATGCTCAGCAGCCTGGCAACCCGGTTTCAAGCCTTTTGGCTGCTGCTGCTTTACAATGCCATTTTTGTGCTGCCATTCATCCTGATCACACTCGGTGTCGGATTCGGATTCACAACAACCGCGCGCATCGAAATGTGGCGCCAGAAGCAACTGCCGAAATTCCATTATATCACCGGCATCATTATGTTTGCACTGGGACTCAGCATGCTCGCGCTGGTTTTCGCCGGCGAGCTTTAAGGCGCTGCGGAAAGACTTATTTTGCCCGGTGGGATGCGCCTGACAGCGTCTCTGTTTTTTCGAATACACATTCGGAGTGAACTGCATGACAACCGGCAATTCAGTTTCTAAAATTTTTATTCCCTCAAATACTGGTTCCGAAACTCCTGTTTTGGAACCCAGTAGGCATCGTAACCATATAAAGAACCAATAACTGAGCGCTTTCCTCGACGCACAAAATTTTTATTGACATTTTGCCTTTTATATTGTACGTTATTAGCCACAGCCAAATCCTTATGTTCTAAAACTTGCCGCCTGTGTTGTTGGCTTGGGCATCTCTGTAAATTGGAACAAGATGCCCACCGACAGGAGACGGCTACTCCCGCAGGCTGGCGGAATTTGGAGCAACACTCTGATGCAACTCGAAAACTGCTGCAAGGATGTGGGATAAAATAAGTTACCCATTTAAATTTCTTAGGTCGTTATTTATCAAAATTGTTTTTAAGCACAATGTCCAAATTAATTTATCCCACCTCCTGAATTAACAAAATGATAGAATCGGAGGATTAGAGCCATGGAACACACTTATGATGAATTGAAGAAAAAAACCGTCGCTCAACTCAGGGAGATTGCCGCGGGCATCGAGCACGACGTATTGAAGGGCTACACACAACTCAATAAAGAGCATCTGCTGGAAGCACTCTGCAAAGCGCTGAATCTCGAAATGCATCATCATCATGAAGTGGTGGGCATCAATAAGCGCACGATAAAATCCGGGATAAAAGAATTGAAGAAAAAACGCGACGAAGCCATCAAAGCCCAGGATCACGCCGAGTTGAAGAAAATTCGCAAGCAGATTCACAAATTGAAACGCAAACTCCACAAAGCCATGGTTTAACCCGGAGTGCGAAAGCTTGCTTTCGCGATTCAGAATAATTGACGTTTTCAGGGAACTTCAGAGCGACAAAGCTTGCTTTCGCAGCGCCGCCAGGCGCAAACATTCACTGACGAACTGAAAAATTCAACACCAATCCATTTTTCAAAAACATCAGCCCTATGACCATGACACCCCGGCAGCGCGTGGAAGCTGCACTCAACCACCATCAGCCGGACCGCACACCTTTTTTCGAATACGTGCTCCTGTCGCCGCTTGCAGACAAGTTCCTCGGTCGTCGCTACGCGGCTGATCCGGATAATTGGGGCATTTTTTTGCGCGAAAGAGGCTGGGAAGACGCGGTCCGGCAAAATGCGACCGACCGCATCGAACTGGCGCTGCTGCTCGGGCATGATCTGATTTACGCCATACCGAATCCCTCGCAACCGCTTCCCCACAGCGCTAAACCAACGAAAATCCCCGAAATCAGCACCGATAATCCGGTTGAACGATTAAGAGCGCGAAACGAAAAAGCCGCTGATAAAGCGCCCTTTTCCGATGATGAATTTCTGATTTATCACCTTCTCAAGGAAGATATGCACCGGCGCAATGTTGATTTACCGATTCTGGCGCCTGCTTATCGGCACGGCGTGTGGACCGATGTTGACCTGATGCAAACCATGATTCTCGCTCCGGAAGTTGCCCACGAGCATTTTTCCATCGCCACCCGGCACTCGCTGGCTTTGATCGAAGAATATTTCACTATTGGGATCGATCAGATTGGTGTCGGTGGCGATTTTTCAGGAACCCGCCCGCTGATTTCACCCGATGCGTACCGGGAATTCATCATGCCGCAGGTGCGCACGCTTTCGCGGCGAATTCACCAAAACGGCGGCTATGCCATCAATGCCAGCGATGGTAATCTGTGGTCCGTAATCGATGCATTTCTGACAGGCTGCGAAGTGGATGGCTACCTGGAGATCGATATGTTTGCCGGCATGGACCTGCGAAAGCTCAAAGCAGCGTACGGCGATCGCGTGACCTTTTATGGTAATATCGATTGCGGAAACCTGCTGAGTTTTGCCACGCCGGAGGAAATTCGAAAGCAAACCATCGCCTGTCTCGAAGCCGGGATGGGCAATGGCGGACACATTTTCTGTGCCAGCAACGCGATTACTGCTAGCATCCCGCCTGAGAATTACCTAACGATGGTGAATGCCTATCGGGAGATGTTTGGATTGGCAACGCTCCGGATGGATAGCCAGCAAGCGAATTGATCCGGGAAAATCTGTTATTGGCTACAAATCAACATAATCAAAAAACGACTGATCGCCAGCGAGTACGAGCGCGGGTGAGAGGAGGGAGGGAAGGTGTTGCTTTTGTTCCGGTAGCCGATTTATTCGCAGTTCGCAAGTTTATTTTAGAATGGCTGCATTAAATTATACAAATGATTTATTGACAGCAATCCCTGCCAACCGTTGCACGTCGCACCCCAATCTTTCTCGCAAAAAAAGCCTGTCTTCGCCCGAAAGCATCTGGCATAACAAACGCATGCCGCTATAAGACAAGCACGTATCCCGCCGATGATGCATATATACTCGTTAAGGGTTAAAAAGTAACATTAGTTTGTCATTGCGAGTAGCGAGGTACGAGCGACGAAGCAATCTCATAACTT
>JAFGMA010000233.1 GCA_016927835.1 Candidatus Zhuqueibacterota bacterium | reverse complement strand
GAAGCAATCTCAGCCGTTTTATTAGGGGATTGCTTCGGCAAAAAACGCCTCGCAATGACAATTTTTCGAGTTTTCGGACGGACACGAATGAGAATGCAAACGGAAACAAGCGAGATTAAATCCATTTTGGTAGAAGGGAGATAAGTTATCTCCAAAAATGCTATCTCAGAGAAGGGATTGATGCCCCAATATTTCTATTTCTTCCGTCAGCAATCGTCGCCCCATATATACTTAGCAACCAATGATGCGCAAATGCAGAAGCTTGCGCCGTTAAAATGAATAGCAAAGATGGACTGCAATCTTGAAACAAATCCATTTTCTCAATTTAATAAAAACTCAAAGAGGTGAGCCATGAAAGCATTAGCAAGAATCGTTTTTGTTTTTTTGCTCGGAATGCATTTTTGTTTTGCGCGCTCAAATCCTGCTTCGTTCTCAGAAAATGCCATCCCAAATGCTGCCGCCAAACCAATGATCGGCGATCTCAGGATCAATGATGATACCGGACCGGCGGATCAGGAATCTCCGGCAATTTCCATGAATAAATATGGCTATGGCGTTGCGTGTTGGGAAGATTTGCGGAGCGGCGTCGAAAGAATAGTTTTCCAGCTTTTTGGGGATAAAGGGTTCGCTTATAAAAATAACATCGAGGCTTATTCCGCGTCCGGGACCGTGCCGCAACGAGATCCGGATGTGGCAATGAATGATCTCGGTCATTTTGTAGTGGTTTGGGATGACAATCGAGATGGCGATTACGACATCTACGCCCGGAAGTTTGCGGCGAATGGCACGCCAATGGGTTCGAGTTTTAAGGTTAACGATGATGTGGCTGGCAGAACCCAGATTTACCCCGCTATTGCCATGAATGGCGATGGCAGCTTCATAATTTGCTGGTCCGAAGGCGATTCGGTCATCTATGCCCAGCGCTACAATTCGAACGCAACGCCCCTGGGAGCAAATATCAGGGTGAATAATTCAGCCTCCTGGTCACGTTCCTCGCCAGACATTTGCATGAACGAAGACGGCTCATTCATTATTGCCTGGCGAGATAATCGAAATGCCGGCGTCAGTTATATTTATGCCCGGAGGTTTAGCAGCAGCGGCACAGCGCTAGGCGGCGATTTTCAGGTGAATTGGGATCCCATCGGTGAAAAGAGACATGAAATGCCGTCGATTGCCATCCAAAAAGATGGCAAATTTATGGTCTGCTACATAATCTATGGCACGGTGTATGCGCTGTATGCCCATCTCTATAACAGCGATGGCACATCATTGATCGACTATTTTGAAATTCCCGAATCGGGCGCGTCCTCCAATAATATTATGCCATCTGTGTGCGCGCATCCCAACGGCGGATTCAGTGTGGTCTGGAGTTCCGATAAAAATGGGACTTATGATATCTGGGCAAGAAATTACAACAACAGCGGTGCACCTCTGGGAGCCAGTTCGCGTATCAGCGATGTCACTGGCGAACAAACTTTTGCCTGCCTGGCGATCGATGAGCGTGGCATTGGTGTGACAATGTGGGAAGATACGCGCAATACCGATAAGGATATCTACGGGTTTGGTCTGGGAACGCTTGCGCCACTGAATCCCACCGCAGGCACCGGATTTTCAAATAGCGTTCCGCTTTCGTGGGATCATATTTACGCTTATTCCGCTATTGATGAATATAAAATTTATCGCAGCACCACAGCCGGGGGTCCGTATAATCTGCTGGCTACGGTGGATTTATCGCTTCGAGGTATTCTGGGACGGCAAATGCGGGATTTTATCGATACCGATGTAACCAACGGCACGACATATTATTATAAAATTAGCGCTATCGTCTCCGGCGTTGAAAGTTTTCGCTCCCCGGAAGCAAGTGCTACACCGTCTTTGAGCGGACATCAGATATTGTCGAGTTGGTCATCGCCTGAAACTGCACCGACGATCGATGGGCAGATTGTGCCAGGCGAATGGGCGGACGCTACATCGGTGAATATTGCCAATCCGTATGCGCCTTCGCCGATTACGTTTTATGTGAAAAATGATACCGAGCACCTTTATTTTGCTATCGATGATCCGAATGACGCCATGCTGGATGCCGGCAATCTACTGGGGATCATTTTCGATGAAGACAATAACAATGCCTGGGACGCTGGCAGCCCGAGCAATGAAGGACTGATTACGATCAATAGTGCGGCTGCCTTTTATACCGGCTATTGGGGAACCTATCCGAATAGCCTGGGCATCGATACGCCAATCGCGGCTGGCAGCGTAATCAAAGGAATTTCTGATACGAGTGGTCATATTCAATATGAAGCCGCATTTGATCTGGCAAACAGCCCCCTGAATGCCTCGCCGGGAGAAACTATCGGGCTGGGGTTGATGATCGATAATCCTTCCAATTACTACGCTTACCACTATGGCTACGCTGCGGAATTTCCCACGGGAGTGCTTTGGGAATCTGCACAACCGTTGGGCGATTTGAAGCTGGCGATGGCGACCGCCGTCCCGGGCGAGAAAAACACGAATGAATTGCCTCAAGCCTTTTCGTTGAGTCAAAACTTTCCGAATCCGTTTAATCCGGTTACCAGAATTCATTATTGCCTGCCAGCTTCAACACCGGTCACGTTGACGATTTACAATATGCAAGGGCAGGAAGTACGGACACTGGTCAATGATTTTCAATCGCCGGGCGCAAAAACAGTCACCTGGAATGGCAAAGATAATCGAGGGCAAGCAGTGTCATCCGGAGTGTATATTTACCGAATCGATGTGGGTGATTTTTCTGCTTTGAAAAAGATGATTCTTATGCACTAGAACTCATTAATCCAGAGTTCAAACAAAATTTGCATAATAAGGCATTGAAGAGAAAATTGGCAACTATTCGCCGCGAGAATTGAACCTGATACAATAAATTCGGTATCGGCAATTACCGGGCGACGCAAAGCTTTTCCTCCAAAAGTTGTCTCGTGCAAAAATATGTTGACAAAATTAACAACTCATTTGGATTGAGAAGGAGATTTCATGGGAAATCAATCGCTGCTAATCGGACCGACGCCGTTATCTCAGCGCATCGTGAGTCTGGATGTGCTGCGAGGATTTGCTGTGCTAGGCATCTTGATTATGAATATCCAGAGCTACTCAATGATCGAAGCTGCGTATATCAATCCTGCTGCTTATGGCGATTTGACCGGTGGAAATAAATGGGTCTGGATTTTCAGCCACATTTTTGCCGATCAGAAATTCATGACGTTATTTTCGATCCTGTTCGGCGCCGGCATTATTTTGCTGTTCGAGCGCATGGATACCAGTGGTCGCCGAAGCGTACCTGTTTTTCTGCGGCGCATTTTTTGGTTGTTTGTTATCGGCATGATTCACGCTTATATGCTCTGGTCGGGCGATATCCTGGTCATCTATGCCCTGTGCGCTATTGGGGCGTTCGGCTTTCGAAAAAAATCTCCCCGCTTTCTACTGATTTTCGGATTGATAGTGGTCTCCGTAGCGTCGATGATATATTTGTTTTCCGGTGCTTCCATGCCTTTTATACCGCCCGAATCAAAGCAGGGCATGTTGCTGGCATGGAAGCCGGTTGCCGAAAGCATCCAGAGGGAGATCGCTGCACTCCAGGGCAACTGGCTGGCTCAGATGGAGCACCGCATTCCGTCGGCAATCAAGTTTCAGACCTTTCTTTTTTTAATCTTCAGTAGTTGGCGCGCCGGCGGGTTGATGCTGGTGGGCATGGCGTTGTATAAATGGGGCATTCTTTCGGCGACGCGCTCGCGCTGGTTTTACACCTGGCTCATCCTCGGCGGATTGACGTTTGGATTGACGATGATTGTCACCGGGATTGTCAAAAATTTTGAAGCGAACTGGTCACTGGAATACTCCATGTTTCTGGGCTCGCAGTTCAATTATTGGGGCAGCCTGGGAATTGCCGCGGCGTATCTCGGCGCGATCATGCTGCTCTGCCAAACGCAATGGGCGAACAGCCTGCTCAATCCGCTGGCGAAAGTGGGTCGAATGGCATTGACCAATTATCTTTTGCAAACCATCATCTGCACCACTATTTTTTACGGGCATGGTTTTGGATTATTCGGAACGGTGGAACGGATGGTTCAAATTTTGATTGTGTTTGCGATATGGGCAGGTCAAATCCTTTTCTCGGTGATTTGGATGACGTATTTTCAGATGGGACCCGCGGAATGGCTCTGGCGGATGCTAACCTATTTGAAGCCGCCGCAACTACGCGCAAGCGCTCCGGCAAGCGCGGAAAGTTTAGCGCCGCTATCGTGATTGAGAATGAATGTGCCCTGGATCTCTGGATTCAGGGCACTTTTATTCAGCAAATGTTCAGCCTCTCGCTCATAAGCTCGGATTTGGGAACCGGCAACTCGTAGTACCCGCTCATTACAGATGTTTTAACTATGAGTGGTTTGAGACTTTCGGTTCCCGCTTCAGTATTCACAGCCTATTGACATTACCTCTGTTAGCGTCCAACGATCAGAAAATTGTTACTAATCGATTTGGCAAAACTTCTGACTATGCGTAACACTTTAATTTTTTGTTGTTAAGGTATATAAACCAGGAACGCTGGACGCTAAACTTCACTTCCCCGCAAAAAAAAGCTTGACATCCTCTGAATTATTTAGTATATTTACTATAGTTATAGTAGGGGCACGAATAAATTAGGAGGAGCAATGCCAAACGATAAAAGGTTAACGCCGGTTGAATGGGAAATAATGGACAGCATCTGGAAATTGGATGGGTCGCCTTCTGTCAGGGAGGTGTTGGAAAATGCATTTCCAAACGGAGAGAAAGCCTATACCACCATTCAAACCGTGATGAATACGCTGGTGAAAAAAAACGTCCTGAAAATTGAAAAAATCGGGCTGGTCAATTTTTATTCGCCGACAAAGTCCCGGGATGAGGTGATTCAAACTGAAATGAATCAAATCGTCTCCCGCGTGTTCAGCGGCTCGATTCCGGCAATGGCGAATTATTTATTTAAATCCAAAGACTTCGGTATCAATGAAATCGAGCAGATTAAAAAATTGCTGGATCAAAGAGAAAATGAATTGAACGGGCAAAATCATGATTGAAACGATTAATCAATTTTCAACCGTGTGGCTGGACTATTTCGGTCTGGCGATTCTTCAAAATACGGTATTTCTCGGATTGATTTTCTTGGCTTTCCATATTTTCCGCAATGAAAGCGCGCGGGTGAAATATGGTATCGCGCTGATCGGATTGATCAAGCTAATGTTGCCGCCGTTCATTCCGAGCAGCGTCTGGCGCTTCATCTTGCCCCCTTCGGCATCGACTGCGTCCGTGCAGATGGGTCCGGTGACTGCGCTTGTCTATGAAGCCACGGGGAGAGCTATTCACTTTACGCCAATCTCCATGCTGTTTATTCTGTGGCTGGTGGTTGCCGTCGGTTATTTGCTATTCGCATTTCTGTCGACAATGTTGTTGAAATTTCAGCTCCGCCAGGCTACAAAACTTTCGACTAAATTGTGCAAAAGAAGAAAAGTGCACCTTTTCGAAACCGATAAAACGACAATTCCGCTCAGCGTGGGATTATTTCCGAATCGGATATTTTTGCCGGCAAACTGGCGGCAATTGCCGGAGGAATGCCGCCAGGTATTGCTCGAACATGAGATCGCTCATTTGGAGCGTCGGGACGGACCCGTGCAATTGCTGCAAATAATGGTTCAGGCGCTGTATTTATTTCACCCGCTGGTGTGGCTGCTGAATGAGCGCCTGAACGAATACCGGGAAATGGCTTGTGACGATGAAGCCATCCATCGCGCCCGGCTTTCACCTTTGAAATACTCCAGGTATCTGGTTTATCTCGCTGAGAGGATGACGACTTCCCGGTGGAGTCATCTTTCAGCCTCTGCCCTGATCAAGCGGAGAAATAAATTATTAAACCGGGTCAACTACCAAATGAAGGAGAAATCGATGAAACCATCCGGAAAAAAAATCACAGCATTTCTGACCGGATTAATTGTGCTGATGCTGCCGTTATCATTTTATCTCGGCACGAACGAATCCGCCGTGGAATTCGCTGAGTTGTCGGCACATCCGGTCGCCGGTACAGCCGGAAAAATTTACGGAATCGTCGTTGATAAGGAAAGCGGCAAACCACTTGCAGGCTGCAATGTTATCCTGGTGGGAACGAAATCGGGCGCAGCAACTGATGCTGAGGGCAATTATTTCATCCCGAATATTCCTGCCGGCAGCCACACGCTTAAAGTGAGCATGATGGGGTATAAGTCAGTGCTGATGGAAAAAGTCATTGTGAATGCCAGCCAAAGCACCCGGCTGAATTTCAAGATGCAGGAAGCCGTTATTGCCGCCGGGGAAAATTCCGAAGCAGCAGAAATGAAAATGCCGCCCCCGCCAAAAGGAGCCGAAAGAAATGTAATGCTCAAGGAATTGCAGCAATCGGTTGAGAATATAAAGGTACTGGCAGAGAAACTGGGCATGAAAGCTACGGTATCGTTGACGCCGGATTCAGCAAATAAAGACGCCTCATTCGTCCCGTATGACGTTCCGCCCGCACCAAAAGGAGGTTGGGCTGCGATCGCGAAACTATTGAAATATCCGAAATCCGCCCGAAAAGCCGGCGAAACCGGAACGGTCCTGGTGAAAACGCATATTGATGAAAAGGGAAATATTCTCGAAGCCAAAGGAATTTCGGGACCGGAAAATAAGGATCTATGGAAAGCAGCGGAAGAAGCAGTGCTAAAAAGCAAGTGGGAGCCAGCCAAACAGCGCGACAAAGCCATTGCGGTTTGGGTGACGGTTCCGGTTAAATTTAACCTTGATTAATCCAATTGTGTTTCACGAATTTCATTCTGAATGTTCGTTTTATAGCTGGCTCAGCGGTTTAGCCTCGCCATAACGAGAGTGTCCCGGAGCCGCTGAGCCATTTTCAGTGAAATCGATGCACACGCCAAAACCATTCGGAAAACACAAGCATCACGAAGTTTTTTGCATTTCAGATCATGCCTTGTCGTATAATTTTCACTATTCAGCATTCAGCCTTTTTGCGGTCTTTTTTCTTTTGTGCGCCTTCGCAATCTTTCTCCCATAGTCAGAATCTCCCTCTCTTTTCGGGAAAGGATCAGAATGAGGGCGAAAAATGTTGTCTGAACAATACTTATATTTTATTCTATTCCAATGTCGTTTCTTTTTCTCCCCTGTTTTCTTCCCTTTTTGCATTTTCAAATTTGGCTTACCGTATTTTCGGATGTTGAGTCCCTTGCGGCTGTGCTCAGGAAACACAAAGGACAAATCTTTCGTAGTATAATTGCTCATTGCAAACGCCCGACCGGAACCTGCAAGCGGAAATATTTGTTTCAGAAAGCAAACGTTTTGCCCTGGAATAAAACTATCGTTCGGCTTCGCATCCGTAAGGCGCATTTCAATTTCAACACTCGTAGATTAACATGTACGCAAGTATGAAAAAAATAACGCTGCACGATTCAATGCCCGGATTTATCTTGATTTCTATGCTCATCCTGTTTATCCTGTTTCCGGGCGGTTTTCATTCGGTCGATACCCGGATAATCGATGCCTTTTTCGCTCTCCGCGGCGAGTTGCCCCCCGATTCCACAATCGTCCTGGTGATGCTGACCGATTCTGATGTCGATAAATTAGGCGGGTGGCAAATCAGCCGGGATTATTATGGCTATCTGATTCATATTTTGAAAGAGCAAGGTGCGAAGGCAATCGGCTTTGATCTGTTTTTCGGGAAACCGGGTAAACAGTTTCCCGAACACGATAAAATGCTGATCGAATTCACAAAAGCGGCGGGAAACGTTATTTACGCGAATTACTTCAATGAATTATCACTTACACTCGATTCATCAATTACGAATCAGAACCATGTGGACTTGACTCGGGTGAGCTATGAGAAGATCGGCGGCGTGTCTTGTTTATATGGTCATCCGATTGCATTACCCATGCCCGGATTGCTGGATGCGGCTTGGAGCATCGGATTCAGCAATTTGGGCGAACAGGAGCCGGTTGTTCGAAATGTTCCGTTGGTTGTCGAACTCAACGGGCGATTATTTCCATCGTATGCCCTGGCGCTGCTGATGACATATTACGGAGCAGATCGGCTTGAAATGACTCAATCAGGCTATTTCCAGCTCCATACACCGGAACGCAAAATCGAAGTGCCGGTCGATCCGCTCTGCCGGATTCACATCAATTATGCCGGCGATTTGAATGCATTTCGTGTAATTTCTTTTCTGGAACTGCTGCAAAATTACCAGAACCAGGTCGGATTACCATTTTTAAAAGACAAGATTGTCTTGATTGCGCCCAATATAACCGGCTATACCCATTTGAAAGCGATTCCCATGTCAACCGCAAGTCCGCCGGTTTGCATCCATGCAAATATCATTTATGATGTATTGAATCGGTGCGCATTCAGATCGATTGGATTATTAGCCAATATCGGCTTCATCATTTTGCTTTCCCTCATCGTTTTTTATTTTCAGCGCAAATTTGCAGCCGTAAGAGGATTGTTGTTTTCAGCAGGCAGCATCATTTTATATTTGCTCTGCGCCTATTTTCTGTTTTCGTTTGCCAATACACTCGTCGCCATTTTTGCGCCTGCTGTTTGCGCAACGCTGATTGGTATTACGCAATTCATTCATGCACAAGCCATCGAACGCAGACGGCTCATCGCCGAGCATCAATTGCTGCAGAACGAGCTCTCCGCAAAAAAGACGCGCTTGCGCCAAGCGGAAGACGATCTGGCGCGACTGCAGGAGATTGAAAAAGATCAAAAATTGTATTCCGCTAATATCCAATCGCAAAAGCTTAAAGTATTTCAATTGCGATCCCAGATACACCATCTCGAAGAAGAGTTTAAAAAGGAAGGCAAAAGAAAAGATGCTGCAACCGATGCCCGGGAAATCATTCACAGTCCAACCGGCAAGATGGCGGACATATTGAATCTGGTGCAAAAAATCGCCGGCGAAGATATTGCGGTGCTGATTACGGGCGAGAGCGGAACCGGCAAAGAACTCGTGGCGCGGGCGATTCATCAGTTGAGTCATCGAAGTGACCGGCAATTCATTGCGGTGAATTGCGGTGCATTGCCTGAGACACTTCTGGAAAGCGAATTATTCGGACACGAAAAAGGCAGCTTCACAGGTGCTCTTGCCAGACGTCAGGGGCGATTTGAGCAGGCGCATGGCGGTACATTGTTTCTCGATGAAATCGGTGAAACATCGCAGGCGTTTCAGGTGAAATTATTGCGGGTTCTGCAGGAGAAAAGTTTCGAACGCGTTGGCGGGAATTCCCTGATCAAAGCGGATGTCCGCATCATTGCCGCGACGAATAAAAATTTGAAAGATGAAGCGAACCAGGGAAAATTCAGGGAAGATCTGTTCTATCGCCTGAATTCATTTCCGCTTCAGATTCCGCCCTTGCGCGAACGCAAAGAAGATATTCCGCATTTGGTTCAGCATTTCCTGCGAAAATTTTGCGAGCCGAATGCAGCATTTGACATCTCCGAAGGCGCGATGGATTGTATCTTGAAATACCAATGGTTTGGCAATGTCAGGGAGCTTGAAAATGCCATTCAACGCGCAGCCATTTTGGTGAAAACCGACGGGCGCACTCTCATGCAAAGAAGCGATTTTCTCGATGAAATAATTCAATCCGTTGCTGCGACCACCAGGGAGAAGCCACTCGGACAGACGATTCGCACCACCCCGGATGATGAAATTCTGACCTCGATCAGACGATTGAATTTCGCCCATTCGGCGATCAAACAAATTTCAAAAACTCTTTCAATGGACCGCGGCACGGTGACCGAGCGATTCAAAGGAATTTGTTTCAAAGCGTTATATGAAGCCGGCTGGGATATCGAGGCGGCAACTCAGCAAGTCGTTGGGAGTGATAATGCCGATGCTGTCTCGCGCGTGATAAAAAAGATGGAAACTTATATGAGGAAAATCAGGGTGGAGATTAAATCGAGAGATTTCGACAAAGCGAAAATGCAAGTCGAATCAAAATACAAGGGATTGCCAGGACATTTTCATCAGTATCTCGATTCACTCATTCTGCACTTCATCGAGGAGCAAAAATAGCATTGCGTTTTATGAGTTGGTTTCGAAGCAAATGCGGAAATATTCCGCAAATTCAATCGGCGGGAGAAAAATTCCGCAAATCGCCGAATGCGAAAGCATGTTTTTAATTCTCGAAAAATAAAGCAGTTAAATGTTTTAAAAAAAGTGGTACAAAACTTGTCTGCCTCCTGCTGCAAACGCAGTTAACATTCATTCACAAAAAAGGAGGCTTGACATGTTAAATAGAATTATCATCATGTACGCGTGCATTCATTTCCTGGCAGTTGCCCAGACAGGTGCTCAGAGCCTGGACGGGCGCACAATCCTCAATTTTCGCGGCGGATTCTGGCGGCTCAAAAATGATAATAATCATTACTTTTTCGATGCCACTGTCGAGTCCGACTATATTCATTCTGATTTCAATTATTCCTTCGGTTCCGGTATCGATCTGTATTATTGGTATTCGGATGGTTTGGCGCTGGGGATGACGGTGGGCGCACTGTCGCAGGGTGAGGGGGATGATCAAATTGAAAAACGGTATCGAATGTCCCATCATGACAGTCACCTCGATTTTGATGGGTATCATCGAAACGTGACGATTATACCATTCGTCATCGGCGCCAGGGTAAGTGTATTAGCGCCTGTCAGATCACCCATCAAACCGTATGTCAGCGCCGGCGGCGGGCTCTATTGGGGCATCGATACAATTCAGGAAGGCAATTTTGGCGATCATTATGAGGCTGAAGTCGGATCACGTCTCACATCTGCTTCAGAATTAACAACTGGCGGGTATCTCGGTGCCGGCGCTGATTTTATCATCTGGCGGCGGGGACTGATGGAATTTAAATGTATCCGCGAAAGTGACATCGGACGAAGCTGGTTTGGGAATATTCTCGGAATCGGTTTCGGTCTCAATGTTGATTACCGCTATCATTTCATTAATTTCGAAGAATCCGTCTGGGATCGGACACATTATTCGGGCTCGGAAATTACTTTTGGTTTCAATCTCATTTTTGGCAAAGAAAAGCCTGTGAATGATAACCAAAAAAAGTGGTAACTTTCCGGGACGAAAAGAGTATCTCAAACGGTTCGATAATTCGCTGTCCAATTTAAAAACCAGAATGACGTTGCTGATGAAGTCCGTTTTTGAGAATGTTATGCGCCATCAATATTCTTCGGATGTGGTGCATGGTTCTCATCTTCGAGCATGTCAGCAACGTTCTTTATCAGCATATTTAATGAAAAAATTCAAATCCAATTTACGATAATGAACCAAATCAAACGCATATTCATCACAATTTTCTGCTTCACCTGTTTTCATACCAGTGGCTGGTCTCAACGTTTCCAGGGGCGATCGAGTTTGCACTTCAGGGGCGGATTATGGCATCCCAAACAGGGAACTACCAATTTTCAATTCACTAACGCGGTTGGGGATGGTGAGGTCAGGATCGACACGAAGCTTTCGGGCACTGTCGGTATCGATTATTTTCACTGGATGACCGACAATTTTGCCCTGGGCATCACCCTCGGCGGAATGATCAGGCACGAAGGTTACTCTTCGACCGGGATCGGTTTTAAGGAATCGGGATCGCACCAGATCGGCATGATCCCGTTTCATGTCGGGGCACGCTTTAATTTGCTGCCATATTGGGATTCATCCCTGCGTCCCTACCTCGCAGCAGGCGGTGGTCTTTACTGGGGATTTGAGAGCGTTGATGCGAATACGATCGGCAGCGCAAATGTTGAGTCGTCGAATACCATTGAATCCGAATCAATTCAAGGCGGCTATTGGGGATGCGGCATCGATGTGCTGCTGGTGCGAAAGGGCTTGCTGGAAATCGAAGAGATTCGGAGCAGTTCTTTGAGCAAAGGTTTTCTCGGAACGATTTTCAGCACGGGCATCGGATTAAATTTCGATTATCGCTATCATTTCATACGGTCCGGCAAGGTGTTGGGCGGGCAGAAATATTGGAGCGGTTCAGAATTCAGTTTGGGTCTGGTTCTTGTCTTCGGAAAGCCGAAGATCAGCGTTGAAGTTCAAAAAATAGAGCTGCTTACAACGGATATCTATCCGGCTTTTTACAAGCATTATGCGGATTTTCCTGTTGGCTGGGTGACGCTGAAAAACACCACGCGAAAATTAATCGAAGCGCGGGTAGCGATTCAAAATTATGAATATATGACCCATGCAACCTATACCGATTTCGTTGAAATTGCGCCCAGGTCTGCCAAAACGATCCCGGTTACCGCGTTGTTTAATGAGAACATAACCCGGGTGCGAGCGGCAAAACCGGCAACGATCGATTTTATCATTGAAACGCGCACCATCGATCAATTCCGGTTTACAAAATCCACCAAATGCGTCATTCATAGTCGAAACGGCTGGAACGGTGATGTGAGCAAATTGAAATTTTTTGTCACGCCCACCGAATTAACCATAATGGATCTGACCCGTTCATTTCTGAAAACCGATTCTGTCAGCGCTCAAACGGACACCTTAAATGAACCTGAAAACCTGGTTCGCGCCAGGAAGATATTTGAGAGAATAAAAAAGCAAGGCATCCGATACGAGCCCGATCCGAATATGCCTTATTACAAAAATGATTATGTTCAATACCCGAACGAAACGCTTGAGCGCAAAACCGGTGACTGCGATGATCTTGCCGTGCTCTACGCTTCGATGCTGGAAAGTGTTGGCATCCGCACAGCGTTTATCGATGTCAGAAATTACGAGAGCCGGACAAGCGCGCATGTGTATGTGATGTTCGATTCAGGAATCCTGTCCGCGGAAGGCTGGCGCATCAGTTCGAATGAAAAAAAATACATTATTCGAACGCAAAGTAGCGATGAGTCAACGCTGTGGATTCCCGTCGAAACCACGCTGCTGACGAAAAATTTTCAGAATGCCTGGAACGCCGCTGCCCTGGATTATCTCCGGGAAGCTGTGATCAACCGGGGACTCGAAAATGGAACCGTTAAAATTGTCGACGTGGATTAGGAAAAAAGCGCATTGTATGACCTGCTGAAAAAATGAATATTTTGATTCGGAGAATTCAGCAACAAATAAATTGTCTTATTCTAAATTCAAGAACTCTTTAGCACGGGAAATAAACCATGGTCAAATATATTATAGTTTTAATCCTGGTTCTGGCGCCGTTTCTGGTGACAGCGCAGATGAAAATAGTTCACCTTGAAGGAACCGTCAAGGTGAGGTGGGGTATAGAAGAGACCTGGAATGATGCGGGCGAAGGCATGGTATTGCGCCCTGAAGATAGTATTCAGACTGGCAGAGGAGGGACGGCGCGGCTCAAACTGGAAGACGCATCGCTGCTAGAACTCACCGGCAATACCTTCATTGATATCGTCGAATGCCGCAAAATTACGGAGAAAGAATTTTTTCTGGCGTTGATGGCGGAAAAGGTTGAAAATCTGGAAAAGCAGGATAAATTGAGACTGAAGATTGGCGATGTAACCGTGATTCACGGCGATAACCGGGGCAGGAAAAACGTTGAGACGGCATCGCGGGAGAGCGATTTATGGTGGCTGGAATTGAATGGCGCGAAAATACTCGAGCAAAACGACATGCCCATGAATGCGATCCTGAAGCTCAGGAAAATCATTCGAAAATACAATCCGGATGATGGCGGCGAAGTTCAATACCGGATTGGCGCGGCATTTGAGAAACTCGGTCATACCGGGCATGCACGCGAAGCGTTTCTGGGTGTGCTGAAGGGACCGGCGGAACAGCAGTGGAAAAATATGGCAGAGATGAAAATTCGGGAGATGGGAGTGAAATAGGCAGTGGATAGACAACTTCGGCAATGTGTTTTGAACAGGATGTGTGCAGGTGGTTGCGTTTGGCAAAGCAGGGGATTTTTCACACGCCACCAGACCATCCAGGATTTGCCAACCGAATCATCCTCCCTCCAAAAAATCCCCCCACAAAAAAACTTGTATCTTTCAAAATA
This sequence comes from Candidatus Zhuqueibacterota bacterium, assembly GCA_016927835.1. GTDB lineage: Bacteria > Zhuqueibacterota > Zhuqueibacteria > Thermofontimicrobiales > Sulfurfontimicrobiaceae > Sulfurfontimicrobium. The sequence continues at coordinate 10,855 of JAFGMA010000233.1, read as the reverse complement.
ATTTCGCATATTCGGTGACACTTAATTTCGGCAACGACTCATTTGTTTCCGGCAACATCCGGGGAAACCTGTTCTGGGAGACCGCTATCAATGACACCGCGTGAGATTGTTATCGCCAATATCGAATGCAACTGTGACCGAAGAATCGGATTCAACTTCACTAAAACCGAAAATCGTGTGAATGACTTCACGGGTGCAAACTGCGACCACAACATCGAAACCAGGCGCTGGGAAGAGGGCGAGGTGGAGTTTTATACCGACATCTGGGGCAATACCTGGCACCGGATCAAGTACCTGTCGCAGGGAGGAGAAATTTTCAAGCCCGTGCTCGAAGACTGGAAGCAACTGGATACGCTGGAACTGCCCGATCTGGATAATCCGGCGTATTTCGAGGGCGCGCGCCAATTGGGCAAATCGGATACAACTCTTTTCCGCGTTGGCTGGATGCCCGGCTGGCCCTTTGCCACCTGCCGCTATATGCGAAAAATGGAAATTTATTTCATGGACCTGATCGCCGAACGCGAACGCATCGATTTGTTGCACGATCGGGTAACCACGCTGCTGGAAGGCGTCATCGACAGGTATGGTGAAGCCGGACTGGATGCCGTCATGTACTGCGAGGACCTGGGAACCCAGGATCGCGTGCTTCTCGGACCGAAAATGTGGAACGAAATTTATCGCCCGCTTTACGAACGCCTGACGAGTCGCGCGCATCGCTATGGGCTGAAAGTCATCATGCACTCCTGCGGCTATAATTGGGACCTGGTCGATTCGCTCTGTGACTCCGGTATCGATTGCCTGCAATTCGATCAACCGGCGATTTATGATATGCCGGCGCTGGCGGAAAAGTTACGCAAACACGGTGTCGGCTTGTTTTCACCGTGCGACATCCAGCAGGTGCTGCCAACCGGCAATCGCCAACTGATTGAAAGAGAAACCGAAAGACTGGTGAATACCTTTCGCGGCGGTTTCATTGCCAAAAATTATGGTGATTTGCATGGCATCGGAGTGAAGCCTGAGTGGGATCAATGGGCGTATGACACCTTTATAAGCGTCGGCGCACCGAACGGATTTTAAGCATCTCTCTCGCGAATAAAAACTGCCTCTGCGCTTAATAGAAAATATGTCTTTTGGTCATTTCATAAAGAAGCGGCACATTTTTCCAATTTACAGAAACCGGGGAAACGGAGGAAACTCGTGAAAACCAGACAGCATCCGCTCTCTTTTTGGTACCGCCTCCTTATCATTTCAACCATCCTGATTTGCCTGCTGCACTGCGTTTCGGAACAGTCATCCGACAGGAAAAACACCGGTAACGAGCCGGTGATCATCGTCGTTCTCGGTTCATCAACTGCCGCCGGAACCGGACCAGCAGAGTTTAACAATGCCTGGGTGAATCGATACCGCCGATTTGTAAAAAGCATCGATACGAGCTATCAGGTGATCAATCTCGCAAAAGGCGGGTACACCACCTATCAAATTATGCCTCAACGCTATTCACCGCCTGCCGACAAGCCTCGCCCGGATTCGAATCGCTGCATCACCAAAGCGCTATCGTACAATCCGGACGCGATCATCATCAATCTCCCCAGCAACGATGCCGCAAACGGTTTCAGCGTCAGCGAGCAACTGGCGAATTATGATACCATCCTGGCGGCGACAAAAATGCGGCATATTCCCGTCTGGATAACGACGACTCAACCACGGAATCTCAGTCTGGAAAAATGGCAGAACCTGATGGAAATGCGGGATTCCACGTTTGCCCGGTTTGGAGAAAAAGCGATTGACTTCTGGTCGGGAATCGAATCGGCAGCGGGTAAATTGAATCCTGTGTTCGATTGCGGCGATGGTGTACATTTGGATGATCAGGGGCATGGTGAATTGTTCGATCGGGTGAAGCGTGCCGGTGTAATCGATTCGATTTTTGTGTATAGGCGACGGGATTAGCACCTGGCGGTGCTGTGAAGGCGAGCTTTGCGAAAGCAAGCTTTCGCACTCCTTTTTGGAAATTGGGCAGAAGGATTGGTGTTATGAGAAAGATTTTGCTGTTGCTGCTTTTGACGGCTATTTTGTTTTCGGCTTGCGCCACATTCAAGCGCGAAAAGCCGGTTTACGATACGTCCATAATGGATAAACCGACTCGAAGGGTGTATCAGCGAGTGGATAAATTCCTCCGTGAGTGTATTCGGGAAAAATCGCCGGTTGATGTCCTTCCGCAGACGCGGATCGATACGATCTTCGTTGATGAGACAAGGCGCCACCTGGATATTTATATCAATGATTATTTCTCCTATTTCCCTTTTCGCGAATCAAATACGGCTCTGATTTATGACGGTTTGAAAAAGAAACTGGGTCGGAAATTTCGAAATCATACCTTCAAAATATATACGCTGAAACAGCCGGTCGAGCAGCTCATCCCCAATTTTTATCGTTCCGATGAACAACTGTATGATCGTTCACGGATGCCCTTCGAAGCTCAGCGTCCGCAGCCTGTGGTTCAAAATCTCAGCAATCCTTGGCTTGCCACCAAAGGATTATTCAACCGGAATATCGCCCTCTGGCACAGTCACGGCTGGTATTATTCCCATACACAGGATCGCTGGGAATGGCAGCGACCGCGGCTGTTTCAAACTGTTGAAGATTTGCTCCCCATGTCGTTCACGCTGCCTTACATCATCCCAATGCTCGAACATGCCGGCGCAATGGTCTTTGTTCCGAGAGAGCGCGATCTGCAAACCAATGAAATTATTGTTGATAATGATCTTCAGAAGGATTCATCAGGATATTTCGAAATCACAAAAAGTGATAGCGTTCGCTGGTTAACCGGACCTGAAGCCGGTTTTGGGATCGGGAAGAAACCATACGCCGAGGCAGTGAATCCGTTTACGGAAGGCACCTTTCGCGCGATCGTTGCGGAAACAACTGCCACGGCTGAAATTCATTGGATACCCAATATCCCGGAAACCGGGGAATACGCAGTGACCATCGCCTATCACGCCTCGCCGGGTTGCGTAACTGATGCGCATTACACGGTCTATCATTTGGGGGGCACCACTGAGTTTGCGGTCAACCAGCAAATCGGTGGCAGCACCTGGATTCGCCTGGGAAAATTTAATTTTGAAGCGGGCACCAATCCGGAGCATGGAAAGGTAGTGTTGACCAACAAAAGCCGGAATCCGGGCGGACATGTCACCGCGGATGCAGTGCGTTTCGGCGGCGGCATGGGCAATATCCGGAGAAATGGGGCGGTAAGCGGACGCCCGCGTTTTGCAGAAGGAGCGCGCTATTATTTGCAGTACGCCGGAATGCCGGATACACTGGTTTATAATTTAAATAATGATCAAAATGATTACAAAGATGATTATCAGAGCCGCGGTGAATGGTTGAATTATTTGAAAGGCGCGCCGTTTGGTCCCAATCGGAACCGAATGACGCCGGGATTGGGCATTCCGATGGATCTATCGCTGGCGTTTCATACCGATGCCGGCATCACCCGAAACGATACCACCGTCGGAACGCTTCTCATTTACAGCAGTGAAGGCGCCGATTCCACGCGTTTGTTCCCGGACGGCATGTCCCGCTTTGCCAGCAGGGATTTTGCGGACATCCTGCAAACGCAAATTGTTTCGGACTTGCGGGCGAAATATGATCCGGCGTGGCGGCGTCGCTACCTGTGGGATAAAGACTACAGCGAAGCCTATCGCCCGAATGTGCCCGCGAGTTTGCTGGAGCTGCTGTCGCATCAAAATTTTCTGGACATGAAATTTTGCCTCGATCCGCGATTCCGGTTCGATGCCAGCCGCGCAATTTATAAAGCCATTTTGAAATTTATCAATTTCCAGTGCCAATCAGAATATGTGGTTCAGCCGCTGCCCGTATCCCATTTTCAGACGGTATTTTCCGGCGAAAGAGCGGTGACGCTGACATGGCAGCCACAAACCGATCCGCTTGAGCCGACTGCTTTGGCGCAAAAATATATTCTGTATACACGACTTGAAAATCATGGTTTTGATAATGGTATTCTGGTTGATCTGCCTGGGGTAACGATCACCAATATCAAGCCCGATACGATTTATAGCTTCAAGGTGAGTGCGGTGAATGCCGGCGGTGAAAGTTTTCCTTCGGAAATTCTCTCCGTCTGCTGGAAGGAGAATGCGCCCGGAACAGTACTGATCGTGAATGGCTTCGATCGCGTGTGTGCCCCGGCAACCGTTGAAACGGAAACCTTTGCCGGATTTGCCAATTTTGCCGACCAGGGTGTGCCGGATAAATTCGACTTCAATACCACCGGCAATCAGTTCAATTTCGCGCCGGCTTCGAAATGGGTGAGCAATGATGCCCCGGGTCATGGTGCGAGCTATGGCAATTTCGAAACGCTGATTATTTCCGGCAATAGCTTCGATTTTCCTTATGCCCATGGTAAATCGATTGCAGCCGCGGGATATTCATTCGTCTCCGCTAGCGACGAAAGTGTGATGGGCGGAGATGTTAACTTGCGAAATTATCGAATCGTCGATCTTATCCTGGGAGAGGAGCGCGCAACCGATTTGCCCAAACCCAATGGCGTGATACAATTCACAGCTTTTCCGGAGCCTTTGAAGCAACAGATAGCGCGTTTTTGTAAGGCAGGGGGCAAGTTATTCGTTTCGGGTGCGTATATCGGCACAGATCTTTTCGAAAACAAATCTGATGATCACCCGGATATAAAATTCGCAAAAGACATTTTGAAGTTTAAATGGCAAACGAATCATGCAGCGGCTACCGGTGGTGTGTTTGCGGTCGATTCGTCATTTATCGACCAACTGGCTGCTTTCGATTTCAATACCGGCTATCACCGGAAAATTTATTCTGCGGAAGCACCAGACGCAATTGAACCGGCTGATTCCCTGGGGCGCGTCGCTTTCAGGTATTCGGAAAATAACTTCAGCGCGGGAGTTGTTTATGCGGGTGAATATAAAATTGTGGCGCTGGGATTTCCCTTTGAAACGATACTTTCGCCAGCGCATCGCGACACCCTTATGAAATCGGTACTCGCTTTTTTCGAAAATTAATGCTTTGGGCGATACTTCAAATCTCGATGAAATTCTAATTATTTGAGAAAGTACCTGAGCAAATGTTTTTACGGAATCGGCAATTTATACTTCAAACGGGCATAATTTGAACAACTTGGAGTGCATCGCCTTTATGCGATGCGTGATTTGAAATCCATAAAGGGATTTCACTCCACCCGATATGATCGTTGTCGTTCTAATTATTTTTCTCAGAATTAATGTTTGAAACGTATAATTTGTGACCGTTTTAAGCATAAATTGCATGAAGAATACAATGAGGTGAGAGATGAGTCAGCTTCGAGCAGCAATACTTGGTTACGGAAGAAATGGCAGCACCATGCACGCAGGCGGGATCGAAGGGAATCCCAATTTACAGATGAGCGCGGTGTGTGACATCGATCCGGCGCGTCGTGCGCAGGCGCAAGCGCGCTTCGGATGCCCGGTCTACGAAAATTACCATGAGATGCTTCAAAAAGAGGCGCTCGATTTTGTGGCGATCGTTACCCGCAGCGCCCAACATTGCCAGATGACGTGCGATTGTTTGCGCGCCGGGGCGAATGTGCTTGTGACCAAACCCTGGGCGGTGAATGCAGCCGAAGCCCGTCAAATGATCGGTACCGCAGCAGAAACAGGAAGACAATTGCTTCCCTGGCTGCCCGCACGCTGGAGCCCCGATTTGCAGCGATTGAAACGATTGGCAACCGAAAAGGAGATTGGAACTATTTTCATGATTCGCCGGAGCGTCACCTGCTGGGCGATCCGCAACGATTGGCAGATTGAAAAACGCCATGGAGGCGGCTACCTGCTGAACTGGGGTCCGCACATCATCGAGCCACCGATTCTGTTGGCTGACAGCAAAGTCAAAACCATTTATGCGCAAATGAGGCAGGTGATTAATCCGGGGGATACTGAAGATGTTTTCACGGCACTCATGACGCTTGAAAATGGTACGATCATCCTGGCGGAACATGTCATTGCAGCGGAGGAGATGCCGGACTGGTTCATTCAGGGTGATAGCGGCACCTGTGTTATTCGCGGGCGCAATCTGACACTTTATAAAAATACGCCCAAACGTCCCGACGATCCGACGCAATATGGTGATATGGTTTCGAAAAAAGAAAAAATGGTTGAGGAAACGCTCGTTGGCAATCCCTATGGCGACACGAACGAGGTATACCTCGATATCGCGGCTGCCCTCACAAGTAAAAAGAAATATCCGGTGGCGCCGTCGGATGCACTGGAATTGTCTGAAATCATGGACGGCATTCGCCGATCGAGTGAGGAGGATCGGGTTGTTTCATTTCATTGAGCGATCAAGATTGATTCCAGGCAAGCAGCTCTTCACCCCGTGCAGTAAGACTGAAAGCATTCTGTACATTTGCTTCAAAAATCAAGATGTTTAATTGCAATTACTAACCGAAAATGGGACGGCTCATTGGAGGCATAGAATGAAAATCATTTATTTAAACGTACTGGTCATTTTAATTTTAGCGGAGTTATCGATGGCACAATCAACTTCACCCAATGATTGGGAAAATCCGGAAATGATCGGACAGAATAAAGAGCCCGGTCATTGCACGCTGGTGCCTTTTGCGGATGTCGAAGCAGCGGCGAAGGGCAAGCGCGACGCATCCCCCTGTTTCCTATCACTCAATGGTAAATGGAAATTCAACTGGGTTGAGAAACCGGCAGATCGTCCGCTGGATTTTTATCAACCTGATTTTGACGTGAGCAACTGGGATGAAATTCCCGTGCCCGGTAATTGGCAGATGCAGGGCTACGGCAGACCGATTTACCTCAACGTGCGTTATCCTTTCGAAAAAAATCCGCCCTTTATACAGAAGCATTATAATCCTGTTGGTTCATACCGCACTGAATTCCGAATGCCGGAAGCGTGGAAAGGGCGTCAGATTTTCATTCATTTCGATGGGGTTGAATCGGCGTTTTACCTGTGGATCAATGGTGAAAAGGTGGGGTACAGCCAGGAAAGCCGCACGCCGGCAGAATTCAACATCACGCCTTATTTGCGCGATGGCGTAAATATGCTGGCGGCGGAAGTGTATCGCTGGTCGGATGGCTCTTACCTGGAATGCCAGGATTTCTGGCGGCTGAGTGGCATTTATCGCAATGTTTACCTGTTTTCGACGCCCCCAGTGCATATCCGGGATTTCGAAGTGGTAGCTGATTTGGATGAACACTATCGGGACGCCTTGTTGCACGTGACGGCGCGTGTCCATAATTATTCCGGCGACGCAACCACCAATGTGAGTGTCGAAGTAAAGCTGCTTGATTCGGCTAACCAACCCGTTCAATCGCCGGTGCTCATGCGCGGTGAATGTGAATATGTCGCAGCCGGTGCAGAGGCGATTATAAAAATGAAAGCCAACGTCGAGAATCCGTTGAAATGGTCAGCGGAAGAACCCAATTTGTATCGCGTGATCCTGATCCTGAAAGATGCTGCTGGAGCCATTCAGGAAATCGAGGGCTGCCAATTTGGCTTTCACAAAGTGGAAATCAAAAACGGACAGCTCCTGGTGAATGGTCAACCGATACTCATCAAAGGGGTAAATCGTCACGAGCACGATCCTGATACCGGGCATTATATCACGCGCGAATCAATGATTCAGGACATTGAATTGATGAAGCGTTTCAATATAAATACCGTTCGCACATGTCACTACGCGGATGATCCGCAATGGTACGACCTGTGTGATAGCTACGGGCTTTACGTAATCGACGAAGCCAATATCGAATCGCACGGTCAGGGATATGATCCGGATAAAACGTTTGCCAACAAGCCGGAATGGAAAAAAGCCCATCTCGATCGAATTTGTCGTATGATTGAGCGGGACAAGAACCATCCGTCGGTGATCATCTGGTCCATGGGCAATGAAGCCGGCGACGGCACGAATTTTCAATTTTGCAGCCAATGGATTCATCGCCGCGATCCGTCGCGCCCGGTGCATTACGAACGCGCCGGTCAGCGCCCCCACACCGATATCGTTTGCCCCATGTATTCGAGAATCTCACACCTGGTTGAATACGCCAGCAAAAAACAGGAGCGCCCGCTGATTATGTGCGAATATGCCCACGCCATGGGCAATGCGGTGGGCAATCTGCAGGAATACTGGGATGAAATCGAAAAATACGATCACCTTCAGGGCGGCAGCATCTGGGACTGGGTGGACCAGGGAATCCGAAAATTCTCGGCGGATGGCAAGGAGTTCTGGGCTTATGGCGGCGATTATGGCGATGAGCCGAACGATTATAATTTCTGTATCAACGGATTGATTTTTCCCGACCGGAAAATTCCGCCTAAAATGTGGGAAGTCAAAAAGGTTTATCAAAATATCGGCTTTGAGGGCGCAGATTTGAGTTCGGGCGAAATTATCATTCACAATAAATTTTTCTTCACCAATCTCAATCAGTTTAATGTCGATTGGTCGTTGCTCGAAGACGGAGCTGTTATCCAATCAGGAAATTTGCCGCCGATTGACCTTCCGGCGCGGCAGAGCAAGCGCATCAAAATTCCATTTAAGAAACCGGTGTTGACAGCGGGGGCGGAATATTGGCTGAATGTGAGCTTTTCATTGCAGGAAAATACATCATGGGCAGAAAGCGGTCATGAAATCGCATGCCAGCAGTTTAAAATTGACTACAAAGTTCCGCCAGCTCCTGTCGCGATACAGGCAAATGCCTCCCCTTTAAAAGTTGAACAATCCGAAGCATTGTTGACGATTGATGGTGGCGATTTCAGTGTGGCATTCAGTAAGCAAACAGGCAGCATTTCGAAGTTGGTTTACGGTGAGAATACCATTATCCAGCAGGCGGTGGAAGGTATTAGTGGTCCAGTGCTGAATGCGTTTCGAGCGCCGACGGATAATGATAAGCAGGTCATGCAAAAATGGTACGACGCAAGCTTGAATCACCTGAAGCGGGACGTGAAAGCATTTGAATGCGACCAATCCGATGCGAGGCAGGTTCGGGTCTCTGTGCGGACGGCTTGCATGGGAACCAGCGAGAGTGGATTTGAACATCTTGCCACCTACACGGTATACGCGGACGGCAGCATCCACGTGAATAACCGAATCGATCCCGTGGGAAAATTGCCGGTAATTCCGAAGATCGGTATTCGGATGGCGCTGGAAAGCAAGCTTGAATATATTCAATGGTACGGGCGCGGTCCGCATGAAAATTATCCCGATCGCAAAACCGGTGCTGCCATGGGTGTCTATCGCAGCACGGTGACCGATCAATATGTGCCTTATGTAATGCCCCAGGAAACTGGCAATAAGGAGGACGTTCGCTGGCTTGCATTGACGGATGACACCGGCTCCGGTCTTTTGATTGTTGCCGATGCGCCGTTATCCGCAACCGCTTTGCATTTCACTGCCGACGATCTGGATCGCGCGCAGCACATTCATGGGCTCACACCTCGCGAACAGGTCATTCTCTGCCTGGATGCGGCGCAACGCGGATTGGGAAACGGAAGCTGCGGTCCGGATGTGATTGAAAAATATGAATTGCATCCCAAATCGGTGGCGTTTGGATTCAGCCTGCGTCCGCTCGATTCGGCGAATTCGGATATTTCTGCTCAGGCGAGAATCAGAATCGGAAGGTGATGGCAAAGGTTACCAGCTAAAAGCGAGAGAAAAATTAAGCTACAGGTGGTTAGATCTGAAGGATTGCGGGCAGGAAGCGAAAGATGCAAAATGCGTTTGAAGCTTCATTTGTGCGATTATCATCTGCGGAGAAGATGCCATTGGAAAAATTGAAAGGACTCGGGATTCTCGGTTCATCAATGATTTTTGGAACTGCCGCAATTGTGCTTTTTCTTGAGACGCATTTTTTGATACCGTTTCTCAGCAGCAGGTCAGGCATTGAAGTGGTAATTTTTTGGTTCATTGTCGCCGGACTGGGCATGTTTCTGCCATTGCTCATTTTAGCGTATGTGATGGTGAAGCGCGAAGGATTTGAATTCAATAAAACCCTGTGGCGCGATCGTCTGCGTTTCCGAAAGATGACAGGGGGTGATTGGCTGTGGTGCCTGGGGGCGATCTTCGCAATCGGGCTGGTGAGCGCAGTGATTATGCAAGTTCTTGAAATGCTAATGCAGCAGGTTGAACATCAACCGCCATTCATGGATTTTGATCCTTTGACGCGCGATCACTATTGGATTTTGCTGGTGTGGCTGCCGTACTGGCTATTGAATATCATGGGTGAGGAAATCCTCTGGCGAGGTACGCTTCTGCCGCGCCAGGAAGTGCGTTTCGGGAAACATGCCTGGCTGGTACACGGGATTTTTTGGGGCGTTTTCCACATTGCGTTTGGCTGGCAACTCCTGTTGACGCTGATCCCGATTTTGTTCCTCCAGTCCTATGTGGTGCAGCGCAGGAAGAATAGCTGGATTGGTGTTGTAATTCATGCTGCTATAAACGGTCCGTCGTTTCTGGCGATTGCTTTCGGGTTGCTTTGAGGGCGTTAGTGTATAAGGAATTATTCGGAGATCGCCGGGTTACTTCAGGTACGATGCGCATTTCCCACGAAAAAAAAGCCGCTGCCTGGTTTAAGGTAGCGGCTTCAAACTGTGTTTTAAACATCGGTGCTGGGTAGAAAGGCGGTTTATCAGTGCTATTCCTCAGTTGTGGTTCCCAAACTCCTGTTTGGTGACCCAAGAACCTCTATAACTGAGTCATCACTTTATCAGATTTCCATGATTTCCTTTTCTTTCTTTTCCAGCAATTCGTCGATTTTTTTGATATATTCGTCCGTAAGCTTCTGAACATTCTCTTGTCCGCGGCGCG
>JAFGMA010000232.1 GCA_016927835.1 Candidatus Zhuqueibacterota bacterium | reverse complement strand
GAAGCAATCTCAGCCGTTTTATTAGGGGATTGCTTCGGCAAAAAACGCCTCGCAATGACAATTTTTCGAGTTTTCGGACGGACACGATATAGGGAACCTTTTCCAATTCTTTTAGCATTATGGGGTCCTCCTTGAAAATGTTTTTTAATCGGATTCGCAACCGTCACAAGCGCGATATTTGGAATACAGTTCCAGTCAATCAGAACAGACTGCAACTCAGGATTTCTGCTCGAGCGCCATTATTTTATCCACCCGTGGCTGATGTCTCCCGCCGGCAAATTCGGTCGTAAGAAAAATACGTACCATTTCTTTTGCTAATTCAGAGCCGATTAATCGCCCCCCTAACGTCAGAATGTTGGCATCATTGTGCTCGCGACAACTTCTGGCTGCGAAGCCATTGTAGCCCACGGCAGCACGGATACCAGGGATTTTATTCGCTGCCATCGCAGAGCCGACACCTACGGCATCGACGATAATTCCGCGCCAGGCTGTTCCTTGAGCCACTTCTCGGGCAACGCGCGCGGCAAAATCAGGATAATCCACGGCTGCGTCGCTTTTCGTTCCCACATCTTCCACCTGAAATCCAAGTGATTCGATGAAAGGACGCAGCATTTCCTTCATTTCAAATCCACCATGATCGCTTCCAATAACCACCTGCCCGGACTGGCTCTTTTGATGTGCGCCTGTATCTGCTTCCTGGCTTTTGAGAACGATCGCAATCCCGGCTTTCTTCGCAGCATCACGGGCAGCCGGGGTGATGATGCTATCGGCTTTCACGCTGATGGATTCTTTGCGCTGCCGTTGTGCTTCGCGAATATCGCTTTCCGTTATTACTTCTTTCATCGTTTACCTTTTTTCCGCCTCACCTGTCATCGGTACGAAGCGCACCGGCAATACATTCGACTTTGCCATGCTTCCGTCCTGATTTTTCGTGAGGAGCACCAATTCCTGAAAATAATCCCCAACCGGAATAATCATCCTGCCACCAATATTCAACTGGTCGATCAGCGGTTGAGGGATGTGATCGGGCGCGGCGGTGACAATAATCGCATCATACGGCGCCTTTTCGAGCCAGCCCTGGTAGCCATCTCCACAGCGCAGCGTTATGTTTTTATATCCCAAACGCTTGAGTATCTCCCCGGCATTTCGATAGAGCCGCTCGATAATTTCGATCGAATAAACCTGACTCACAATTTCCGCCAAGATCGCTGCCTGATAGCCGGAGCCGGTTCCGATTTCGAGCACGGTGTCGCCCGGGGTCAGACGCAGTTGTTCGGTCATGAAACCTACGATGTACGGCTGAGAAATTGTCTGGCGCTCACCAATTGGCAGCGGCTTATCATCATACGCTTCGCTCACCAGAATTTTGGGAACGAATTCATGTCGGGGCACTTTTCTCATGGCATCGAGGACGCGTCGGTCTTTGATGCCTCTCCTGGCTAGCTGCTTTTCAACCATTTCATTGCGCAATCGAGCCAGTTCCTGTTGGGCTGTATCTGGATCGCTGCTACGAGTCCGTTTGCTCTCACCATTCATACACTTTCCTCCCCAGAGCAGGCATGACAGGAGAAAGATCGCCACGAAAAGCCTGGTCATAATTCAAATCCTTCTTCATTTTTTCATTAGAACGAGTAAGTGTTTTTCCACACATTTCGCTAATGCCCGGGTGTCGTACCCCCCTTCCAATACGGAAATAAGCCTGCCATTGCAATATTCAGCCGCTAAATCTTTCACGATTTGGGTCATTCGCTCGAAACCTTCCAGAGTGATGCACATATCAGACAGTGGGTCCGATTCATACGCATCGAATCCCGCGGAAATCAGCATAAATTCTGGTTCGAATTCACGGACAGCAGGCGTCAATTGCGTCTCAAAGGCGTGAAGCATTTCAGCATCGCCGGAGCCAGCGCTCAACGGCACATTCAGCGAGGTTCCCATTCCTCTGTCATGTCCCTTCTCAGAATAGTGTCCCGTTCCCGGATAATACGGAAATTGATGCGTGCTGAAATAAAAAATCGACGGATTTTCATAAAAAGCTGCCTGCGTGCCGTTTCCGTGGTGTACATCCCAATCGATGATCAGAATTTTCTTCAAATTGTGTTTTTGTTGGATATAGCGAGCCGCAATGGCAATGTTATTGAACAGGCAGAATCCCATTGCCCTGTCAAATAACGCGTGATGCCCTGGCGGACGCACCGCACAAAATGCATTCTCCACTTGCGCTTCCATCACCGCATCTGCTGCGCGCAGACATCCTCCCACTGCCAGGCGCGCAATATCGAATGAATCGGGGCAAACACCGGTATCGCCGGAATCCAGATACGAGACGCGACGCTTTACCGAGTTCTCTACGTGTTTGATATAATCAGGTGAATGGTTGGTTTCGATCCAGGAAATCTCGGCAGGATACGGTTCAATGAGCATCAGTTCATCGAGCACTTTTGTTGAAGCCAGATGCTGATGAATAGCAGTCAATCGCACCGGACTTTCCGGATGCCCGAATCCGGCGTGATGCTTTAAATAATCTTCATGGTACACGAAGCCTGTCATTGCATTCTCCTTATTCTATTGACCATGAGATGCGCCTGCCGCGTTGGTTCGGGCAGCCGATAACCGCGCACGGTTCTCATGACAACCTCAGCAGCGCCTTCGATATCCATTTTGTAACCGGGCGAAACAAAAACCGGCTTAATATTCTGCCTGGTTCGCAACACAACGCCGATTTTTTTTCCATGGTGAATCAACGCGCTACGGGCACCCTTTGATGTGTCGGGTTCTTCGAATTCACCGATAAGCCTCGTTTTGGCACACCCTGTGGTCGGGACATCCAAGAACAGCCCCACATGAGCCGCTAATCCCAATTTCAGCGGATGGGCAATTCCCTGACCATCAAACAGCGCAACATCGGGCGTGATTTCCAATTTGCTAAATGCTTGCAACAACACAGGCGCTTCCCTGAATGAGAGTAAACCGGGGATGTAAGGAAAAATAACCCTGGCACTCGCAGAAGCTGTTTCAACGATATCGAGCTCCGGCAGCTTAAAAACGATAACCGCCGCATGCATCGCATTGCTGTTTTTTGAATACGATACATCGGCGCCCGAAATAGTCCGGATATCCTGCCTCAGCGGTTCGGAACAGATGTCATGCGCCAGGTTCTGCTGAATACGCCTGGCAGTATCGATCCCGATATCCCATTCATGCAACCAATGTATTTTCATACTCTTCAGCAAAAAGCATTCGTTCGGCTTCATTCAGGTATTCATGGTCGACGAAGACCAATTGCCTTTTTTATATAAGAATTAATTTGATTGATGTCAAGCAAAATTTTAAACTTATCGTAACGCCTCAGATACTGGTTCCCAAACTCCCGTAAATGATTCAATGGACGTCATGCTATGAAAGAGCTTCAGTTTAGGAGGTGGGATAAAACAACCTGGGCATTTTGCTTAATAATAATTTTGATTAATAGCCACTTAATACATTTGATTGGGTAGCTTCTTTTATCCCACATCCTTACATGCCGATCCGGTGCGCTTGCAAAGGATAGTTTTTAAATTAAAACGCATTCAATTTTTCAGTCAAGGATTGGTACAGATGAAACACGATTTTATCGTCTATAATATGTTGCTTTTATCCGTGTTAAGTCTTTGAAAACAGGTGGCTAAATCTTTTTAATTTGCTTTTTCGTCTGAATACCGCATAATCGCCGAAAATTCTGATGTCCTCAATTTATATGAATAATCCAGGTTAAGCAACATCAGAAAATGCATCTTCAAATGAAACAATTGCGCTGCATTTTATTATAATCATCTTACGTTTCGGATCAGGTTCCCGGTTCCGCGTTTTGAGCTCCAAAGGCGCAAACGATGCGAACTGAGGTGTTACCAATTGTTTCAAACCAAACAGGAGACCCAACATCATGACTGCACGGGAACGATTTCTTACAGCGCTCAACAATGAAAAGCCCGACCGGCTTCCCTGCCAGGTCCATTCATGGATGAGCTATTATTTGAATTCCTACCTGGGTGGTATCGACCAATACGCCGCGTATGAGCGCTTTGGCATGGACATGGTGATTTATCAATCGCCGAAATATAATTATTCAGATCGCACATTGGCAAACTGGCGGACATCTCGCAAAACGCTCACCGACGACGGCAAAGGCAACAGCACGTGGATCACTACCACCGAAACCCCGCGGGGCAGGCTCACGTCCCGCAGCGAATCCAATCCATTTACAACCTGGGACACGGAGCATTTGATCAAATCTGAAGCAGATTTTGAGCTGTGGCGCGAGTTCGTACCCTTACCGGAATCGGTGGACTGGAAACCGGTCGTCGATGCAAAAAACAGAATCGGCGAGTGCGGCATCGTTCGCAGCGGATTCTTCGATTTCGGGCAGGGCAGCCCCTGGCAAAGCCTCTGCATTCTGATGGGAACCCAGCAAACGATCATGGCGGCGATGGATACGCCCGATTGGGTGCATTTCGCGCTCAAGTCAATGCTCGAAAAAAAGCTGGCAGTCATTGAACGCGCCGGCAAATGCGAGCTGGACCTCATTGAAACCGGCGGCGGAGCAGCTTCCAGTACGGTGATCAGTCCCAAATTATTCAAGGAATTCTGCCTGCCTTACGATCGACAGCAACACCGGGCACTGCATGCGTTCGGCGGACGGGTGGTATATCATCTTTGCGGCGGACTTATGCCAATGCTGGGACTGGTGGTCGAAAATGAAGCCGACGGATTGGAAACCATGACCCCGGTGAGTATGGGCGGCGATTGCATCCTCAGCCAGGCAACGCAGCGCGTGGGCGACAAGCTGTTCTTCATCGGCGGCTTCGATCAGAATGCTGGCTTCGAAAAAGGCACTCCCGACGTGGTGCGAAAACTGGTATTCGAATGCCATGCCGCCTGCCCCGACGGCGGTTATATTTGCTGCGCTTCCGATCACTTTTTCTTCGGCGATCCCCGGAACATTCAGGCGTTCGTAGATGCGGCGAAAGAGTGTGTGTATTAACGGATTCCAGTCGGATAAATAAGGCAATTGATTTGAGGAAAATTTATCTCACATATCGACTTATCAATATATCAATCCTGTTGCTGATTTTATTCAATACGGATCTGACCGCCTGCGATGTGCCCGTGTATCGCTACGCTCTGGAACGCTGGTCAACTGACACCTATGAATTGCTGCTGTATCATCGTGGCACACTCACAGCGGAACAGGATCATTTGTTTAAGACCCTCGATGCCGCATCCAGGCAGCACGGCGGATTGGCGAATTATCATCTGGAAAAAATTGATCTGAATGCAATGCCGCCTCCGCACCACCTGGCACTCTGGCACCAACTGGCGCATCCGAAACTGCCGATACTTGCCCTGGTGTACCCACTTCCTGCGGGCAAGATGCTCATCATTCACACCGACGCACTCACCGAATCATCCGTGCGGCATCTCGCCCAATCACCGGTGAGGAAAGAACTCGTAGCGCGCATCGAAAGCGGTCAGGTTGGGGTGTGGCTGTTTCTCGCCAGCGGGGACCGCTCGAAAGATACTGCCGCCGCCGAACGTCTCGAACTTGCCCTCGATAGCCTGAATCACGATTTGCTCCACCTGGCATCGCAATCGGTGCCACCTGTTTCCCTGCCAGCCGGTAATGTGTCCCTGTTCTCGATAGCGCGCATCGAACAAGCAGATACCACCGAAAAGGTGCTGGTGCAATCGCTGCTGAGGAGTGAATCCGATTTGATGGCATACTCCGACTATCCAATGGCGTTTCCGGTCTTCGGGCGTGGACGCGTGCTCTATGCCCTGGTGGGCGATGGCATCAACACTTCCAACATTCGCGAAGCCTGCCAGCACCTCATCGGTCCCTGCTCCTGCGAAATCAAAGCCGAGAATCAGGGCATGGATTTGTTGATCGCAGCCGACTGGGAGAGCATGATCGCAGAACGCGTCCTCACCGGGCAGTTGGCGCCCGAACCAGCAGTGCTGCCAGAGCGAACACCACCCGTTTCCAGACCGCCCGCAATCTTGCCAGAAATCGATCCACTGGTAATACTCCCCGGCACCCCCGTTTCGCGGATCGACAGCCTCTCCGCTCCGGAAATGGTGCGCGAAAATCCGTCTTCGGGGAAGATGCTGCGAACGACAATGCTGCTAACCGCGATTCTGTTGATTAGTATCGTCACAGCAGCCTCCATTATAATTATCTGGCGCAGGAAAAATTAACGCAGAACAAATTTCTTCTTTGTTCGAACAATGCTGTTTCAAATAGCTGTTTTCGGGCAAATAAAAAATTTGCTCGACGAAAATAAACTTTTAGAATAAACTCTAATATGAATCCGTCTGAAAAGTGGTGATAATTGAAAATCAATACAAAATCAAAAATCGCTAAACCCGTTCTTTCATGCCCGAAGGCTTCCCCGATAAAAACATTTGGGGACAAGCCTGTCGGGTATCCATTTTTATAATATTTCATAGATTTCCATGGGCGGCACCCCGACTAAAGCATTCGGGAATGAGTGTGAGCCGAAGTGATGTTGAGCTTAGTCACAAACGGTTTAAATCCTACCGGTGCGCTGCCGGCATCGATAAAGTCTCCATCAAGATGTTCGAGCAAAACCGCGATGAAAACTTGACCCGGCTGATGAATGACCTTAAACGTGGCAATTATCAGCCACTTCTCTAAAGCGACGCTATATTCCGAAAGCGCCGGGAAAATTCATGCCATCAGGCATTCCCGCCGTGCGCGACAGAGTGGCACAGGAAGCTATATTCGTTAAGGGTTAAAAAGTAATATTCGTTTGTCATTGCGAGGAGCGAGGTACGAGCGACGAAGCAATCTCATAACTTACTGTAAGCACAGAGATTGTTTCGCTCCACTGCGTTACGCTCGCAATGACATGCTTAAAAATAAGATGTTACAAAATAACCCTTAATAGGTATATCAGGCGACTTATTGAGCCATACTTTGAACCGCTCTTCCCGAATCAATCTTTTGGATTTCGTCCTCATCGCAACTGCCACGACGCGATTCGGGAGCTTCTTCGGTTATGGAAGCTGGGAAATCGCATCGTTCTCGATGCGGATATTAAAGGCTTCTTCGACAACATCCCGCACACGTTGATTATGAAACTGGTGGTAAACAGAATTGCCGATGGCAGCATTCTGACGATTATCCGGAAATTTCTCAGCTCTGGTGTAATGGAAAATGGTGCGCTCAGGAAAACACCCCTGGGTACACCGCAAGGCGGTGTTATTTCGCCCTTGCTGGCAAACATTGTTCTGGACAGCGAACTAGCCTTTTATAGGTATGCCTTTGTCCGGTATGCCGACGACTTCATTGTCCTTGCCACGTCTGCAACAGAGATAGAAAAGGCATACGAACTCGTTCGATGCGTCATTGAAGAAAACCTGGGTATGCAACTCGCACCAGAGTAGACGAGAATTACATCTTTCGTTGGGGATTTTGAATTCCTGGGCTTTCACTTCACCCGACGCGGTGTATCAATCCGAACGAAATCGGTGGAGAAACTCAAAGAGAAAATCAGAACGTTAACCATCCGCTCTCGTAATCTCTCCGATGAAGTCATCATAAAATTAATCGGGTAACACGCGGATATGTCAACTGCTAGGCTACCGAATTCAGTACCGTTATAGAACAGTTCTTTAAACTCGATCAGTTTATAAGGCGAAGACTTCGCTGTATGAAAAAGAAGCAGATTTCAAATAATGACAATTATCTAATTCCAAATCGCTACTTATAGCGAAAAGAACTGATCTCGCTTTACTCGCTGTCAAAAAACGTTAACGGTTCCCCCTATCAAGGGGCAATGCTAAAAGGACGGCGAAGACAAACCGTCTGAGGGACCGCCCAGTACGAGAAAGACGTACGCTGGGAAATACAGGGAATCAACCCTGTCGCGGTAACGGGGAAGCGGTGGTGTGAGCCACCGCTTTACCCAATCAAAAACCAACGGACTCTATTGATTTCAAATCAATTCTCGGATAGTTAAGCTATTGATGGCAATACAGCTTTCACAATTTTGATTGTGTCTTTGACAAAGATCATTATTTTTTATAGATATATATAATGCCTGAAAACTAACGATTTGAAAATTTCAATTTGAAATCCGCAATTTTACCGCCATAATTCAATTGACCTGATTTTTTGATATAAATAGCAAATCCATTAAAATCATCTTCATCCGCTTAATCTATGTTTTCATTCTCATTTAACTTAAAATTAATCATGGCTGAAAAATGACTTCGCTGGTGGAAATCCATTATTCAGATAATCAAATGGATGCCCGTGGGCGGCACCCCGTTAGGTTTATATTTTATTGGGGAAGCCTTCGGGCATGACAGAACCGGGTTTGTGTTTTTTGCTTTTGAATTGAATTTCAAAAATTCACTGCTTTTCGGATGAACTCATTGTAATATCGCAAGCCGCTAAACATCGAGCGCTGCCCCGCGTTCGATGACGATGCGCTTAATTTCCTCAGGATCAAGCTCGCGCGGCTGGCATGCGCGTTGAGCGCAAATCGCAGCGGTGATTCCGGCAGCCTGACCCATCATCGAAGCGGTGGTGCTCACCCGCGCCGAAGAAAGCGCCAATTGATCCGCAGAAAAGCAGCGTCCAGCCATCATCAGGTTCCTGCCATCCCTGGCGATGAGGCTGCGCAGCGGTATCTGATAGGGCGGGACGTTTAGCTGATCTTTTGGCAGGATATAGGTACGCTTATCATCGTCGGATTTATGTCCGTCGAGATAAAACGTTCCGCGCGCCACCCCATCCTCAAAGGCGCGGCCGGCTCGCAAGTCATCCACCAACAGCACATAATCGCCAACGATGCGGCAGCCTTCCCGAATGCCGATGATCGGGCTGCAATGATCGAGCAGCCAGGAACGACGCTCGCAACGCTGGTGAAAGTCGAGTACCTCGATCATTCTTCGACGCGCCCGAATTTCCGCAGCGGTGAGGCTTTCGGTGTCAGTGGCATCGAACATGGGGATTTTGATTTTGATGGCATTGCTGCGCGGTCCGTCGGGCCAGATGCTGGTCATGGGAAGATCGGCTTCGGTGCAAACCGGCTCGAACCAGCCGTCCGGCAGGTGAGGTTTTGCCTCCGCTGCGTCAACATGCCGCACGAAATACATCAGTGACATGGGTAATTGATAGCCGCCGCCACCGCCTTTGAGGATTTCGAATCCGGCATAGCGCCCCACATCGCCCTCGCCGGTGCAATCAATGACCTGTTTGGCGCGGATCGCTTCGGGACCACTTTTTCCGCAGACGATACACTCGCTTATCGATCCGTCACTATGCACATTGACGCCGATAAAGCGCGTGTGCAGCAGCAGCTTGACATTCCGCTTCAACAGCAGTTCCTGCAAAATAATCGCGAGAATTTCATAGTGGAAACATGAAGGCTTGCCATAGCCAATGGCGTTCCAGACTTTCAGGTCATCGATTATTTGATCGAACACTTCTCCCTGACCGGTCATTTGTCCGCAAAAATTTGCCACACCGCCGGTGGTGAGCATGCCGCCGGTAATTGCGAATCGCTCCACCAGTACCACATTGACTCCTGATTTTGCCGCCGCAGCCGCAGCCGAAACGCCCGCAATTCCGCCGCCGATGACCGCCACATCTGCTTCGTAGCGCACTGGGATTTTCGGTCGCCATAGGATCTGTTCGCTCGCATGGCTCCGCTCCGGGTTCGATGGGGTGCGCTCCCCGGCAGAGAGCATTCCCGCTGAGATACTTGTAACAGTTAAAGCTTTTACAAAATGTCTACGATTCATGGTTTGGTTTCTCCCGTTTGGCAATTCTTTTTAAAAGGACGTGGGTTGAGCGGTTCAGCGTTCAAGGTTCCAGGTCCGTGATCCTTACTGGATACAATTGAATAGAGTTGCGGCTTGTTAGTGATTTTTGCCCCCATTGATGAAGAACACAGTGGGCGCTCAAAAAGCAGACTCAATTAATTGCAGCCACTGTATCGGGAATCCTGAGCCTGGAAGCGATCAAGTTCGGGTGAAATATGCATTGTTCTGCATGATGCAGAAGCTACATCATAATCCCGAATGAGTAAACGTTTCTGTTCACCGCTGTTGTCGCAGGCGGGTGTGGGTGGTTTTGCAATATGCGTTGCTCAAATGGATTCCCGCCTGCGCGGGAATGACAGCGTCGGGCGATCCCGCCTGGAATAATGAGCATCTGGTTGAGATATTATGTTAAATCGAAGGCTTTTTTATAAATGGGCACAGGCTCGTACCGCGGCATGTTTTCCCGCAGTACAATTGTTTGTCAGAAAATGATTTTAGCCTGTCACAAAAAAGCAAATCATCAAATGACCAGCTATGCTATCATACCTGTAGCGGCGAGTATCGATTGGTTTATCGCTATGCGTTGGGCAAATGGATTCCCGTCTTCGCGGGAATGACAGCGATGGGGCGAGCCCGGTTTTTTCTCGTACCCAAACTGAGTTTGGCAACAAGAAAAAGCACCCCGAAATCAACAAACACATCCCAAAATTAAAACAGCTACGAAATAATGCCAGGCGGCACCACCTGTTTCAGTCACACCTTATGTAACTCTCGAATCCGATTCTGTTTAAACATGCGAAAAAAACAGTAAAATGTCAAGCGGAAAATTGCGACGGGGATTGGGGTAGGAAAAGGGGTGTAATCGGCGCCCACTTTGGAGGCGGGCGCCGCATGGGGATTCGAATCAGCTATTGCAGGTCCTGGCGGGTGAGGTGGTCTCGTTGCTCGTATCCGTCGGGTACGACATAAATCCCGGCAGGGGGACTCTCACGCGAGATATCGACCACTTCTTCGATGTATTGGCGATTTTCGAAAAGCGTCCTGTTGGGAAATTCGATGCGCATCTGTATGCCTTCAATTTGCGCCAATTCCTTCATCAACCGTTCATCCGAATTGAATATTCGCCGCAGGCAAATTAGCATCTGGTAAAATGCGTCCAGGTTCAACGGCAGCTCTGTGGTTGCCCAGACCCTGATTTGGCGCTGATTCTGCCGGGCACTGGAACTCACCTGCCAGCGGGTCAACTCATATTCCTCGCACAGCAGGTTCAGGAGACTCATGGTGTTGCCGGTTTTAGCCACGGTTCCGGACAGCTTTTGCCGCCCGTGTTCCCGGCTCAATTCTTCCGACAAAAATGTGGACAATTCAAGCGGCAGCTTAGATTCGACGTAGGTTTTTGCAACGCGATTGGCAAACACGAAGCGATTTGCTTCGGGATCGACGATGATAATCCGGTTCTCGGCATATTCCGCGATCTTGCGCCCACCAATCCAGGTTTCGGTTTCGGCAACCACCTCGGAGCTAAGTTTGATTCCCAGGAAATAAAACTCCCGGCGTCCGACAGTTTTCAGCCGGGTGTGGGTGGTCTCGCTTTCGAATAGCGCCCCGGGCTGTTGCGCATGTTCGCCACGACCTTCCCCGCTCACAATCGGCGCTACCTGGTTGTAGGCAGCCATTGGCAGAACTAAGGGAATCATGATGATGATCACGCAACCAGTGATTGCCGATGCCAGGTTGCGCCGCTGCCAGGTTTTCTTTTCCAGCCATTTCAGGCGTGCCACCAGCCGGAACGGTTCCTCGAAAACGCCCAGCAGTCCCATTCCGGGCTCAACCGATTCGGTCAAAAGCTCGCGGGCTGTGTTTAAGAGCGTCTGGCGATAGCGCGTTGTTTTTTCACGCAATATATTTGCAATGGTTAAATCGCAGCAAATTTCCCGCACATGCTTCATTTGTTTGCGCGCCCAAATCAACATCGGATTGAACCAATAAACGATTTGGAGCAGCAGGCAAAATGCGTGCAGCCATAGATCGCCGCGCTTGAGGTGCGCCAATTCATGCAGCAAAACATGTTCGGCTTGCTCGCGGGACAGTGTTTCCGCATAATTCGCCGGTAGCAGCAGCACCGGTCGAAACACGCCATAGACTGCGGGCGTCACGGCTGCGTCCGAAAAGACGATAGCGGGCAATTGTTCCAATTTCAAGCGCCGGGCGGTTTGCAGCATGAGCTCATGAAACCATTCGGGGATTGTCTGCCGTGCTTGCTGCTGCCGGTGCCAGCGTCGCAGCTTGCTGATTTTCAACAATAGCAGCATCGAAAACAGCACCATTCCCAAAAGCCAGATCGCCAGGAGGAGCGCCTGCCAGGATAAACCGCCTTGCCTGCTCTCCGGAGAAGATTGGGAAATACTGCCCGGCGCGGCGGAGATCGCTGCCGGTTGTGTGTTTTGAGGCATGCTGTCCCGATCTTGCGATTCTGTCACTTCAGCGTGTGACAGATCGTGCTGCTGGCGCCCCTGAATGCCCAGTTGCTGCGTCAAGTGATTTTGAATCAGCAGTGTTGCCCGCGATACAACGCTGCTACTCGATGACCAGTCGGGCGGCAGCACCAGCTTCAGCAGCACCAGCAGCCACAGAGCGTAGCGAAGCTGGGGATATGCCCATTTGCGGATGAGCACATCGATGGCGGTGATGAGGAGAATCAGCAAACTGACCTGCCAAAACATGGCGCTCATCCATTGCCACCAGAGCTGAGAGACGGCATTGATGTTCTCAATCATTTGATTCCTCCCGTTTTTTATCCTCTTCTTGCAGCAAGCTGATTAATTCCTGGCGCTGCGTTAGCGTTAATTTTTGTTCTTCAACCAAAAAGTGCATCAGGGGTCCGACCGCGCCGTCAAATGCCTGGTTGAGGAGGGATATGAGGGCATTTCGCCGGGCTTTGCTTTTGGTGATTAACGGCTCATACACGCTCGTGTTGCCGCGCTTGCGCTCGGAGACAGCTTGTTTGGCAACCAGGCGGGTGAGGATGGTTTTCAGGGTTGTATATGCCCAGCTCGTATTTTCAGGTAAATATTCGGTTAAATCCCTGGCGGTCGCGGGATGCCGCGTCCAGAGTGCGTTCATGACTTGCCATTCGGCTTCGGATAATTTCATCGATGTGTACCTTTTATTTGTGTAGTAGTTTCTTTTACAAGTGTAGCACAAAATACTACATTTGTAGAAGAAAGTCAAGAGAAAAATTACCTATTTTGCAATGGCTCAGGTATAGGTTCTTTTCATGGTTTGCAATGCATCCTGGGTTCCCAAACAGATTTTGAGAAGCAGTATCTGAGGGATTACGCTATTTTGGAAATGTTCTTCTATGGAATAGTTTTATGCACAGAGCAAACATGATCAAATAAATGGCGTCGTATTGCTCTTTTAATAACTCAGGTTTCGCAGTTGTTAGCCGATTAAAAAACAATAAAGCAAAATTTTGATGAATAACCTTAATATGAATAAAATTAAAGTATAAGAACACTTTCTATTTTGAGCATAAAATTAGGTTTATTCAAATGAGAGTATCTTTAAGAGCTTCTTGAAACGCAGAGACCGCTGAGTTCGCAGAGGAAAAACAAAAATAAAGATCGTTTCTCTGCGGTTCT
>JAFGMA010000231.1 GCA_016927835.1 Candidatus Zhuqueibacterota bacterium | reverse complement strand
AAATTGTGAATTTTTTTGGCAAGATTTTTTTTAATGCCCATTGCATGTTATATCTTTTCAACGTTTTACAAAGGCTGTTTTTTCGAGCACAATTTTTGGCTATTGCGTTACCGAATCAGTTTCATTTTTAATTTTACCTTTGTAATTTTTAATTCCAGCTTGTCTGGGATAGGAATCAATAAATCGATATCGCCGGTCCAGCGGAGCGCCCAATCTTTATAAATGGTTTCGATCAGCGCCGGTCCTTTTAACACAGCCACTTCAATGCGAGATCGCTTAAGAAGTTCTAATATTTCCTTGAGCGTATTGAATAGCGCGATATTTCGATCGAGTGTATTCCAATGTGCTTATTGGAGTTCGGACAGGAATCGGGCGGGTATGTATTTTTTTCGGAGAATCCGGAAATATTGGCATATACCAATTCCGCCACGCCCTGCCTTTTTGCTTCCGAAACAATGAATTGGTAATCCAAATCTTCTATTAATAATCGGGCAATTTTCAGCGAAGCGTCACGACTAAGGTTTAAATTCGTGCAAAGCAGAATGAGCGTTTGTTCTCGATTCAGATTCATTATTCTCGCGGTGATTTTGAGGATTCAGGAAAAATGAAGCGACGCACAAAATAAAGCTGAAGAGCCTGAGGATGCGGTGATTAAGCCTCTCAACACAGGCGAAAACATTCGACTGGTTGCCTTTATTTTCGCGATTGCAAATTCGCCATTGAACCATCAGCACCTTTCCGTATATCCGATTCAAAAATTGATAGGACACAGTGTGAAAACAGGTCGCGCTGTTTCGACGTTTTACACCAATTACTCTTCCGATGAGATTTGAATTTTCGACGGGCAAGTCAAAGCATCGCAGCCGATCGCCTTTGGTGATCAGGTTGGCTTCCTGAGCGCTCCCGAATGCGCAAACGAAATGATGGGTGCAGGTGCTGCTTCCACGTTTGAATGAGCTAATATCGCCAGGAGCTTGCCAACGATTCAATCTTCGCAGTATGGACGATCTCAGGTTTTTCGTAAGGCTTTTTGGTGAAGGATTTCAATTTAATAATAACATCAGATGGTGTTTTTTTTTGTATAATCCATTTCATGATCTCCTTTTGTTTGAGGTCCCATCTAATTGAGAATATAACTGCTTTCGAATTGACGCCTGCCGACAGCATTCTTCCGCGGGATCGACCAGACTACCGCGCTCCAATACTGCCAAACCGGGACATGGGTTGCAGTAGGCAGAATCCTGGCAACCAGCGCACTGTTTCAATCTTGAAAATGTCATATCACGAAGATTGCGGATGACTGCCGATCTGTTCCAAATATCCCGGGCGAAATGAGTACGGACATCGCCGGCTTTGCATTGGATTCGCAAACAGGGATAAACATCGCCATACGGCGATATGCCAGCAAGGTTTTGCCCGCGTTACATACCGGCGTATCTGGTTCAGGGGCGTGAATACTCCACCCATTGGTAATTTCGCTAAATAACCAGGCGAGAGCATCATCTTCGAATCTGTAATCGAGAGGCTGCTTCGAACAACCCAGCTTCGGTGAAATGACAGCATCGGATTTGAATTGTGCATCTAGAGCCAGGGCGTACGCTTTCACCGCTGCAACTTCTGAAATATTAATCAACATCACAGGCGTTTTTATTAGCAATCTAATTTTATATTTTGCTAATAATTCAATAGCCGTAACGGTTTGCTTGAAGGATCCCGGCAATCGGGTTACGCTGTCGCGAACTGCCGGAAAAATGCCGTACATAGTAATTTCGGTAAACAACGGGCACAGGTCTACAATTTTCTTCGCAAATTCCGGTGTGATCAGACTGCCAATTGTAAATAGCCGGAGAGCGAATTTTTTTTCTGGCATAGCCAGCGATCCGAAAAAAATCGCGGCGCATGAATATTTCACCCCTGATCAGCGCAAGGTACAAAACACCAGGTTCTGCCAGTTGATCGAGAGCGTGCTGCAGTTCTTCAAAGGACAATACAGATCGATAGACATCCTTCACCACATAACAATGAATGCAGTTTTGATTGCAGGCATGCGTCAATTCGAGATGGCAGTACATGGGAATATTTTTGCTGCCAGCCCTTTTCTCTAAATCACAATAGCTCGTTGATTGGGAATGCGCCTGGTGTTCTGTATCAGCAGGATTTCTCATAAAGTATTAGCATTCTTTTGGTGATCAAATCCTTGATGAATTCACAAGTATCATTGTTTGCATTCTCTTTTTTGACATCAAATTCGCATTTAATTTGGTGAATAATATCATCAACGGTATGTGAGCCATCTGCCAATTCCCATATTCGGATTCCCACGGAATTCAGCGTATGAATTTCGCTTTCCATCGGCTTGATTACAACCGCCTCGCCATCAACCACGCGTGCTGCGGTGGCGCTGTCTTTCGCCGGAAATTTCATAAGATCAATCATTGATAATTCTCCAAAATGTGCTGTCTTTAGTGAAATGCAATGCGTAACAAGGAATTTGTGATAGCCATCCGGTACAAATTTCAAGGGCGATGCACTGCCGCGTACATTCCTGTTTACCGGCGGAATGCTGGCGACCATTTCTGCAACCGCAATTCCCGGATTCATCTTTTTAACGCAGATCGTTTTATCCTGAATAAGTCGATAAAATCCATTTATTTCTGCGTGCGCATTTGTGAAACGCAATCGATTCTGCTCGGAATTATACGGCGTGGCATACGCATGGTATTTGCCAGCGTGCTGCCTGATGACAATCAAATCATCGCCAAGGTAAGTGAATTGCCCGGAAAATCCGGATACGGTAGATTTGCCGCTGCCCGAAGAACACATAGCCTTTGCCGTTCGCAATTACGCCGGCACCGTGGAACAACAATGCGCTGTGTTTCACCGCAAAAATTGCAGAGGCAACGCGCAGAAAATATTCAAGCCACCAAAGCGAATTGGTTTCAGCAATGGTTACTTTCGGAATTCCTTTCTCCGCATCTCTCGTGCCCCTGAAATAGTTTGACTGAACATGACAGGTGTTATCGTGAAACTCTTGTGAATTATAAAAGTTATCGCTTCCATCGGGATTCCGAAACTGCAGATCGGGCACGGGATGAATATCAATGTCGAAACAAGCGTTTTTGGCAGCAACCATGAATTTATGATATCGGTTGCGCATCGAATCCAGCAACGAATCGCGCGTGCAACGCACCCTTAAAGGGATGCCGGCAATTTCTAAAACCAGATTTGCCGGTTCGCGCTCATATCGGAGCGAATGAACCGCTGGCAAATTCGCCATATTACCGGTAGTTTGCGCTTCAGCATAAACATTTTGTGGATAAAATTTGTGCATGTAAACGGAAAATCACAAAGCGATAAATATAAAACTACATTATATTTACACCTAATATGCCCACCAAAACGCGGTTGATATTATTAAACGGGCAGCAATTAATATGCATAAAAATACGCTATCCTCAATCGATTAAAGCAACAAAACATGTAATTCAATTTTTTTATATTGTAATTAACGATTTGAGTTATTTTTTTGCTATCTTTAAGGATGTTGTCAAAATTTAATTGAAAATAATGCTGTCGATTTTGGCTGCTGGTCAATAATTGGCTGGCTGGTGCAAAAATGATCAAGAACTTGCCGCTGCAAGGAAATAGCGAACAAAAACTCTACGATTGGATTGTACCGGTGCTGCAAAAAATTTTCGTCTCATGCGCTTCGATCACCAGCCTGTCTGCCTTCATTCACCTGCTCCTGAAACGATTCGCGTATCTATTGATTTTTTTGATCTCAAAATAAGGATCACCTCTACCAATCGGGCTTGTTTTGCAATTTGATGCAGGAGCCTGTCATCCTGCAAGAATCTTTTACGGTTACGCACGCTGTAAAAAAATTACATCTCATCACACTATAAATACGATTCATCCTGAATGACATTGGCGTGGCATTTTCACTCAAAGTGAGTAAATGATTGAGCAATAGGTCGCCGCCATTAATTCTTTTGATTTCGGAACAAGGATTAACGATATACGATTTGCGAAGGTTTAATTCGTAAATTAAAAATCGTTACTCTTTAGGAGGTGGGATTAAAAAAGTTACCTATTT
>JAFGMA010000230.1 GCA_016927835.1 Candidatus Zhuqueibacterota bacterium | reverse complement strand
ATATTCTAAAAGATTGCTTCGCTCCTTCGTCGCTCGCAATGACAGCAAATATTAGAATTTTGCTAGTTTTCGGTCAGGCACTATTTAGAGATTCACTGGATAGTCATATTTCGGAATTTATTATGGTTCGACCGCAGCAACGGACGGTTCCGCTGCCATGAATTCCTAAGTTTAATAATTATCAATCAAATAAGCGACGCTTCATCCTGGCTAAGCGAAGGATTAACTGGCTTAACAGATTGATAATTATAGCCTGAGGAGTTCATTGCGAGCGAAGTCGAATCATGATAAATTTTGAAAACCACCTATTTTGCAAATCTATTTCAATATTAGAAAAGGAGGTATCATGAATGAATTGCTGAACCAATTGCAGCGCGTCAGCCTGTTGCTGATCTTTTCGACCCTGGCATTTGCCCAGACAAAAGTGGAAGATATCCGCACCTTCACCCTCGCAAACGGGATGAAGATCATTGTGCTCGAAGACCATTCGATCCCCAACGCGAATATGTATTTTTTCTGGCAAGTTGGCTCGCGGAATGAATACCCGGGGATCACCGGGCTTTCGCATTTTTTCGAGCACATGATGTTCAATGGCGCCCAAAAATATGGTCCCAAAGAATTTGATCGTGTGATGGAAGCCAACGGCGGCTCAAATAATGCTTATACAACTGAAAATATTACCGTCTACACTGACTGGTTCCCGTCGGAGAGCATCGAAGTCATCTTCGATTTGGAAGCCGATCGCATCGGCAATCTGGCGCTTGATGACGATATGGTAGAGAGTGAGCGCGGCGTGGTGCTGTCCGAGCGTATAACCGGACTTGAAAACAGCAACTGGCGCCTTTTGAGTGAGCAATTGAAATCAGTCGCATTTGTTGCTCATCCCTATCGCTGGTCGGTGATCGGGTATGAGTCCGATATCAAAAACTGGACTAAGCAAGATTTGCAGCGCTATTTCGATACCTATTACGCGCCTAATAACGGCATGGTGGTCATCGTCGGAGATGTCACCTTTGAGCAAGTCCGAAAACTGACAAAAGAATATTTCGAGCCGATTCCGGCGCAAGAGCCGCCGCGACCCATCCATACAGCGGAACCGGAGCAACTGGGAGAAAAGCGGCTTTGGGTGAAAAAGGATATCACATCGCCAAATATTATGATTGCGTATCATACCGCTGAAACCAAATCCGAAGATTATTATGCGCTGGAACTGTTCAATTCCCTGCTTTCAGAGGGGCGATCCTCCCGCCTATATAACCAACTCATCGATGAGAAGCAGATAGCGGTCGAAGTTTTTACCTATTATCCGCTGGCATTTGATCCGAATCTATTCTACATTTACGCTGTTTGCAGCAAGGGTATCCCGGAGGATACCGTTGAGCAGGCGATATATGCCGAGATCGAAAAAATCAAGAGCCACAGCGTTTCGGAGAACGAACTTCAAAAGGTGAAAAATCGTAAACTGGTGGATTTCTATCATCAAATGGAAACCATCAACGGCAAAGCCAATACAATCGGCACCTACGAGCTTTTTTTCGGCGATTACAAGAAGCTGTTCTCTGCGCCTGATGAATATCAAAAGGTAACGCTGGAAGACATCAAGCGCGTCGCCGCGAAATACTTCAAACAATCCAACCGAACAGTGGGCATACTCAAGAAACTGGAGGATGAATCATGATGAAAAATATCATAAATCGCCTTGTACCAGGCTTATATTCGTTTCTGCTGTTGAGTATGGGCATCAGCCAGCAGGCTTCAGCGGAATTCACCAGCACATTCAAGCTTCCGGAATACGAAAAATTTACCCTGAAAAATGGATTGACTGTTTACCTGATGGAGCAGCATGAGGTGCCACTCATTTACTTGTCCGCCGTCTTCCCAGCGGGAGCGGTCAAGGACGGTGATCGCTATGGACTGGCTGCACTTACTGCCGACGGGTTATTGTTCGGCACCAGCAAATTCACCAAAAAGCAGATCGAGGAAACTCTGGATTTTCTCGGCGCTTCCTATAGCACTTCTGCCTCGCAAGAAGCAGCAGAAGTCGATATGTCATTCGTAAATAAAGACCTGGACCAGATTTTGCCGATTCTGAAAGAGATCATTGTTCACCCGGTTTTTGATGAGCAGGAATTTGAAAAACGGAAAAAGCGACTGCTAAATGAGCTGGAACTGGCAAAAGAACGACCGTCAAGAGTGATTAGCGCATATTACAGCAAATTCTTGTTCGATCAACATGTATATGGTAATCCAATCAGCGGCACGGTGAATGGTGTGTCAAAAATAAATGCTGTTGATTTGAAGGACTTCTACGCTTCGAATTACGTTCCCGGCGAATCGGCAATAGCTATCGTGGGTGATTTTAAAACTTCGGAGATGAAAAAACGGGTCAAAGCGCTGTTCAAGGATTGGAAGTCGAAAGGCGCTGCGTCGAAAGCTGCAAGTACCGATGTGAAGCCATTCTCAAAGAAACGGTTATTGTTGGTGAATAAAGATGACGCCACCGAAACGCAGTTTCTCATTGGCGGCTTGGGAATCAAACGCAGCAATCCAGATTTTGTGCCGGTTCAGGTAATCAATACAATATTAGGCGGTAGATTCACTTCCTGGCTGAATGATGAATTGCGCGTGAATCGCGGCTTGACTTATGGTGCGCGAAGCTTTTTCAGAGCCTATAAAAATGCCGGTTTATTTGCACTGTATAGTTACACGCGAACCGAAAAAACCGTGGAAGCCATCGATGTAGCGCTCGAAGTGTATGATAAATTACTCAAGCAGGGAATCGATCAGGAGACATTAAAATCCGCTCAGAACTATATTAAGGGACAATATCCGCCGGATTACGAAACTGCCGGCGACCTGGCTTCGCTGCTGACTGAGATGTTTGTATACGACTTTGACGAGTCTTTTATCAATAATTTCCAGAAAAATGTGGATCAGATGACCGTTGAAAAAGCGCGTCACATTGTGCAAACCTGGTTTCCAAAGGAAAATTTGCAATTCGTCCTTATTGGCAAAGCGGTTGAAATTCGAGAGCAGGTAAAGCAGTACGGTGAATTGACTGAAAAAGAAATCAAAGCCGATGGATTTTGAGGAGCCTGTTCAGGAGCCTGTTCAGGAGCCTGTTCAGGAGCCGCTCCGAATTATTCGTCTTTTAAAAAAAAAGCATCGTCCGTCACAGGCGATGCTTTTTTTGTGAAACTCTTTCGAGGCGTTTGAGCCTTTGAAATGGCTGTTTCTTTCTCATTACGCGCCAATTTTTAAGATATGGCTGCAATCTGAGGAATCGCATCTGACTGCTTTGCTTGCTTCTGGCGCAGATAGCAAAATTCATCCTGGTAAGCGGATACAACACGTCAATTGAAATCGCTGCATATTAAAACGATTTATGACAAAATCGAGAGCATTACTCACCAAGCCATTCGAAGTTAGTCGATAATAATGAAATAATATTAAAGAATTAATCTTTTTGCTTGACATTCATTTATTTTGTATTATATTAACTTCCTTTGGATTTTATGATGGTCAAGTTTAAGTTTTCCTCTTTCTTTCCCGCCGGACAGCATGAAATTTTAATCAATGCTTTTTATTGCTCGCCATTTTTCGTATTTAAGGCGGTGACGCAATAATTGGCTACACCGATTGGGATTTGTAAATGGTCGTTCTGGTTGTATTGGAGGATGCGGAAATCGCTCAGAGAGCGATGGCGCAGCCTGCGAAAGCATGAATCAGGTTGGTTTACCAAAGTTAAAACAATCGGAGGACATAATGCCTCGTAATCAACTTCTAATAAAAAGCACCTTAATAGCTTTGATCCTGGTGATTATTGCCACTTCCGGCATAATCGCGCAGGAATCAACCGGCACATATCTCGATGGCAAGGCGGACGGGCAGCGTGATGCCATGGGCAATGCAATGTGGATATTGGCTGGTTTCGGTTGCGGCATCATGGGTGTCGTTGCAGCGTATATCCATAAGCCGTCACCCCCGGTGTATGCGCTTGTGGGGAAATCACCGGAATATGTCCTGGGTTACACCGAAGGCTATCAAACCAAAGCGCGTAGCAGGAACCTGTGGTATGCCAGCGCCGGATTGGGCGCGATGTTGGTGGTTTCCATCGCTGTGCTTGTGCTATTTTTCGACCCGGAAATCGGATAAATATGTTTCAGAACTCTGAATTCGACAAATGAGGAGGTGATGCCGGGATTATTGCTGCATAATCCAACGATTCATTAACTTATCAAATCAGTTAACTATGGAGGCTGAAATGTTTCGAAACTGGCTTTTTATGAAGGTTACAGCAATCATCTTAATCCTCGTAATGATTTCGACGCCTGTGATATTTGCCCAGCAGCTAGAAGGCACTTTTCTGGAAGGCAAAATGGACGGGCAAAGTGCTGCCAGAGGAAATGCGCTTTGGATTCTAGCTGGCGCTGGTTGCGGCATATTTGGTGTGGGTGCGGCATATTTCAATAAACCGGCGCCTCCGGCGTATGCACTTGTTGGAAAATCCCCGGAATATGTGTTGGGCTATACCGAAGGCTACCAGAACAAAGCCCGAAACACGAACGTAGGCTACGCCTGCGGCGGATGGGCAGCGTTTATTTTGATCTATGCAGCAGCCGGTGGTTTCAGCACATCAGAGACCACAGAATAAACAGGGTATCCTTATTCTTGCAACCTTGATGTCTGCAAAAAAGACCATCATCTTAATGGTCAATTTAAATTCAATCTTACCAGGGTGATCTCCTGGAGACGCTCTGACCAAAGGGAGCGATCACTCTGGTTACCTATCGTATTTGAGGAACCAATGCTAAAGTCTAACTCAATTCTTAAAGTGTTTTGGATTATATCCTGTTTATTATTAATCACATGTGCAGCACCCTACAAATTGATGCCTGAATATACACAGGAAGAAAACCAGATCAATAAAATCGCCTTATATCCATTATTTTACGGTGACGACGGAAAAGAGGAACGCCTGTTCGGGCTGGTTTTCACAAATATGTTTTTCAGCGATGTCGCTTCCATGGCGTACAAAAAACCGCTGGAAATGATTCCTCCCGACGCTACTGTGCAGCTTTTCGAAGAGAACGGCGTGACGGTCGAGAACATGATGACAGGGATTGTCGACAGGTCAGATACGGTTACCGAGTATCCGGTGTGCAAGCGCCTGATGCCGGCTGATCTGAAAGCCATTTCGGATGGCGCCGATGCCCTGCTTTTCTGCGATCTGATATCCTATAATGAAGTTGGTGCCGGGGAAGAACTGGGTCAGGCTGTGGCAACCGCCTGCCTGACATTGGGGATGGCTTCCGCTTCAGAAAATAATCTGGTAA
This sequence comes from Candidatus Zhuqueibacterota bacterium, assembly GCA_016927835.1. Classification (GTDB taxonomy): domain Bacteria; phylum Zhuqueibacterota; class Zhuqueibacteria; order Thermofontimicrobiales; family Sulfurfontimicrobiaceae; genus Sulfurfontimicrobium. The sequence goes on along the minus strand of JAFGMA010000230.1, from coordinate 4,395 downwards.
GCATGAAATTATCGCTGTTCTCCACCGAAACCGGAACAGTGCTCTGGGAATACGGCGCCTATTTCACCAAAAGTATGTCCGGCAGAGAAAATACGCGCTCGGATTTCACCGCCAGTATCGCGAATGGGTATCTTAAATATTTTCCGCTTTCAACTGAGTTTAAGAGCAAATAGAGCCTGCCGCGATGGGCTGCTGTGCGCCGGGAAAATGGATGCCTCATCCCGAAGAGTCACCTGCAACTTCGTTATTGTAAATTAACACGTCTTACGAAAATGGAAAGACTTAATTAAGGTTCTTTTGTTTTGCAGGGCAGGGAAGACTTTTTACTTGTCCTGCAAAGCATTACTATCGATCTCAATTTCTATCGGAGTCAGCATGAAACCAGTATATCACCTCAAATCCGTTTTTCTGAAACTGTTTATTGTCGCTTTGGCAGGCTATGTTTTTCATTCATCTGGTTTTTGCCAGACACCAGATTATTCCAATTTTTACCAGCCAACGTTCATGCCCCATTTATACCTGGGCGGCAAACTGGGCATGAGCTTCATCGGAGGCGATGTCTCGGAAGTCTGGGACTACGGGATCGGTCTCTCGGGACTCGCCGGCTATCAACTCACACCAAATTGGGCGATTGAAGGCGAATTCAATATTTTCATCCATTCGCCGAACGAAGACAAAAATAAAATAGTGCTAAACGAATCACGTTTACGTGAAACCCAGCAGATCGAGGTCTATCAATCGGCAGCTTATTTCGGATTGTTGATGTCCGCAAAATATTCTATCAACCCAAATTTCAAAGCAGCATTTTCTCCGTTCGTGGCGTTTGGCGCAGGTTTCCAGGTATTTATGTGGGATATCACCGAAGAAGCCTGGGCGATGCCTGAAATGAATATCCTCAGTACTGACGGCGTCTATGCTACAACGTTTTCACCTTCAATAGGCGCTGATTTCAAGCTTACGGATAATTTGTTCCTGATGGGGAATGTTCGCTATAATATTCACCTCTGGTCCGATGAACTGGTAGAATCCGGTGACGAAGTTGATTTTGAGGGCAACGCGTTTGTCATCACTGCCGGTGGCACGCTGCATTTTTAAAAGCTGAAAATCTATTTTAACAATGGGATCAAAAAAGATGTACCGCAAAACCTATCAAATCGTTTTGCTGCTTTTGATGACGTATCCGCTCCAAAGTCAGTCGTTTAGAACGATTCAGATCGAATTCACAAGGATTCTGTCTCAATCCAATTCAGAGGAGATTTTCGAAGGCAAGATCTTCTACGACGGCAAACGATCGATTTTGACGATACAGAAACCGCTGAATCAATGGATGATTCTCGAAGGCTCAACGACGCTGATTTATTACCCTGATCGCGCCAAGGCGATAAAAATTACTAGCCAAAATCCTGCATCATTGCCGTTCTTTCAAGCATTTGTCGGATTGATTACGGAAGACTGGGGATTGTCGCAATTGGGATATACGATTGAAAAAAATGACATTCATGCCGATACACTTCTCGTTTATTGGAAACCACCGACGAATGCGGAAAAGCTTTTGGGAAGATTTATTATCGCGCTGGTTGATAACAAAGTCGTTCTGACACAACTATTCAACGCAAAAAATCAGAGCATTGTCAAAACCACATTCCGGAAGCACATCCGTCATCGCACTCAGTCTTTTCCATTGGAAGTTAAATCCATTCTGAATGACCAGGGCAAGACGATTACAGAAGTCATTACATACGCCAATCCGGTATTTGATCAATTATTGCCGGAAAAATATGCAAATTTTCAATTGCCTGCTGATATCGAAATAAGGGAAATCGAATGGTGAGCCGGCACACCTGTATATTTTTTACAATATTAATGGTTCTCATGCAGATGACTATCATCCGCGCTGCAAACGCCGGATTACAGGATGAATTGAATTTTATCCGCGCCAATAATCCGGTCGTAAAAAGCGCGGATGGCGAGAAGCGCGCCAAAAATTTTGAAGAAACGTCTGAGATAAAGCTGGTGTTTCTGGGCATGATCCGGTTATACCAGATATTCATTTCGTCACAACAAAATAATCAGTCTGTCTGTACCTTCACGCCCAGTTGTTCCCGATTTGGTTTTGCCGCTATCAAGACTTATGGACCGTTTTATGGTGTTTTGATGACATCAGACAGACTCTTGCGGTGTCACGGATTTTCCCGCGGCGTTTACCCGATTCATAAGCACACGGGAAAATTCTCCGATCCGATTGAATTATACTACCTGGGTCCAGCATCGAAATGAAATTTATGCGATTTACCGTTGTATGTTTTTGCTTGATAATGTTATATCAAACGCCAGTGTCCGGGCAGTTGAATTACTATGCGCCTGAAAAAATAATATATTTTGCAAATTATCTTTTCAATAATGGCGAGTATCTGCGCGCTGCCGGAGAATATCAACGATATGCTTTTGCGCTGAATAATGACTTGCTGAGCGATTCATTGCTTTTAAAAATCGGCAATTGCTTTCAACTTGGCGGTGATGGCGAGATGGCGCGCCACACCTTCCGGCAGATTATTGAGCAGCATCCCGGCAGCAGCCTGGCGAGTCTGGCTCATTATCAAATCGCTTCCGGCATGTACGAAGCCGGTGACTACCTCGAATCGAATGCTTATATTCATAAGCAACTCACTCAACTGCCGGATGGAGAAATTCGCCTGAAAATGAGAACGCTTTCAGGCGTCAACTACCTGAAAAGCCGGGACTGGAAAATTGCCAGCAATACCTTTAGTGCCCTGCTCGCCGAAACGCCACAGCCACCCATGGATTCGTTGCTGACCGAACTGCATGCACTCTCTCAAGCAGGATTGTACCTGTCTTACAAAAGCCAAATTGTCGCCGGCATGGCATCGGCAATTATTCCGGGCAGCGGAAAAATCTACGCAGGCCGTATTAACGATGGGTTATATTCATTTTTCGTGGTGGGATTATTTAGCTGGCAGGCTTACGACGGATTTGAAAAAGATGGCCTTCGTTCAGTCAAAGGCTGGATTTATGGTGCCATGAGCAGTGCGTTTTATTTGGGAAATGTTTACGGCTCAATCGTTTCGGTGAAGCTTTATAATCAAAAATTAGAGCAGGAATTGCTCAAAAAAATCGAGTTGCATATTTCCTGGAAGTAGCGCCAGGTGAATGCGGGCATTAAGGGACAAATACTACGCCCGTTCGAGCGATGTATATTTTGAATTGAATCCGGGTTTGAATTTGAAATCAGCAAATATCAGCAAAAATGGCGGTCAGCATGGCTCGAAATTTAATGGCAATTAAAATCTTCACTTTCATATTATGCATGGCGAATGCCGGGGCGCAGGATGCTGCTCTGACGCTGGCGAATAAGTACCTGGCTGGCGGCAATTACGATGCAGCGATTACGGAATTCAAACGCTTTCTGTGTTTCAATATTGAGCATGAAGCTGTGAGCGATATTTATTATGAAATCGGGCTTGCATACCGCAATCAAAAAAAATGGGCATCTGCGATTGAAGCGCTCAGACAATCGATGGTTTACGCGGAAAATGACAGTGTGAAGCAGGAGCGAAGAATCTCAATCGCAATCATCCAACTCGGAACGGCGAATTATAGCGCAGCCGAATTCGAGCTGCTGCGGATCGCGCATTTTTCGGATTATCCCGGTATGAAGAGCAATGCCTTGTATTTTCTCGGCGTGTGTTATTGTTATTTGGCAAGTTGGCAACAGGCGCAGCAAGCCTTTGATGAATATTTCAAACAAAACCCGTCGGCAGCTCAACACGCAATCGATTCGCTGTTTGCCTCCACCAGAGATTTGAATTATAAATCCCCGGTGCTGGCGAGATGGCTGTCAACGTTTTTGCCGGGAAGCGGACAAATTTATGCGGGCGATTGGCGGAATGGATTCAATGCGATGATTCTGAATTCGATCACCGGCTACTATTTGATTCAGTCTCTGATCGAGCAGCGAATCAAAGATGCATTAATCGGTCATCTGACGCTTTTCGAGCGCTATTATCGCGGAAACCGGCACAATGCTGCGCATGCTGCAACGCTGCATAATCAAAAGATTGATGAGAAGCTATCCCGAAACATTCTTGACAGGCTATCGAAGACAGAATAACACCTGCTTTTAATCCGCTAGTCGCACGTCTCACAGCACCGCAAAGAGTCAAACCACGAATTTCACTAATTTTCACTGATTGATTTTATTGAACCTAACCCAGACAAGCTGGAATTAAAAATTACAAATGTAAAATTAAAAATGAAACTTATTCGGTAACGCAATAGCCAAAAATTGTACTCGAAAAAACAGCCTTTGTAAAACGTTGAAAAGATATAACATGCAATGGGCATTAAAAAAAATCTTGCCAAAAAAATTCACAATTT
>JAFGMA010000229.1 GCA_016927835.1 Candidatus Zhuqueibacterota bacterium | reverse complement strand
TAATCGCACTCATGATGCGTAAAATTGCAAGGCTGACGCCATAGTTAGTAAATCCTTTAGCAGCGATAATGTGATAAGCCGATTCTCTCACCTCAGTTTCAATTTCTTTTATCGGGGGCCCCTGGCATTTCGTTTTACACCCCTTACAGAAATCTTCCAATTTAATGCCAGATATATTCACCAGGCTCCACAACAAAACCTCGCTATCACCATGCTCACCAATGACGTAGGCATGAACATTTTTGGCATCAACATTACAATGTTTGCTGAGCGCGTATCGAAATCGAGACGAATCGAGCAGGGTGCCAGATCCGATAACTTTCTGATGGGATAAACCAGAAGCTTTGAATGTCACATAAGTCATTATATCAACCGGATTGGTTGTGACCAAAAATACGGTCTCGTCATTTATGTGGGGCACAACTTGTTCCACGATTTTTTTACAGATCGCCGCATTCCGTTGAACCAGTTCCAACCGTGTTTCACCGCTTTTTTGTCGTGCTCCCGCAGCAATGATTACCACGGCTGCCCCGTAACAATCAGATATGTCGCCAGCATAGATATTAACTGATGGCGTAAAAAACAGTCCATGGTTCATATCTAAAGCATGACCGTTTACTCGTGCTTTTTCCAGATCGATTAAAACGATCTCTGTAACTAATCCGGAAAGCTGTACCGTGTATGCCAGAGTTGCTCCTACATCGCCAACTCCAATAATAGCTATTTTAGACATAACGACCTCATCATTTATGTTAATCATAATTCAAGCGGGACCAACCACACTTTAAAAGATACAATTTTATTATTCATCGTCAACAAAAATATTATCGTAGAAAAAAGCTGATACCGTTTTGAATAATTGCCCGACTTATTTGACAACCACCATCCGCTTCGTTGCCTGAAAATCCCCGGTGTCGATTCGGTACAAATAAATTCCGCTGGTTAACTGACTGGCATTAAATTTAACAGAATGGTTCCCGGCAGAAATTTCATCGTTCAGCAATGTTGCGATTCGTTTCCCCAGCATATTGAAAACTTCTAATTTGACCCGGCTATCCTTTGGCAATCCAAAAGTTATATTCGTATCTGGATTAAACGGATTGGGAAAGTTTTGTTCCAATATAAAATCAAGCGGCACCAGCGATTTGCCATTTTCATCGACTTTGGTGTCAATAAAATGAGCCGTAAAATCATCAAAAAAGATTGTGCCAGAGTCTTTCTTTGAATCATCGGTTTCGGCTAAATATAGTTTTTTCCAGGTAATGGGAAAGTTGAGGATGGCATTGGGATTACCCCAGTGGATAATGGCATTGCTCAATGGAATCCTGAGATATTTCCAGGAATTGGTCCAATCAATGCCGGGTGATGCTTCGGTAAAATTTATTAAAAATTTTTCGCCATCGATATCATTAAATTCGCCTCTCAGCCAATGTCCCTTACCATCGCCATAGACATAAATACCAATCGCCTCAGGGGAGCCGGAAATCTGCATCGAACAATCAAGGTAAAGGGCGCTTGTTCCGCCCGCAGCGAGACTATAATCAAGTTTGCCGGAGGACGGATTAGAGATAAATAGAGAGCTATCCGTGTTAAAATCACACCCTGATAAATTGATACGTACACCGGAAAGCGACCAATTAGATGCAGAGCTGAAATCATCAATCACCACATCAGAAGCAATGCCCACGAATACAGCCGTGCTGCCGGCAATCGCCTGGTGGGATGCGACCACCTGCCCCTGTCCCGGGTTGGTTGCCGTAAATATCCCTTGATTTGACACAGTTCCGATCTCGCCAGTAACAGACCATGAATATTCAGAAGCTTCAAGCGTGATAAGATTTCCATAATCGTCCCTTGCTGTTGGCGTGATGCTCTGGCTTTCTCCCACCTTCAAAATCACCGGGTTGGGTAACAGCTCGATGGAAGCTACCCTGGTGATGTAAACCCGGGCTGAATCTTGTATATCGCCACTTTGGACATAAACAAACCCGGAATCTTGTTTCTGTCCGGCAGTGAACAATCCTTTTTCACCAATTTTACCAACCCGTGGATCGCAAAACCATTCCAGCGAATCAGGCGAAATAGCTATTGGATTGTAATACTGATCGAAACCGCTCACTGAAAATTGAAATTGGTTACCAGCCAGGACATATACCGTCTTGGGTGAAATTTTCAATAATGAAAGCGGTCCAGTCGGTGCCGTGCTGACAACCATCAAGGCATTTGCCACAGATCGTTCCCCACCGGCATCTGATGGACTATTGACAATCTGGTTTCGCACGACCATCGTTGTCGAGCCGCCGCCGTCCAGATTAACACCCTGGTAAACGCCCCATTCCAGCATGTAATCGGCCAGCTCAAACAGCGACATGCCAGCGCTGTAGCCCGGCTGCCTACCATCGACCGTGAAAAAGTATAATTTTGTCGAATCCTGGTTAAAACCGACTGCCGTGCGAGGATGACGGTCATAGCTGAAACTTCGCCCACACTGTTCATTTTCCCATTCCACAGTTGCCACCCCATCACGAATCAATCGAGGCGTTCCACCGATTAGCTCAATAATTTTCTGCTGAACTGGGGGAAGCTGAAGGAGAAGCGATAGCGTGTCACCGACAAAAATATTTTCATTGAGGAAACTACTCGCTGTCCCATGACCGGAGATAACCATTCCATTGGCGGGGATGATATTATTGCCATGCCCGGCTGCAACGATGCTATCTTTTGCAATGGTGACGACATAAATCGTATCGTTAACCAGATGATGAGTGGTGAGGTATGCTACGGTGATTTCGGTTCCCCAATAATTTGTTCCAGTTTTCGAGCCGAAATACCTATTAAATAGCACCAGCCCATTGTTATCTCTGGCTTCGTTAATGCCTGAAATAGCGATGGTCGAGTCATTCGAAGCATTTAGCTTTCCTCGCAGGGAGACGATATCAATCATTGGTTGCTGCTGGGGAGTAACACCAAAAATGGAACGAGTCGTTGGATCTTTTAATAACACACCATCCAGTACCTGTGCTCCGACCGGAATTCCGCCGGTTCCATAAAAATCGCCATTAATCGCTCCTACGATTCGATGTCCCTCACCATCTCTTCGAGCTGCCATGGCAGAAGTTCTTTCATAGCCTGATAAACGATCATTGGCTTTGACGGTTTCAAGTTTAAGCCATTCATTGGCGAGATCGATCGCCAGAATATTGATATGCCAGGGTCCGGTTGCTCTGAACTCGTGATAATGAATAATGCCAGGTCCGACCGGGGTGCTTTCGATGGTGCCAGCGAAAGAAGATTGGTCTAAAAAAATCAGCCCGAGAATTAGAAAAGAGAAAATTTTTAGCTTTATTTTCATGGCTTCTCCGCTTAATTTTAGAGTAATAGGTCAGTCACTGATGGGGTGACCAGCGCAGCTTTGCTGAACCTGGGGGGCTTAGCAAAGCTTACCAACTTATCTTTAGCCCATTGCATTTTAGAGATAATTATGCTTGATTTTTAAATCATAGTGTGGTAAATTTTAAGCATTAAATTTCACCAAATATAACAATTTTAAATAAAGTTTACAACAATTTAATTTTAAAGTTATAACTTTATCTTTGCCAATGATCAATATTGAAGAACCATGGCAGCATCTGCTTAACAAAATATCGCATGAAGATACCCCACTGATTGTTTATGTCATTGGCTCGAATGATAGCGGTAAAACTACTTTTTGTAAATACCTTGCAGAAAATCTATCCAAAAATTTTCAAATCGCTTATATCGATTGCGATCCAGGACAATCTCTTATCGGACCGCCAACTACGGTTGGTTTAGATCTATTTCCTCAGTCAGAAACTGAAAATCACCTGCAATGTCTTTATTTCGTTGGCTCAACCACTCCGAGAGGGCATCTATTGCAAACAATAACTGGAATGAAGAAGCTCACTGAAAAAGCCGTCAGCCTTGGCGCTCAACGGATTATTCTCGATTCATGCGGTTTTGTTCTGGAGCAGGTTGCCCGAGAATTTCAGTTTCGAGTCATCGATCTGATTCAGCCTGATTTTCTCATTGCCATCCACAGCCCGGATGAGGATTTCCGGTGGGTGAGCAATTTTAGAAAGCATCCCGGAATTCATTTATATCGCCTGCCTATCTCATCATCCGTCATTGCCCGAACACCACCCGAACGGAGACAGTACCGAGAAGTAAAGTTCAAAGACTATTTTGAAAATGCAGTCTCACAGGAATTAATTTTAAGAGGAATTGGTTTTCATGGCAAAATTCCAGATTTAAGAAATCCAGAAATGTATCGCAATGTCCTGGTTGGATTATGCGATGCAGAAAACTTTTTGATATCATTGGGAATCGTTCAGGAAATAAATCTCGCAGGCAGAAAGATACAAATTTACGCTCCAAGAGCTGATCTGTCAAAAGTCGTTTTTATCCATTTTGGCTCGATTTATTTAAATTCTGAAGGGCAGCAAATTATGATGTGAGTGTGAAATCTAAATGGAGTCCATCCGCCAGTTGACATTTGGCGTCAACCTAATATAATTTATTATGAGAAACCGCTAAAGCGGTTTAAGAAATATGGAAAATTTGTCCCACACACCCGAATTAATTCGGGTGTTTATGACAAATCAAAAACAATGGTAACCGTTTTAACGGTTTTGACAGCTCTGAATTAATAGTAATGAGCTTAAGTTGACGTTATTTGCCAGTCGGCGAATGGACTTCATTTTTCTAATATCTATCCATCTTCAACCGAACCGTTTTTATTTCAAACGGCTTGAAATCGAGCAAAATTGAATTTGAGTCCATTGCCAATTCAGCAATATCTTGTTCCATCATATCTGTCAAATAAGCAAATCGAGCTGGAATTCCCAGCGTCAGTTTCGCCCGATTCGACAT
>JAFGMA010000228.1 GCA_016927835.1 Candidatus Zhuqueibacterota bacterium | reverse complement strand
GCGAGGTACGAGCGACGAAGCAATCTCATAACTTACTGTAAACATAGAGATTGCTTCGCTCCACTGCGTTACGCTCGCAATGACATGTTTAAGAATATGATGTTACAAACTAACCCTTAATAGGCATATTAAGCTTTAAAAGATTAGGAATGCTCAAGCTGCTTATATCCGGATATGCGAAATTATTGCGATTATGTTTACAAAAAGGTATGTTTTCAATATACAAAATATTTCATGAATGTCAACTGGAATCTAAAAATTTTCTGAAAGCAAAATATTCCACCCACATTAAGCCGTTCACCATCAGCCAATTCATTCAACTGGATTCGATTATCGCATAATGATGAGCTTGCCTATTGTTTCCGCCTTCAGCACCCGATCGTCAAGATTTTTCGATGCGATAATTTTATAAAGATAAACACCATTTGCAATCCATGCCCCATCCTCATCTGTGCCGTTCCATTCGAATCCATAATTGAAACCGGGCTCCGCACGAAGTCCATCGAGTGTGCGCACGAGTCTGCCAGCCAGTGTGTAGATTTTGATGCAAATATCAGCCGGTTGATTGATTTCGAACGTGAACGTTGTGCGCGAGATGAACGGATTGGGAAAATTCATCACTTTGCGCAGCGTCAATTCATCCACTCCGGAGATGACGAATGTCGCTGAGGCGACAGATGAATTGTTGAAATTGTCCCAGGCTTTAATATCGATTTGATGTTCCCCGGGTGTCATGCCAGATAGCGCATAGTGAATCGTGCCGCGCGTAAAGCTGCCTTCATCGTAATTGAAATAGCTCGTAATATCGCGCTTATTTTTCGGATCATCGTCCAGCAAAAGGGTGATCGTATGACCGATTTCATTGGTGATATTCACACCGCTGAGGCTGTCTTCAATGATTATCTCGAAAGCGGGATCGCCAGCTACCATATCGCCCGCCTCAAAATGCCGATTTTGCAGTCCGATTGTGATCTGCGGTCCGTGCAAATCTTGAAAAGCACTCGCCGTGCCTCCGACATACAAATTTTCAAGACTACCGCAACCGTCGAACATCCGCTCTTGATTGAACACATACACGCTTACGCGTCCGGTGCTGCCTCCGTACGAGATGTCCTTGGGTACGATGAATTTCAATTGGTAAGTGCCATTTCGGACGCTGCACGAGCCTCTGAAAATCGAGTTACCCGCCAGATTGTAATGCAGCGTGTCGTTCAGGGCGCTGGCATAGGTACGTTGCTTTTCCGGATCGAACACCTGCACCAGCGCAGTGCCGTCGAAGCTGTCATCGGCGGTTGCCCCGCCCGAAACATGACCGTAAATTGAAATTTTACTCAATGCACGCATGGAATCGGGATTCAGGGAGTCAATGGCAACACACCGTTGTGGTATATTCAGAATCAATGCCGGATCGCCCAACAGATGATATTTTTCCGAATTAATCCCCGGTACGCGCGCCTTCGCCAGTCTGATTGCATCACCCACTCTTCGAACATTTCCCGCCGCGTCAAATAAATAATCTACCAGGTACTGATTTAAAAGCGCATTTGAATGCGCCAGCGCTTCCCGTGCTGATGCGAAGGTAGCGATGACACCCCCATTGTCCTTCAGCAACATTTCCTCGGTAATCCAGCGATTGTACGGATCGTCAAAACGTCCGAATGCACAGGAAGCGCAAATCAAAAAGGGGAGCATATCGGTGTTCTGCAATTTCGGTACTTCAACGCTCAATGAAAATACATTCTCATGCGCAAACTGATCCTGTTTGCTGTGTCCGATGAAATCGATAATCGCAGTTCCCCGGTTGATTTGCTCAACAATATCCTGATTCACCATCGGCTTTGTAATCCCCGAAACCGACGCGCTGCGAATACCCGGATATTCCACCATGTAGATTTTCCGCTTGTATAAATGTTCCGGAAAGGCAGCCGCGATGTCCTCAGCCTGAGTCGTGTGAAATGTTTCGCTGGTGACTACGCCTCCCTGACCATATTCATCGTCTGCCACCACCGTGATCGTATTGCGCCAGAAACCGAAATTGCCGCAGGTTTGATATGCACAAATCCGATTTACCATCTGCCGCGCTTCGGCAGCAGAATTGACCGGCAGGCGCCCGATTGCCAGATCCATTATCCGGTCCACGCCGTTAACCCTGACGAACCACTCATCAATGATGCGGCTTTCACTGTAATCCGATTCGCCGGTCTCGTACGGCGGAATCCAATTCGGGCTCGCATCTTTGTAAATTCCTTTGTAATCGTAATGACCGTCGCCAAATAGCAAAACATAAGCCGGTTGCGGTTGCCCGTTTTCGAATGCAAACTTGATGAAATCGCGAATGGCAGTTGGATCGCAAAGCCCAAATCCGAAAGTATCGAAAATATCGGAAATCAGTACGATTGATGTCTTCAACGAATCCATATTTTCCCGCAGGCTCTTTAAAATCCTTGCCTCTTCGTAAAAGGAGGAAGGGGTGATAATGATATAATCCGCCGAGATGCCTTCCGTGCGAATATCCGACATTTGGGCGCGTTCAATTTCCGATACGAAACGGTAGCCCTTCGGATTAATCGCCGCATAGCGTTTCGGTGAATCAAGCTGCACCGAATCTTTAAAGCTTATGATCCCGGTTTGAACGGGAATCGCATCAATCCGCTTGACATCGTGGAATTGGCTGATGTCGAATATTTCCACCTGCTCGCTGCCGGCAGTGGCAGTACCGAGTTGAAATTCGACACTTCCGTGCTCCGGATGTGAATTGAAAATGAGCAAATTTTGATTCAAGTCCAGTTTTCGCGTACTGGTGACTTCCAGCCAATCGATGTAGGACTGATAATAGCTCTGCGGTGACACATATTCAATTTTCACTGTATTCAGACCAGCCCTGGGGATTGCCATCGCATTCAACTCAAAGGTTTTTAGAGTGACCCGAATTTCTTCGCTGGAAGAAGGTCCGTTCAGCGAAACGGTATGCAACACCTGCTCATTGAGAGCGATCCTGAAATTATGTACGCCTGTTGACCGCGCTCCAAGTCGCAGACGGAAATTTATCGGTGAAGCTTCCGCCGGCGGATTCATATTGAAAACGTAAGCTCGAGATGGATTATCCTTCGACAAGCTTTCTGCAAACCATAAAATACCTGAATTGAGAATATTTAATCGTTCTTCCTCCACGAATTGAAATTCAGAAAAAGTGGTTTTAACGGTTGACGCTGCGGTCATCTGGGGAGCATGTTTCGGCATGCGTTTGCCCGGAATATTTCCCCAGGTAAGCCAATAAATATTATGCGTTTCATAGTGATGGATGGTATGTTCGAATTGCTTTGATGACGAATTGTATTTACATCCGTTTACACCGCGCCCATAAAACAGAATGACATCCGACGCATCGAACGCGCCATCTCCGCCGTCATCAACTTTGATCGCATTTTCAATCAAACTGTCCGGTCGTGGATCGGTGAGTGCCTCTGGCAGCTCCCGTCCGCCGTTATTGTAAATTCGTATAGTTGCCGGATCGATTGATGCCAGCGAAATTCCGTTATCGGCTAAAAATTGACCTGTAATTTTATACATCCCCTCGAGATCAATCTGAATTCGATACCAATCGCCCGCGCCCCATACCTGCCGTTGCTTCTTTAGCTTCGCTGACGGCACCGGCTGTCGCCAGGTTTTCGCCTGCTCGTAATTTAATATCGCTTGTTTGTAAAGCGACTCAGTTTTTTCATTCGGCACAGGTTGAAGCGCCCGGGGAGATGGGGATTCAAATGACAGGCGAATCGTGATCCGGCGATACTTTCGAATACGCTGCTGCGCCGGGAAAAATTGCAGCGGGAAAAAATGAAGCTGAACCACGGGCTGATTTCGGAAAAAACCCGGCTGGCTGATTTTGACAATGTCAGTCGGTACGGATTTTTCCGCACTATATAACGCTTTATCCGGGTCATACACTTCCGATGGCATTTCGTTGATTATTTTGATCGCTGGCACCGGCGCTACGGATTTATTGGCAAAGGTTTGGAATTGAGCGTCGAGGATTTCGTAATCAATCCGGGCATCTTTCGGGATGCCGATGAGAACACAGCCGTAAGGCAACATCGGTGCGCCCGGTTGCTCCGGAAATGCAGCGCCTTCGAATCGGAACCGGTGGAATGTTTGTGAGTGAATGTTTAAGCTGTCTTCTTTCCAGTTCAGTGGCATGAAAGATAGAGTCAGGCTGCGATGATCGCTTTGTAAGAGCTGGTAGCCGGCATTGGATAAATTCTGGTGCGAGCTATGGGCGAATTGTGGTGCAGAGAAGAACCACAGAATAATAATGAAGCATAACACAAAATGATTATTCAGCATACGGTTGTCGTCTTTTTCACAATTGCGATGATTGAAGCCGAGGGTGTGTCGGTTGCGAATGATTTATCGTAAATGAAAATCGCGAGAAACGACAGCGCAAGGCAAGCGACGGAGCCAATGATCCCGGAAGGCTCTGCACTTATCCCTAGATGTGAAGAAAGGTGCTTACCAAGAACATACCCCAGAATCATTGCAATAATCGGAAAGATAAATATCAGGAATGAAGCCTTCACCACGCTTTTGGGGTTGATGTCAATCTCGACCAGGTCGCCTACTTGCGCTGCGGCTGAATTGCGAACAATTAATTCCCTCGGGCGTCCATTGTCGAACATATCGCAGGCGTTACATCCCGCGCAATGCTCGGATTTTGCAATTCTGACGTACGCCTTCTCTTCATCGATGCGTAAGACTTCACCCAATTCGCGCATAATCCCATCCTCAATATTTTCGATTTATTACCTGAATGAAAGGCTGTTATTATTTCACCCTGAGCAGAGTCGAAGGGTGAAAAGTGGCTGTCCGCGGACTACCTTTGAGCTGTCATTGCGAGGCGTTTTTTGCCGGGGGCGCCCAGCCGAAGCAATCCCCTAATAAAACGGCTGAGATTGCCTCGTCGCAAAAAACGCTCCTCGCAATGACAATTTTTCGAGTTTTCGGATAGGCGCTAAGTCATTGTTCTTCCGCGATGTTTCGAATCCGTTCGGCACGAAAATGCCAATTTTTATTCAGGCATGATCTGATACAAATTCGGCTTCGCATCCGGCGGACTTGCCATGACGGAAGAAATGTGCTGGTTGATCGCTTATGACCGGCATTTTTAGTCGGATAGAAATTTTACTTTATGCTAATACGGAAGTTCCCGGCTTGCCGTCAGATACACTCGCGATAAGAATCAATTTTATCCCGGCTTCATTCCATTTCATGGAAAATTTCATCAAGCAGCAATCCACTTACGGTTCGAGCCTCTGCCTGAACCAGTTGCTGCGCATTGAATGGTAAATTTCAGTCAGTGTGGTTTAAAGCTGGCAGCATCCCCTGGCGAAATCGCGGCACTGGCACAACGGGACGCCAATTTTGTGTCGAACGCACCTTGGCGGTTTATTCGATGAATAACGGTTTTGAAATACAATAGAAATGACTGATAGATATGCTTCAGAAATGCCATTTACGATAAAATCAGCGCATTGATGGAAAATGCAAAATGGTAAGAAACTGTTCGCTCAGTTTTTTAATAAATTAAACATTTAATTTGAATTATAAATATTATAAACAAGATGTTATTTAATATCATTTATGTAACTTGTTGCTGGCATAGATGTTGCTTAAAAAAGGTTCCGGGAAATGCATCAGCAGATGGTTCGCCATTGCACAAAAAAACCTCAGAAACCGATTCAAATTGCGATTTATGCGATAGACACAGGAGTACAAAAATGAAGCTTGTCACAAAGGGGATTATAGGATTATTTGCGCTAAACTTTTTTATGGGAAGCCTCAGGCAGGAAGGAATTATAACAGGGACGATATATATCAACTATCCCAGATTATTCAAAAGAATCGGCAGCAATTTTTGTGTCGAATTTGTCAGTTCGAATGATCATCAATTGATGCGACGCGAGACGTATGAGCCGTTGAACTTTTATTTTGAAGATGAACCAGAACGTAGAATTGAATTTGAATCTGAGCCTGGAACTGAGTATGACTATGATCAGGATCGGCAATGGCTGGATGAAAATTTCGATATCAATATTGTACCGCCACCGGAGAGCAAGCCCAGTTACCATGTTTTACGACGTGGTGAAACGCTGATCTCATTGAGCAGCATGTATGGTGTGCCCTGGCGAGAGATAAAAGAAGCCAATCGGATACGCAATGCGAGAAGAATCAGACCGGGTCAACGAATTCTGATTCCCACTCGTTTTGAAGGTAATTGGAGTTCATGAATTTGAAAAATCCCTCAACTAAGCCATATAATAACCAACTAACTACATTTGGAGGAACAAAAACCAACTTATGTAGGGAAGAAGGCAAGAGTCGACGGCGCGAGGTGAAGTCGTAAGTAATTGGATATTTATTTAATTAAAACTAACTAACTCATGCGATAAGCGTTAGATTTTAAGGTGCCAACCGATGCCATTTACATGCGCCATGAGCCGCAGCGCCGTCCTCGCCTTATTAAAAAACTGATTAATTTTCTACATTTTTTTTACGATGCTGCTACCTCCCCCTCAGTCTTGCCAATCACCAATGCCCCACTACTGTCGCTCCAAACATTGACTGTCGTTCGACACATATCCAGCACCCTGTCGACCGCGAGGATCAGCCCGATTCCTTCGAGTGGCAAGCCAACCGCACGCAAAATAATCGTGATCATCACCAGCCCTGCCATGGGAATTCCCGCTGCCCCGATGGACGCCATCAGTGATGTGATGACAATAATAAATTGCTCGGCGAATCCCAGTTGAATTCCATACGCCTGCGCGATGAATATCGCTGCCACACATTCATACAGGGCAGTGCCGTCCATATTGACCGTTGCGCCAAGTGGCAGCACGAAACTGGTGATTTTATTGGAAATTTTTGCGCGCGTCTCGGCGCACTCCATCGTCAGGGGCAATGTTGCCGACGAAGAACTCGTTGAAAACGCCATCAACAACGCCGGTGACATATTACGAATGTGGTGCCAGGGTTGGCTTCTGCCTACCAATTTGATAATGAATGGCAAGGTAATGGTGGCATGGATAAGTAATCCGCCGAGAACGCAAAGGAAATAGATGCCCAATGAGATGAATGGTTGAAAGCCGGTCGTGGCGACAATTTTGGCAACGATCCCGCAAATACCCAGCGGCGCAAATTGGATAATGAAATGCGTTAATTTCATCATGGCTTCGAATGCAGCCTGAAAGAAATCGGTCAATTGGGTCCGATATTTTCCATTTTTCAACTGGGTGATAAATATTCCGAATAGCAGGCTGAAGAAAATAATTTGCAGCATATTCCCTTCGACGATTGCTTCGAACGGATTGGTGGGGATCAGGCGTTGCATGAAATCCATCAAGAATTCGATGGTGCTACCAGTTGGCGCGGAAAAGCTTGTGGGTACTTCCTGCAATCCCAATTCGGCACCCACGCCGGGTCGGATGATATTCACCATAATAAGTCCGGTGAGGATCGCCAGCAAGCTGGTTGAGATATAATAGAATAATGTTTTTAAACCGAGCCTGCCCAGGTTCTTGCCCTGCCCAACACCGGTGACACCTGATACAATCGATGTGATAATGAGGGGAGCGATAATCATCTTCAGCATTCGCAAGAATAGCTGGGCAAAAAAATCAGCGATATGCACCAGACCGTCCCGAAAAGCGACTTTGTGCAAGCCCCCTATTAATGAATCCGAGTAAATCATTGATGCCAGTGCTTCCACGCCATACGTGAGGATAAAACCCAGTAGCGCGCCAACTGCCATACCGATAAATATCTGTGTCGATAGCTGCAATTTTGTCCGTTTCAATCGAAGCTCCGCTTGAGTTATCTGCTTCGTAAAAGGATTTCAATTCAAAAGGAAATTGTTTTGATTATTAGTACATAATGTATGATAGTCAGTTACGAGCCTTTTTTGCAGGACACGCCGATAAGCAGAGAGATTGATTTGTCAGACTCGGATTAACCTTCCGCGCCATCACCTAAATCATCTGCGATAGTTTCCTGACGGTAAATCCATCCCGCGTTGCTGCCAATTCTGACCTGAATCCAATCGCCAAAGCAATCCAGTATTTTGAGTTTTTGCGCCTGATACGTATTCGAGTACGCCTGATATTCCATTCCCGGGCCGTATCGAATATTTCTGCCTGAGGGGAGGTTAATCGTTCCGTAATCCGGTTCCGCAACATCGGCTTGCTGAACCCAGCCGAATAAGTTTCTGTCGGCGCGAATGAGCTTTACGAATAGCCACTGGTATTCATTTTTGAGCATGGTCAATTCGGTGCCGGGTTCAATTGATGTCATCGAGGAACCGTAATCATTTGACTGGCTGCGCAAGATAGTATTCCGAATGACAATTAAAGGAGTATAAGGCGCTTTGGCTATAGCGCCTTGAGAAACATAGCCCATACGTGGATGATTGGGCATTTCAATAAGATACCATGTTCCCTTTTGATCGATGATGGGAACTTCATCGTTGATCATCAAATAGCCGAGTCCTTGATGATTTTGCCCTGCGCCAAGTTGAATTGCTTCCTGTCTGGTTGCGATACCGTAACCGTAGCGCGGAACACTAACAACCTGCTCATGTATCCAGGCGACGGATCCGCGGTTCGGCACGAGCGGATTGAATTTATACCAGTCTGCGTTTTTTGATACATACGTAATTTCGATTCCGCTGTCGTATTGGTCGATTGGTGAATTTCTTGTATCATTGGTGGACCGCACATTTGCACCGTTTTCGGTAACAAAAATAACGCGATATTTCGATGGCGACAAAAATCTGCTGGAAATCCAACCCGTTTCCCTGCCATCGACGAATACGACTTTACACCAATCATCTGTTGCCCCAAGCAAAATAACATCTAATCCGATTTCAGCCATAAAAAGCTGTCGGAATCCTGTACCGGCGCCCTCTCTCACATTTACCTGGTCGGTTGTAACGAGGTATTTGCCTTTTGCATCAGCAAAATCGTTCGCCGAGATGTAGCCGGATTTTCCATCTGGCAGCGTAACCGCACACCATGTATCCTGCGATTTGGTGATTTTTAACTGCATGCCCGGTTGAACTGTCGAGACGACCGAACCCCGCCCATCCCTGTCCGAATAGATCATGGCGCGATTGATTGCAAAATATAATCCCATAGGTTCGGAACTGCCGTATGGGTCGTATTCGGGATATTCGCTGCTTGAACGAGGATCGGTGGTATTGTTGCTATCAATCCATCCCAGGGAACCCATTGGCAGTTCAACCAGGTACCAACCATTCCGCGAATCGAGGATTACCAGCTTCGTAAACTGCTCACTCAATGTGTTTACGGTTAGCGCGCTCAAAGATGGTTCCGACTTCAAATCGCATGCGGAATTATTGAAGACTGTCCGGTACGGTTGTCTGGTAACCAGATCTTTCCAGATATAGCCTTCGCTGCTGTTATCCGGCAGCCGCACCTGAAACCAACTACCTGATGTCGATACCCATTGCAGGCTCTTTCCCGAAGGAACTGTTGTAATTTTTTGGAAACGTGTACCAGGTCCGGATCGAATATTGGAACCGCGATTGGTGAACAAGCGAACGCCCTGCCCGCCAACCTCGATCACCGATGCTTCTCCAATCAAAGCGCGTGGTGACCAACCAATCGTTCCGCCGCTCCCGACCTGAATTTTCACCCATTCGCCCTGCCTTTCGAATTCCCTGACTTCTGTACCGCTGGGAATGATCATCATCACCGCGGCGTATTTATCGGGACGGTATCGGAGTTCTACATCCCGATTGAGCACCAATGTTTTGAATGACTCTGGTTTCACTACCGATTCATGAATCCAGCCAAATTGGGCACTTGGGAGCCTGACTTTGTACCATTGTTCGCGTTTACCCACTAACAAGACCGTTTCGCCGCGATCGATCGTTGCGATATCTGCGGCGCTGTGACTCGGCTGGGCTTTTACATTTGTCATTTCGGTGACGATAATTCGCCCCTGGGCTTTCGTGTTATATTGTGTGGCACAACCAGACAGATAAACCAGCAGGGCAATAGCGAGAATTATCGCACCATACTTTTTAACAATCATTTGCCCTCCACATTGCTTATTTTTAAATCCTGTAATGACGACCGATAATCTGAGATTGAGCAGGGATGGCGTATTCAGTCAACCATCTCGTTTCAAAAACATAATTCAATGTTATAAAAAATTATTAAAAAGTCAAGTAAATTTCTAACAAATTAAGTTTTAAAGAAATAGAAGTAGTTCCAGGCATGGAGACGTCACAAAAAGGTAGCATCGGGAAATTTTCCAGGGGTGATTCGGATCATTCTTCGTGTACACAATCAAATAGCAGGGACTGAAATTGAATTCGTGAATTGTTAATATCCCCGGAAGCGATTCGTTAACGGCATTCTGCGGTCTTTGCCAAAAGCTCGCGGTGTGATTTTGATTCCGGGTGCGCCCTGACGTCGCTTGTGCTCGTTATAATCGACCATCCGGATGACATCCTTTATAACATCTTCTGGGAAACCCAGCCCGACAATTTCGCTGATATCCATATCTTTTTCAATATACGCCTCCAGAATCGGGTCGAGGATTGCATAAGCGGGCAGGCTGTCTTCATCCTTTTGATCGGGCTTTAATTCAGCCGATGGCGTTTTCTCAATAATATTATCCGGGATTACGCCACCATTGCCAAAGGAGTTGCGGTAGCGCGCAAGCTGGTAAACAACTGTTTTAGGGACGTCTTTGATAACCGAATACCCACCCACCATATCGCCATAGAGTGTGCAGTAGCCGACACTGATTTCGCTTTTGTTTCCGGTTGACAGGGTGAGCCAGCCGAATTTATTGGAAAATGCCATTAAAATATTGCCACGAATTCGCGCCTGAATATTTTCTTCGGTGACATCTTCTGCCAGGGAGCCGAAAACAGGCTTCAGGGCAATTTTATATGCATCGAAAAGAGGTGCGATGGGAATCGTGTAGAGCTTCATCCCCAGATTTTCAGCGAGTTGCTGTGCATCGATCTTGCTGGCATCAGATGTATATTGCGAAGGCATGGCAATCCCAATCACGTTGTCGTTTCCCAGCGCGTCGGCGGCGATGACCGCTGTCAGAGCAGAATCGATGCCTCCGCTGAGACCGAGAACAACCTTTTGAAATCCATTCTTCTGAATGTAATCGCGGGTTCCCAGTACGAGTGCCTGATAAATTTCACCGATATGGCTCAGGCGGCGCTCTTTCCGTCCCGGCAGCGGTGGTTTAATTTCGCCTGTTTCTTCGGCTTTCAGGGTGATGCTGTCATGCTTATAAGTGCCTTTGAAATACTGGAATCGATCCTGATAGCCGGAATCTTCGGAGCGGGTTCCCCTGAGCTGTTGAACTGAAATATCACTTATGATCAGGTCTTCCCTGAAGGGCTTGCCCAATTCGATGATTTCGCCCAACTCATCAAGGATGAAACTCTGACCATCGAAAACCAGTTCATCCTGACCGCCAACGAGATTCGTATAAACAAAGATCACGCGATTGGAAATCGCATGCGCGGTTAAAATTCGTTCGCGTTCTTTTACTTTCCCCACATTAAATGGCGAAGCCGAAATATTGATTATAATTTCCGCGCCCGCTTCATAAACCTGGGATTCCACCAGACCATGCGAAGCCCAGATATCTTCACAAATATTCAGCCCGATTTTGATGCCCCTGTACTCCATGGATAGCAGCGTTTCCCCACTTGAAAAGTAGCGTTTTTCATCGAAAACACCATAATTCGGAAGAAAAATTTTGTGGTAAACGCCGCAGATTTCGCCATTATACAGGATCGCCGCTGCGTTATAAAGCTTGTCCGTTTTATCTGCAAATCCCACGATTGCTGCAATATTCCGGGTATGGGATGCGATTTGGTGCAATTTTTCGATATTCTTGTTAACAAATTGTTTTTTGAAAAGCAGGTCTTCGGGCGGGTAGCCGGTGATCGACAACTCAGGGAAGACAATCAGATCGACCGCATTCTCCCGGCTTTTTTGAATATTTTCGATGATGAGTTCGGCATTCAAATCCAGGGCGCCCACGGTTGTATTGATTTGTGCCAATGCCAGGCGTATTTTATTGGGTTCCATTCCTCACTCACCTAATATTTTAATTATTAGCCGCTTGCGACGCTGACCATCAAATTCTGCATAATAAACCTGCTGCCAGGGACCAAAATCCAGTCGCCCTTCGGTTACGGGGATGATGACTTCGTGACCAATGAGCAAATTTTTAAGATGCGCATCACCATTTGTCTCGCCGGTGTGATGATGGCGGTAATCGGGACCTTCCGGCGCAAGCTGCTGAAGCCAATCATCGATATCCTGAATCAAACCGGATTCAGCATCATTTACATAAACGCCGGCAGTGATATGCATCGCAGAAACCAAAACAAAGCCTTCCTTAATTTGGCTTTTTGCCAGTGCTTCGCTCACCTGGCGTGTAATGTTAATATATTCCCGTTTGCGTTTCGTGTTAAACCAAAGATATTCAGTGTACGCTTTCACGTGTACCTCCTGTGATTCAGAATAACGAGCAGTTGGTTCATATTAGAAATTTGATGAGTTGGTTTTGGGAATTCTTTTTGCAGGGACTGATTCGAACGATTAATCCAGACAGCATCGATGCCGGCAGCTACCGCACCGGCGACATCCGAGACCAGCGAATCGCCAACCATCAGCACCTGTTGACGATCGAGTTCCAGCGCTTTCAGTGCATAATCGAAAATTCTTGTATCGGGTTTATATATTTGACATGCTTGCGACGTGACGACGGCGTCGAATGTGAATCCGGCATTCAACAGAATCTCAATCAATGGATCATCGTCATCGGCGTTCGACAGCAGTCCGATACGATAGTTACCTTTCAAATGATTCAAAACTTCTGGTACTTCCGGATAAATTTTACTTTTACCCATTTCGCGCCAGAGGTATTCCAGGTCCGCTTCGACATCTCGCTTCACGTCGTATAATTCATAATAGCGCAGTAGCCGACGCCGGTGTATCTCGCGGATCGTAATAAACGGATCGATTCGGCGCCAGTCGAACATTTGCGCGGAAAGCTGATGATACTGCTTATAATACGCATCCAGATCTATTTCCACTCCGGAACCGGCAATGAGGCGCCATATCCGCTCTCTGGGAAATCCGCTGTCATCTACTAGCGTGCGGTGCACATCGAAAAGAATTCCATCTATCATACTGAAGCATACCGTTGCAAATCAATGATATAAGTGTCATACGAATCCTGAAGATAAGCAGTATCGTCATTCAGATAGTAGTTGGGCAAATATCGAAAATCATTTTTATAAATGGGGAAAAAACTCCGACGTGAATCGGAGTTTCATCGGGAAACTGTTTAGCCGAGATATTTTCGGAGAGGTTCCAGCCGGGATCGATGCCTTAGCCGTCTCAATGCTTTTTCCTTGATCTGGCGAACTCTTTCGCGTGTCAGCTTGAAATGTTCGCCAATTTCTTCGAGGGTTAATGGGCGATCGCCATCCAACCCAAAATAGAGGCGCACAATTTCGGCTTCGCGCGATTTCAGAGTGGACAGGACTTTTTCGATTTCGACACGCAGGGATTCTTTCATCAACGTATTATCCGGCGGAGCGTAACGATCGCTTTCTATAACATCGAGCAGGCTATTGCCATCTTCTTCCTTGAACGGTTCATCGAGGGATAGATGTCGCGCGGAAGTTTTTAAAACATCGGCGACTTCGAATGTACTCATCTCCATTTTATCAGCGATTTCGGTCATACTGGGCTCTCTTCCGAAATCTTTTTCCAACTGCTCAAGCGCTCTCCCGACTTTATTGATTGCGCCTACGCGGTTTAGCGGCAGCCGAACCACACGTGATTGTTCAGCAAGCGCCTGTAGAATGGATTGCCGAATCCACCAAACTGCATACGAAATGAATTTGAATCCGCGCGTTTCGTCGAATCGTTGCGCGGCTTTGATCAATCCCAGGTTACCCTCGCTGATTAAATCCTGAAGCGGCAAGCCCTGCCCTTGATATTCTTTTGCCACACTTATGACAAAACGCAAATTCGCCTTCACAAGCTTGTCAAGGGCGACATCGTCGCCGCCTTTGATTTTTCGAGCGAGTGTAATTTCTTCATCAGGCGTAAGAGGGGAGTAACCACCGATTTCTTCCAAATACTTCTCAATCGATTGTTTCGACCTGCTTTCATTTCGTTTCTTTTTTTTCGTCATACTGATTTCCATACTCCCCTTTTCTCTTTTGCCTTAACAGGATCCGACACAACGCGGTGCTCCTTATTTACAGAATGAATTAATTGATTTTAGAGCCGGGATAAATAAATTATCGCTATGATTAATATCTTGTTAATCTTATTCGTTACAATTACTTCAAATCCCCATGCAAATTCATCCCATGCCCTAAATTACATTAATTGACGTTTTTTCATGAGTAAAATATAATAAATAATTTGCCAGTTGTCAAGCGGTTGAATGAAAAAAGTTTATATTTCTTGATAAAAAAATGTAATATCTATAAGATTTATTTGAAATTCCCTCAAAAAAACGATTTTTCACTTCCTTGCATTTCCTGGGTATTTTCGGCTCGAACATTAAACCGGCAAATAGATTGTAAACGTGCTCCCTTTATTCATCAGGCTTTCAGCAAATAGCCGACCACTATGCTCCTCGATGATTTGCTGCGCAATCGAAAGCCCCAGCCCGGTTCCGTTTTCTTTTGTGGAGAAATAGAAATCGAAAATATGCTGCAAAACGTCGCTCGGGATGCCATTGCCGGTATCGATGAACTGAATCTGGGCGATTTGGTTGGCGTCGGACTGCAGCAAACTCGCAACGTTATTCCGGACTGCGAGTTTAATGATAAACCTTCCCCCTCCTCTCATCGCCTGTATCCCATTCAGGTAGATATTCAGCAATGCCTGACGTATGCGGGCTGTGTCAATTTGCAGGTGAAGGTTTGTCACTTCGAAGTGTCGCTCGACACGAATACCCTGGTGCAACGCTGCTGCCTGTTGCTGCATAATCACCTCATTCAGCAGCCTGTCGATGGCATATTTTTCCTTTTTGAGCTTATGCGGACGCGCAACGAGCAAAAAATTATTTACCAATTCATCGACTCGCCGAATTTCGGAAGCCACAATTTGATGATACTTTTCGAGCTTTACGCGATCGCATTCTTCTTTCTGGAATTCACGCCGCATTATCTGCATGTTGATAACCATCGAGTTGAGGGGATTCCGAATTTCATGCGATAAAATAGAAGACATTTTATGCATCATTTCCAACCGTTCGGTCCGTTTCAACTTATTCTGATATTCGAGCAGGCGAATAGCCATTTCGTTGAATCGGTTAGCCAGCATGCTAATTTCATCCCTGCCGACCAATTTGATTTTATAATCGAGGTTTCCGGTTGAGAAGCGTTCGATTCCCGCTATCAGCTTCGAAATGGGTGACAGAATGCGTTGCGTATTGATTGACGCCAATATCAAAGCGAGTGTGATGCTAACCAGTGTAAATACTATCATCTGGTAACGCATATTTCTTGCTGGTGCAAATGCTTCGGAAGTAGGTTGCTGGATAATCACTCCCAGTCCAAGGTCTTCCAGAGAAATATGCGGAAATGAGTTTGATGTCGTTTTCGCCGGTATGTCTTCAAGCACAAACCGACTTGACGACGCATCCTTAGGAGGATTCGACTCCAGGGTTGAATCCTCCTTGATCGCCAGCGGCGTATACGATGACAGCATCTCATTGCCATCACTATTCCGGTAGACCTTGTGGTCCGAGATTCCGCGTCGAATATCGGAGAGTATATCTTGCTGGTTGAAGCGTTCTTTCAGATAAACCTTAATACGTTCGGAATGCGCCAGGTATAAGCCATTGCGGTCAATGATGAAAGCCTGACCTTTTTCTCCAATTTTGCTGTTCTCTACAAGGTCCCAAATTTCACTTAAATCTACAGTGACAAAGAGCGCCCCGATAACCGCATTTCGAAAGCGAATCGGTTCGGCAATGTCCATCACCGGATGCTTGTTTTCAGGCTGGTACACCTCGGAATAATAGCTTTGTCCCGCGGCTATTTTCGCGAAGAACGCGCTTTTCGAATAATCGCTATTCTCCTCGCGATACGAGGTTGACAGCAAAACAGTACCCGAAGAATCGATGAGACATACCTTCTTAAAAATCTGAAATCGTTTAACTAAGTTATTAATTGTAAGTTCCTGTGAAATTCGATTAGATTCATAAATTAACGGATTTTGTGCCGTGATTCGTACAATTGCCTGAGCGTAGTTGAGTGTCGTTGTGATGAGATGCGCAGCACGCCTGGCAAATTCGAGATTTCGATTCTGTATTGTTTTTTCAATTGAATTTTGCGCAGTATTGACCAGGAACCAACTCACCAGCGCCATCGGCAACACAACGACAATCAAATGTGAAAGCTGCAGCTTGGTGAGTAGACGATGTTTAAATTTAATCTTTTGTGGTTGCATCGTTTTTCAAAATCCATTGTTCAAAAGGCAGCAGATCGCCATTTTCGTCGAAATATATAGCAATTCGATTGGTGTTAACAAAATTATAATAAAGCATTTTAAAATATAAAAAACTCGCCGGCTGATCTTCATTAATAACCCGCTGGATGCTTTGAAGCAGCGTCTTTCGACGAGAAACATCGCTGATTTGCTTGTGGAACTCAATGCCGCGCTCAATTTGCCTTGAATAATATCCCATAAAATTATTTTTGCCCTTTATCGAAAAAAATGATTCCAGGCTTTCGAGCGAGTCACTGAATTGGTGCGTCATCAGAATCGCATCGAAATTCCTTTGTTTCAATCGCTGCTCGATCTCGCTCTTTTTCATCGGAACCGGTTTTACATCAATTCCGATCTCGTTCCAATTGACTTTAATCCATCGAACCAGGATTTCATCGAGAACCAATCCACGTCCATAAATTAAATTGAGTTTGAAGGATTTGCCAGTATAGTTTTCCAAAATGCCGTCATCGTCGTAATCGCTCCATCCGTTTTCATGCAGCCATTCCAAAGCTTTTTTGGGATTATATTTCAGCGCATCCAGACTGTTTTCAAATGCCCAGAAACCAGAGCTGTACGGTCCCCTGGCAGGCTCAGCACGCTCTTCGAGAACTTTATAAATGAAACCCGCGCGATCGATTGCTGCCGTGAGCGCGCGACGAATCGCTTTTTCCCTCAGAATAGCATGCCTGCAATTATAGGCAACTAACGTTACCGTATGATCGGGAAACAGGTTTGACAATACATGTATTTTATGATTGGATTTGTGAATCTCACGGGCGGATGCTTCGCTCTCCAGCTTCGCGAAATCGATTTTTTCGGTAATGATAGCAGCGATGAGTTCCCATTCCGAATCGAAAAACCGATATTTAATAAATCGGGGATGCCGATCATGATTCGTCGCCAGCCAATTCAATTGGGATAAAATTTCTTCGGATGAGCTTCGAAGTATGCGCAATACACCGAGTTTTTCAGCATCGGACAGTGGAATTTCGGTTGACATGTACGGGTAGGTGGGTTCCCGGTAATCCAGTTTGCCGGATAATTTCCCAATCGTCAGCGTTCTCGATGGATCGATTTCTAATTCCTGGGAGAAAATGTTAAACGAACCAATTCCCATTAGCAGGAAAATGAATACAATCCCGAGGAATAGAATCGTTTTGGCTGCGGTATGTGATGAGTGTATTTTATTCATAACATGCTAAAATTCAAGATGCTGCAATTTGCACACAGCAAGAATGTAATATATTTTGTGATTATTTACAAGAAAAAAATTGCACTAAATAAAGTTATTTCTGCTGATTAGAACTGAATTATTACTTGACATTGATGAAAATATTCATTATTTAATAGTTGATAAAGGCACTCGTTTATCGGCTGATGTTGTGTTTTCACTTCAATCAGTCAGCACAGCGAAAAATAAGGGAGTGAAAATAATTTATTAGGATTTTCGCGCTGCTAACATTTTACAATACAATAAGTAATAATAACTTCCCAATTCCTGCTTATTCACTCCCTGAAGGATTGCAATTGAAATGGAATCACATGCAGGAGTATGATCATGATATTTCTCGACGCAACCAGAACAATGACATTGGCAGCAATCATTTTGTTGCTGCTTTTAGGCTTGTTCGAGTCATGCAGCCTGAATGAACCAATATCGATAGAGCACGAGCGAGGTTCAATTGCCGGAATGGTATTTCCGGATTCGGTCGAGGCAACGGTCAGTGCCCGGCAGGGAAACGCTGATATTGCCAAAACTAAAAGCGATAGCACGGGCTATTTTCATTTGAGGAATTTGACAGTGGGCGTTTATAATTTGCTCATCTCGGCGGCAAATTACGGCAGATATACTAAAAACAATGTCGTCGTTTACGAAGGCGGCACCACGGCGATCGAGGACGTCTATCTGAAACCGATGCCGGAACAAATACTCGAGGTGAATCCGGCGAATGATGCACAAGATCATCCCGTGAAAAAATCCATCGACTTCGTTTTTGCGCAAATGATGAATGAACGTGATGTTGAAAGTGCGTTTGATATTAATCCCGATGTAGGCGGTGAATTCTCATGGACTTCAAACAGCACCCGCCTGTCATTCATTCCAACAGCCCAATTCAAGACAAACACCGAATATACGGTAACGCTATCGAAATCAGCCACAACATTTTATGGCGATAGTCTGGCGTTCAAATATGAATTCAAGTTCCGCACAGAGCCACTTCACGTTATCCGCACGACGCCGTATGATAATGCCAACAGCGTTGGTACAGGAACCAATATTCGAATCCAGTTTAACTCTGCGATGAATCGCTCCAGCGTCGAAAATGCTTTTTCAATTTTGCCCGAAATTTTAGGCGACTTCATCTGGGATACCAACGAAACGGTAGTTTACAATCCGGGCAGCTATTTTGCGCCTCAAACACAATACACGGTGCGAATCAACACATCTGTCAGCGATGAATTCGGGGGTAAATTGCCGCAACCATTCACCTGTTCTTTCCAAACCGATCCGTTGCGAATTACCAGCTATTATCCGCAAAACGGGGCAACCCACATAGGTATTAGCACACAAATTGTCATCACATTCAATGCGGCAATGAATCAAAACTCGGTTGAAACTGCGTTTTCCATTTTGCCAGCAGTTGATGGCACACTAATCTGGGATAATTATTATCAATTCAGGTATCGCACCACAATGGGATTTGCGACCGAAACAGAGTATCAAATACGCATCGATACAGGCTGCCAGGATAAAAGCGGTAAGAGCCTGCCTGGTGAATTTACACTTATTTTTACCACCGCCCCGTGAGATAAAAATTTTTTTGCATGCCTGAATGCGTATTATCGTATAATAATGTAGTTTGCGATTAATTATAGCGATGCTCGTACCAGGTTCTTAGAGCGAGGAGAAACCATCAATTCTAAGTGTGCGGGATGAACCAGAATTCAATAGGTGGTGTGAGGTTCATTCCAATTTGTGCAGGGTTGCAGGCTGGAAGTCAACCTGTGAAATTCATTATTTCAAGTACTTTTCGTATAATGCTTTCCGCTCAGGATCAAGTTTAATCAATTTTTCGAAAACGCTTTTATCTTTCATATCTTTGAAAACGTCAACAAACCTGGAAGAATAAGCTCCGATGAATCGTTTGCAATCTTCGTTTTCGGGATCACTCAACAGAATTTTCTCTATTTTCACAAGGGCGTCATATATTGATCGCCGTCCTTTGGATTTTTCACCCTCTTCATCGAATAAGTATATTCCTAAAAAGAAATCGTCTTTCATTTCTCTGAATTTTTTATATTCATCGCCCAAAATTTTGAGGATGAGTTTCTCGCGAAGGTCCCAGCCTTCGATGAAGCGCCCCAGCCCAAATTTGCCCTGGGCTGCGCACCGCTTGGCTCTCTCAAAAAATGGCGTTCCCCCGAATTTGCTATATTTGTCGAATTCATTGCCAAGGATAAGATAGACGTAGAAGTCGATCAAAGCGGTCAATGAAGTCGGATTATTTTCGTTAAAATAAAGCGTTTCGCCCATTTGATAGGCGAACAGGCATCGTTTATCAAAATATTGAACTTCTTTATCGTTGGAAGCCAGGATCGTCGCCCGGTAGCGCGATTCAGCGCTGGAACTGATATCGGAGAGCAAAAATTGCATCGAAAGTTTGATCTCTCCCCCCTGGTCATCTGAAATCCAGGTTGTACTATTTATATAATCTTCGATTGTTTTGTTGAAGTCTTTCAATTCTTCCTGCTTGAGTTCCGGCAGGTTTTCGAGAACCACAGTTACTTTTGAAACAAGACGCTGAGAATAGACTAAGGACTGCAAACCGGTTAAGCACAGAATTAATGCAAATAAAATACAAAAGCGGCAAACGCAAGACACTTGATTTCCGTGATAATTTTTGGATGACATTATTGCCTCCTCATTTAGAAAATTCAGAGTTCTGCAAAAAGTGATAAAAAGCATGTCCTCGCAATGCGAACAAAATTAGTTAACTTAATAACATTTCACGCGTTATGAAAGATTTTCTGATTCATCCTGTTCAAAGTATTTTGATTTTATTCGTCTTGCAGAAATCCACTTAATCAGTTGTTGTCTAATTGTAAAAAAATTAACTCAAATTGTCAAGTAAAAACATCAGGGCTATGGAAATTAATCTCAAATCTCAACGAATCGATGTGCCCGGTTATCGCAGTCCGGGTAAAAAGTTCGGGATTGCCTTTGCAATTTGCGTGCTTACTGCATGGTGCGCCCCCGGGTTGTTTCAACAGTGCTCTGCCAGTTTCGAATCTCCCGGTATCGGAGCACGCCCGTTAGCGCTGGGTGGCGCCTTTGTTGGTATTGCGGATAACTGCGATGCGCTTTTCATGAATCCTGCCGGCATCGCCCAAATGGGCAATCCGGAGCTTTCTGCCTTCTACTCCAGACCGTATGGTCTTAAAGAGCTATCTTATAGTGCCCTAAGCTTTGTCCTGCCCAATCGCCATCTCACCACCGGGCTGGGCGCCCAGACCTATGGGTACAAGCTTTACCGGGAGACCACGCTACTCATTGGAATGGGGCGCAGTTTTGAGCAAAAATTTTTTTATGGATTCAGCATTCGCTATATGACACTTCAAATTGAGAACTATGGTTCCGCCGGCTGTCTGAGCCTGGATGCCGGAATCCTGGTGAAAGCGTTACCATATCTTTATTTGGGCGCTTTTGCGGGCAACTTGAGCCGCTCAAAAATCGGTCGCGAAAACGAGAAGCTTCCGCAAATTCTCAGCACCGGACTTTATTTTAATCCTCTGCCCCGGGTCGGATTAAGCCTGGATGTATTCAAAGATGTTTCCTTTCCGGTTGAGTACCATTGCGGAATCGAATACGGGATTTCAAAATACCTGGACTTGCGTTGCGGCGTTTCAAATAATCCGGCTAAATTCAGCGGAGGATTTGGCGCGCATTTGCGTTGGGTGCGAATCGATTACGCGGTCTACACGCATCGAGATCTCGGACTCTCGCACCAGGTTTCAATCTCAATTTCAACGAAGCCGATTCGCAATTTCAGCCGGGACGGCATCAGCGAATATAAATTAAAATCCTCTGATAAAGTACCCAAAAAGCGAAAGAAAAAGCTGGACAATTTGAAACCCGATTTAGGGATGACGATCAATATCAATACCGCAGATACTGCCACATTGCAGCGAATTCCAGGCATTGGTGAGAAGAGAGCGCGATCGATTATTAAATACCGCGAAGAAAACGGTCCCTTCCAGGCATTGATTGAATTGGAGCGCGTGCCCGGAATCGGCATCAAAATGTATGAAAAGATCAAAATCTATGTTCGTCTCAAAGATTGAGCACATTGCCTGCCAAATAAAACCTATGCAGTCACGAGAGAATTATGAAAACACACTCACGAACGATTTTTATATTCATGCTGCTAATCATTTTTCAGCATCCGTCTTCACACTTAACTGCACAGGAAGTTCAGGATGAGGATATTCTTGAGAGCCAGGAAGAGATTAATGAGCAATCCGATTTGATTGAGCTTCTCGAAACCTTGCGCGCGCACCCGATTGATTTGAATCGCGCGGATCTACGGCAATTACAGCAGATCCCATGGCTCAATTCGGTCGAGGCGAAAGCGATTCTGACGTACCGCAACGAAATCGGTGGTTTCAAATCGGTTGCAGCGCTGGCGGAAGTACCGGGCATCTCCCCGCAGCGGCTCGAAAATATCTGGGAATTCGTCACGGTGGGTGCGGAGGTGTCACGGGGCAAGGTATTTTCGCTTCGTCAGCGTTCGCGATACAAGCAGCGATTGGAGAAGTCTGTCGGCTTTCAGGATGGTACATATCCGAATTCGCCCGGGAAATTATACAATCGCCTGGATTTAGCGCTTGCCGGAAATTGGGAGGGTACATTGCTGCTTGAAAAAGACAGCGGAGAGAAACACTGGAACGATTTATCGATTTTTTACCTGCGGCTGAATCATAATCCCCTGAATTCTCAAATTCTAATCGGAAATTTTGCAGTCGAATCGGGACAGGGATTGGTTTTGTGGGGAACTTCCGGTTTTTCAAAGGGAATAGACCCGATTGCACCGGTTAAAAAGCGACCTGGTGGCTTAAAACCCTATACATCGGTGGATGAAAATGCAGCTTTTTATGGGCTTGCTTATCAGGCGCAGACGAACGCCCTCACCTGGTTGGCATTCATCTCGAAAAACAAACTGGATGCGACAATTAGCGGGACGGACGAGGTTTCTGGTTTTTATGAAACTGGTTTACATCGGACGCAACTCGAAATAGCCAAACAGGATCAGGCAGAGGAGCAGATTTTTGGCGGACGAATCCAATTTGAGCACCAGCAGCATTTTACACTTGGCGCGACCGCGTATCGATCGAAATACCAACCTGAACTCTGGAATCCGGACTTTGAGCGCGGCTATTTCGCCTTCCGTGGTGTTGAAAATCGGGTGATGGGCATAGACTTTGACGTGTATTATGAAAAGCTGAATCTATTTGGCGAACTCGCCCAATCTCAAAATGGAAAAAATGGCGCTATTTGCGGCGGGCTGTTTCTCTTCGAAAGCTTTCAGTATGCTGTCTTGTATCGTCAGTATGCGAAAGACTTTCAGAGCTTGCACGGATCTGGCTTCAGCAGGCTGGCTGATATTCCTCAAAACGAGACCGGCATTTACAGCGGATTGCGAGTTGATTTATTTTCAAATACACAATTATCTGTTTTTTATGATTTTTATAAATTCCCATGGCGGCGCTATTTTCAGGAGATGCCATCGCAAGGGGAAGATTTCTCTCTGGCAATCGCTCATAAACCGGTCAGGAGCTTTACGATAAAATTCCGCTGGCGGTATAAAGTCGATGATGAAATGGTAGATTATACGAATCAGTATCAGCTTGAAAAAACAGGACTTATGCCAATAAAGCGACACTATTTTCGCCTGCATCTGGATTATCGACTTTCGGCACGGTTTTTGTTTAGAAACCGGATTGAAACCTGCCGGATTGATTATCCTTTATGTGAAAATAGTGCGTGTCTGGGCACAAACAAAGAATCGGGAATTATATTGTATCAAGATGTTAAGTACCTGATTATGAAAATGTTTACGCTACAGGGGCGTGTCTGTTTTTTCGATACCGACAGCTTCAGATCCAGGATTTACGTTTACGAGAATGATGTGCCCGGAACAATGAATAACAGGATGTTTGTTGGTAAAGGTACCTATTGGTATTCTTTGCTTTCATATCGAGTAGGAGACAATTTAAAGGTGCATCTAAAATACTCGAACCTGTACTTTGATGATAAGCAGCAAAGCGGAAGTGGCTCCGATTTGATTAACTCTGACACACTACGTGATGTATCGATCCAGTTGGAGTTTAAATTTTAATTTTTTTACAATTTGCGGAGACCAAATTTATTTATTGACTTAGTGAGCAAGAATTAGTATATTGAAAATCTTCCTGAATGACTGCATATTATCAAAGTTGCTAAATATGTCTTATTAGGTTACCTTTTCCGGACACTGAATCTATCGATAACGAATGGGAAATTTCTTCATTTCCAGGATAATCACATGGCACAACATTTCCTTTATGAATTAGCAAGATTGTATCTCAAAATCATCGCTAAATTCAAAGTATCTCGAGAACCTGTTGACGTTTTCACAACAATTGCCAGGGCGAAGCATATCTTGATATGCATGCCTGAAAAATTGGAAGACTTCGGCATTGCCAGAAACTTCACGCCGCTTCT
>JAFGMA010000227.1 GCA_016927835.1 Candidatus Zhuqueibacterota bacterium | reverse complement strand
TAAACCTATTATTTTTTTTATGTTATATATTACTTCTTACATTCCGCTAAAGTTATAATAAGTTATTGATTTTTATGAACTGATGTTTTGCAATTATGAAATTACTATTTAATAAAATCAAATACTTATGTTAATGGAATGAGGAATGTGTGTTACTTACTTTTTTTCCGGTTGATTACCTGCCGGCGCTTTTCGAAATATCGAAATGATCCCACCGGCAAGGATCAATACAATTGCCAGCCACAACAGGCTCATTCCCGGTTTCTTGCTGACTTCAACGAATGCAATCGGCGTCGGAGGCGCTTCGGATGCGTGCTCCTCGTGTGGGGCAGTATAGGACAACACGATTGATTTTGAACTGGCATCGATCTTTTTCAACGTAATGAATCTTCCGGGCGGACCGGGCAGTTCAACGGTTGCTTCGCGGCTCTCAGGCGACGATACATCAAAAATCGGCTTCAATTTTACCGGGGGATTCTCTTCGAAGCTGATCGACAGATCAGCACCAATCCGCATCGAATGTCCTGCGCCTGACATTTTGGATTCAGGCGGCGCCATGTCAAAGGCATGGAATGTGAAATGATAGCCTTTATACGGAATCGTGCTGCCCTTTGTGATGGTGAGCTTCGCCGTCTGCATGCTGTCCGCTTCGCCGGGATCAAATCCTTCCGGCGAGATATATAAATCCGCAACGAGCCGCCGGTGGATGTGAGGATGGCTGAATCTATTGGAGCGGCTGCCAGGCTTATTTTCGATATACATATCCGGTCGCGCAATAAACGAATCCCCGTCACACGTGACCAGAATCGGCAGGAATAAATATGATCCGTGGTCCTTCTCCAGGTATTCAGCATCGATAAAGGTCAGTTCCGCACCGAGAGCCGGCTTGGTTTCCCCCTTTTTCAAAGCGAGACGCTGCGATGAATCGTAGACCGAAGATGTGATGAATCCGATAAACATCAATCCCACGCCGAGATGCGTCACTGCGGCACCGGATATGGTGAAGCGTTTCGGCATGAGCTTAAGTATCAGCCATAAATTAGTACCGGCTGCGGCGCCCCCTGCTAAGAGAATGAAAATAGCGCCCCAGCCCTTGAAGCCGTAAGCGATCGACAGGATAATGCACAACACACCAGCCGAGGCTCCGAATATTATTCCGGGGAACAGCCTCGAAAGCTTGTTTTTGCCCCACGCAAGCAACGGTCCGTAACTGATCAGCAGCAGCATGAGAATGGCGAATGGCAGATCCCAATTGACGTAATAGCTGTTCGGCACTTTGGCACCCTTGCTGAAGAGCTTGGAAATAATCGGGAACGATGTGCCGACGCCGATTATGAGCGTGAAAATCAACAGGATAATTATTGAACCGGCGATGACGCTTTCACGGTTGAACAGGGTGAATGCCATCGGTTTCCCGGAACGAGGGATATCTTGCATTCGGAAAATGAAAACCAAAATCGAAATCAGCGAGAAGCCGATGATGAAAAATACCAGCCAGCCCGTTATTCCCAGGTCGACAAATGAGTGAACCGAAAAATCAGCGAGAATTCCCGAACGCGTGAGAAACGTGCTGTAGATGATGAGTATAAAAGAGATCGCTGCTAGAAAGAAATTGGTTTTTTTGAAATGCCCTTTCGTTTGTTGCAGCAGCAGACCGTGCATGAGAGCCGTACCGGTGAGCCAGGGCAAGAGGGAGGCATTTTCCACCGGATCCCAGCCCCAGTACCCGCCCCAACCGAGAACTTTATAAGCCCAATACCCGCCGATGATGATACCGGCACCGAGAATGACAAACGCGAAAACCGTCCATGGGAGCGCCAGGGTAAC
Organism: Candidatus Zhuqueibacterota bacterium; assembly: GCA_016927835.1. Lineage (GTDB taxonomy): Bacteria > Zhuqueibacterota > Zhuqueibacteria > Thermofontimicrobiales > Sulfurfontimicrobiaceae > Sulfurfontimicrobium. Next base: position 39,198 of record JAFGMA010000227.1, on the reverse strand, counting down.
CCAGCGGTCATATTGTCTGCGCCAAAATCCGGCGAGGGCAAAGGCGAACGGAATGGTGAACGCAGCATAGCCCAGGAAGACCAGCGGCGGGTGGATGACCATCCACGGATCCTGCAACAGCATATTCAGTCCGTTGCCATCAATTGGCATGTCGGGCAATAGGCGGAATGGGCTCTGTTTGATGAGTAAAATTGCGAGAAAGAGGTTGCTTAAATTATAGGCGAACATCACCTGCGGTTCCATGTCTTTGGCTTTGAACATCAGGATGATGCCTAAAATGCCGGCGAGAAGCAGCCACAAAAGGAAGCTTCCCTCCTGTCCCGCCCAAAAGGAACTGATAAGATAGTGCAATTCGAGGCTTCGCGAAGAATACGCCGCAACGTATTCGATTCGAAAATTGTGCGTCAGCAAAAATATCATGAGTGCGGCGGATGCCAGAAAGCTGAATACTACAAAGCCATAATAACTCGCTCTGGCGATGATGCGAACCTCACGAACTGTGTTGATGTAACAGGCAATAAAATAACCAATGGTGGAAATCAACACCAGGAGAAGCTCCGCCCATAAAGTGAATTGTGCAAATTGTATCATTTTATATTAGAATTCCCTTCATATTTTGATGGACATTTTACCAGGATTTCGTTTGCTTCAAAAAGCTGAACAGCCGGGTTGTATTTTCCGATGGCGACAATTTGAGGGGCGCCTTCCATATTTGCCGGTTTCGGCTTATTATATTGGATTCGAATTTCATCATTATGTTCATCTCGAAGCGTGAAAAACAGGTGATTGCTATCGAAATCGAACTTGACGCTGCCATCCACAAGGGCGCCAACGACCTGCACCGTGCGAGGGCTGTTTTTCGCTTCCGCGATGGTCACATAATTAATCAGGGATGATTTAAACGCGGTAAATGCCATTACAAGCGCTGCAACAACAACGATTGCAACAATGAATAAAACCACGCCGCGTTTGAAAGACGTATTCATTTCATTTTTCCTTTATTCTTAAAGCTCTTTTCGAGTTTTTTCAACTGCAAATCGATGCGCAATAAGTACAGCGCCAATCCCACCCAGATAACGAGATTGGCTGCCAGAAGATAATTCAGACCGCTATCCATCATTCTGCTCCGTCAAAAAAAGTTATTGTCGGTTGGTTGAATTCAGTTAATTTCAACAGTCGTACCTTCAATCGCAGCATCCAGAAAAAGATGCCTGTGTACGCCAGCAGCGAGCTCAAAAAAACGATCAAGGTTGTGTTGTCCATCCCCGGTTTGGACGGATTCATCGTATCCGCCGGGTGCAATGAATGCGTCATCCGAGGCAAGATGAAAATCAAAAACGGCACGGTGACAAACGCCATGATCGAATACGCTGCCGAAAAAACGCGCTTTCGCTCCCGATCCGGGATCGCCGTGCGCAGCGCGAAGTAGGCACCATAAATCATCAACAGCATGACGATGGAGGTTTCGCGCGGATCCCAGTTCCAGTACGAGCCCCAGGTGGTTTTTGCGAAAATGGAACCGGTGACAGTCGCCAGAATACTGAAAAGGAACCCGAGCCCGGCGGCGGAGTTAGCCAAATAATCAGCTTCGAGTTTGCGTTTTATCAAATAAAGGCAACTGCTGACCATTGAAATGAAAAATGCCAGCGTCGCAACCCAGGCTTGTGGTACGTGAAAGAGCATAATCCGAGACGTTTCTCCCGGAAAATTGGCAGCAGGTCCGACAACCTTCAATGCGCCCACGATGACCCAGATCATGAGGCTGATTAAGCCGATTTTAAGCAAAAAATATTTATTAATTTGATTCATATTAATCGGTTGGGTTTTGTGACTATTTCAGACAATTGACTTTTACTTCATCAGTCAGTGATATAAATCTCATACGATCGTCGCTTAAAAGCTGATATCGACTGACCTCTATTTAGTGACAGACTGAAAACTGGCAAAATTCTAATATTTGCTGTCATTGCGAGCGACGAAGGAGCGAATCAATCTCAACAATTTCATATATTTATAAGGCGGCGGATGATTGTTTCACTTCGCTCCCAATGACAGCTTTCTATGAATCTTTTTGCCCGCGATAAGTATAACTGCGCAATGCTGCTTTTCGCGCTCGAATCCCGACTTGATTAATATGGCTGCCGCAGACATCATTCTTCCCAGATAATCGGGAACAGAAAAAACGATGCAACGGTCATTAAAATCAGGTATGCCAGCGCGATTTTTACCTCAGACCATCCGGCTAAATCCACGCCTTGCGACGCCCTTTCGCAGCCTTTAATCGAAATGATGACCAGTGGCAGCAGCAACGGAAACGATAAAACCGAGAATAGTGCGCCCTTAACGCTGGCGCGCGTGATCATCGCTGCAACGAGTGTGGTGCCCGAACCCAGGCTCAAGCCGCCGGTGAGCATCATCAGGCTGAAGTATCCCGGGCATTGAATGGGAAATTTCATCAGGATGATGAAAAGCGGCACAATTAATAGTTCAATGAAGATCAGAAGCGTCAGATTGAAAAATAATTTTCCCAGAAAAATCGCATTGGGTCTGGCAGATAATTTCAGGGTATCAATCGTCCCGGCTTCAGCCTCTTTGACAAACGAATGGGCAATTCCTGATAATGCGGAAAAAAGCAAAATAATCCACAAGAGCACCGAATACAGGAATGATCGTTCAGCTTCAGCAATGCTGTACGCGCCGATTGCGAAGCTCACGGTGATCAGCGTGGTAATCGCAAACATGAAAATGGCATTCAAAGCGAAGCGGGTGCGAAATTCGCCGCGCAAATCACGCAGCCAAATTGCGATGGCTTCACTCAGATAAGTTGATGCAGCGGTCTGCATAATCAATCTCACGTTGTTCATTCGAGGCGATGATCGTAATACCGGAAGAACGCTGTTCGGAAATGATTTTTTCAACCATAGCAACGCCGTTTTGATCGAGATTGCTGCAAGGTTCATCCAATAGCAATAAGAGCGGTTGATGCAGCAGCGCCTGCGCCAGCTTCAGGCGTTGAAGCATGCCCGATGAAAACGTTCCGCAAATATCATCTCCGCGTCCGTGCAATCCGACGCGTTCGATCAGGTCTTCGATGGTTCCCGGCTGCATTACGAGCCCTCTCACCCGGGTAAAAAACCTTAAATTTTCCAATGCAGTCAATTCCGAATACAGCGAAAGCGCCGGGGTAATCATGCCAAAGTATCGCCGCCGTAAATCAGTAGGGATAGACCGGGAATTCAGCAAAAAATCCACCTGTCCCGCTGAGGATTTGGTGAGTCCGGCGATAATTCGCAGCATGGTGCTTTTGCCGGAACCGTTCCATCCGGTGATTGCGAGGCTATCGCCAGGGCACAATTCGAAGCCCACATTTTTAAAAAGCAGCATATCGGCATAGTGCTTGCCGAGATTTTTCACACGCAGTCTGAAATCGACCGCTTTTTCATCTGCTTGATCTATCACAGGATGAATTTCGCTCCTTTTACGCTATGCTGCTTCAAATTTGGGGTGCAATTCGTTTTTTTGTATATTTGTAAATATTCGCGTTGGTCTATTTAATCCCCATAATTACTAAAAAGCCAAAAAATATAAACATAATTTCGGTGGAAATCAAGCGATTTTTCCCCGAAGCAAAATAGCGGTCATAAATCAGAAATATTACAATCAATAGCAATATGATATTTCGCAAGTGGAACCTTTAACTTGCATCTGCGTTTTGTTTATAATAATCAAACAATAAAAAACATGGAGGTACGGTATGGAGAATGCATTTGTATATCGCATCGCGCATGATACAACCGAAGCCCGGCTCACGGTTCTGGGCGTCCCTGACAAGTCCGGGATTGGCGCAAAAATTTTTCATGCATTCGCGGAAGCAAAAATTGATGTCGATATGATCATTTATAATAAAGTAACCGATGGCTCGCCCAATGTATCATTCATTATCCCCAAAGCCGACGTCATTCGTGGCAAACAAGCCGCCGAAAGTGTTGCCAATGAAATTGGTGCCGAAGGTGTGATGGTTGAAGAGGATATTGCGCGCATTTCAGTGATTGGGCGCGGACTGCACAATCCGTCCGGTCTGGTGGCAAAAATGTTTGAAGCCTTTGGCGATGAGAGAATCAACATCCAGATGATTTCAACCGCCGAAACGCGGCTGTGCTGTCTGATTAAAGCTGAAGAAGTCGAGCGGGCTGTGAAAACATTGATTAAAAAATTTGATCTCGATAAATTTCGCGGCAAAGAGATGGATATCGCCCCTAAAGAAGAAGTTGATTTCGCGCTTCCGTTTGATGCCCCGTTCGATTACACCTTGATTCATGGTTAGGCTTGCCCGATTGGGATGACTTCGTGATGGTCTAGCAAGTATGCAAACTCATCGTGCAGGCAGTGAACTCTGGCATTTAATAGCGATTGTTTGCCAACTGCATCTGCCGCAGCGCTTTCAATCCCGATCCGCTTACCCTGTTGACTGACGAAAACCAGCGACGGAACCGCACCTCCGAAAGTGAGTCTGTTATTCCCCACAATTTCCATTATTCCCTCTGAAGCAACGAGAATTCCGGCATGTTTTTCCCCGAGCGCAAGAGCCCGAAGCATGTCATTCATTTGCATGGCGGCACTGCATGGATTTTTGTAAAGATCGCGCACTACCATAATATCGCGCCATTGATGAGCCTCATCCATTGCGCCGGATCGCGCGCGCATCTCATCGACGGTTCCGCCTTGAATGCCATCAATCGGGATGCTTTCAACGCGATTATCATCATACGAATACTCGCTTTTCAGATCCCAACACGCTCCTGCGGAAAGCTGGTGCAGTCGAAGGTTCAGCATTTGCGGTGGCTTCGATTCAGTGCACAGAAATCGGGTATATTCATCCGGAACCAGCAAAGTGACTTTGCCATTGCCAATAATATATGCCTGCATTTGGGCATCGATTTCGAGAACGGTTCCCTCGTCGATTCCGATCCCGGTAATTTTGCGGCTTGTTTCCGCGTAATAGCGCGCCATCAACATCAGCAGACGGGGCAGACGCCCGCGTTCGCTGAAATGGGTGTCGATGAGCGTATTAGGGACAAGTCCCAGGAAAGAATCGTGCAGTGAGATATTCGACATGAACGGATCATGAAAAAGCGCTTCGGGATGAATTCTGCCGGCATAGCTCAGAAAGGATATTTCGCCCAACAACATTGCTCCGGCACTCGTTCCCGCCAAAACTTTTTCCTGCCGATACATTTCGAAAATCATTTGTTCAGCGCAGGTTCCCGCAATGTTTTCCACATAAAGCTGCTGATGCCCGCCTTCGATGAAAAGCGCATCCGCGTTGAGCATTTCGCGGCAGACGTGCAAATTATTAGCTGCTTTTCGGTCAGGAATGATTACATGGAAGGCATCTTTCGCACCCAGGTATTTGAGGTAATTGCACATCCAGTCATCGGCTTCATCGTAGTATAAAACCGCAAATTTGCCCCCGTTTGCGCGCTCAACAAGCTTTTTGAAAATGACATCGGACCAACTGTTATAGGCTTCGTCCCCGCCGCCGATCAGGTAAAGCACACCATTTGAATTTCCCGGACTATCAGCATTCATGGATTTTCCTTCTGAGTCTCAATCGGTTTGTATACAGGATATAGCGCTCCAATTCACTTCGGGATAATAGAATACGATTTTTTGCGCCACTGGTGGTGCTTTCGAAGACTCGAAATTTAAATATTCAACAGCCTTTTGAAGTATTGAATAGGCGATTATTTATTCAGTTAATCCGGGACATAAGCTACAAAAATGCCAATGAAAGTCAAGTATTTTTCTTTAAAAAGCAGGCTCGACGATGAAGGCGGTTACATTAAGTATCCGGTTCTCGCGCGGGCGTTCGGGAGCCAGCATCCGGGAGATATCAGCAAGCATCTTCACGAGTGCCAAAGTCATTTTTCCGTGAAGTTGCCGGCTGAAAATACAGAAACCGTAAAGTGCAGGTTTCTCAGGCTATAACAAAATTGTAAGTTTCATTTTGATACTCGATAATTGCTTGATTTAAAAGGATGTTAATTTAATGATATATTATAACTTATTATTTGGAATGAAATTTGCTGATTGTACACTGTTTAACAATATTATAAGTATAAGCTTGTACATATTTTTGTATCAATTTGAAAATCTGATGAAAGCTTCCAGGGCACGCGTAATAGGCGCAGACGAATCAAGATCATGAGATATTAGCGATTGACATAATCGCGACTGTGTCCAATTCGCCCAAATGCCTGAATTTGTATTGTATCAAAGCGAAACAACCATAATGTAATTGCAATTCACTATCGAAAGGAGAATTGTAGTGAAACAGATTTTGGTCATTCTTATCGTAGTAAATTTGCTCATTGGTTGCACTGCCAGCCGGTATAATATTGCTGAAAACCATTTGGAGCAAGGGCGCCATCAAAGCGCGTTGCGGGAATATCTCAAAATTCTCCATGAAGATAAACGCCAACATGGCGGCTTTACAGATGCAGAGGCGATGCTTGGTGTGGCATCTACTTACTTTGCGATGAAACAATATGGAAAAACGCAAAGCATGTGCAAGCGAATATTAAAAATCGATGCCAATAACGGCGGAGCGCTGTTTTATGCCGGCGGCAGCCTCGAAGCAAAAGGAAAGCTGAAATGGGCGGTTAAATTTTATAATCGTCATAAATTTTTGCCTGATAGTGATCCTTATAAACGTTTTATGAAAGCGCGGCTGGAATTTCTGATGCAGGAAGAAATTGCCAAAAGCATGAAAGCCGCCATACGCCGAGAACGAACCGTCAGACCCGATGATGTTCCTCAAAATACCATCGCTGTGCTATATTTTCTGAACCAGGATGCGGATCCAGATTGGCAAGCCTTGAGCAAAGGTCTGGCTGAAATGATGATCACCGATTTTGCGCAAGCGAAGCAATTGAATGTAGTTGAACGACTTAAGCTTCAAAAATTGATCGATGAGATGAATATGGATCAGTCCGGTTTAGCTGATCCAAACACTGTACCGCGTTTCGGAAAATTGCTAAAAGCACGCATTTTGATTAATGGCGGCTATACCATCCCCAGTGGCGCCGATTTGATGCTCACTGCAAATATCGGGGATATCACTCAATCCCGAACTTTCGAAGCATTGCGCTTTTCCGGACGCCTCGAGAACATTTTCAGGATGGAAAAAGACCTTGTTTTAAGTGTTTTGGATCAATTGGGCATTCAACTTTCGTATGAAGAGCGAAACCGCATTATGCAAATTCCGACTGAAAACATTCAGGCATTCAAAGCCTACTGCTTCGGTCTCGAACAAATGGATAGGGGCAATTATACGCTTGCCGGTGACTATTTCAACCAATCCCTTAAGCTGGATCCCAAATTCAGTCCAGCAAATGAAAAATTGCAGCTCGTAGAAGCAATGGGTGTCCTTGCGAGTAACCGACCGATTGCTGCAAGCATACGGAAGCACAAAGCGCGCAGAGGGAGCGCGCGCGGCTCCGGTCAATTGGGTGTGCTTTTTAGACCAAGCCCTGAAAATCGGCTGAGTCGTATCAGTTCCAATCTCGATATGGGCTATTTGCCCGGAAATAATTCACGGGAAGACGCGGCAGAACTAGGCGAAGATTTATTGGAGCGCAGACCATTGCTCCCACCACCTGATCCTCCGAGAACAACGCAACAATAAGGTATGATTGATGATTTTCGCTATCACAGATTTTGATGACAGATGGGTACGAAATGTTAAATACGGAGAATAAAATGAATTCCAAATTCAAAGCGGTCGTTGCGATTTTTCTGGGTTTCATAACCACATCCGCTTTTGCGCAAACTCAATCCCCGAAAGTTACCGATGTAACAGCCAATCAAAGAATTGGCACTAAAGTCGTTGATATCAACTATACGCTGGTTGATGATGATACGGACACGCTTTACGTCGCGGTACAGGTTTCACAAGACAGCGGAAAAACGTACGATGTTCCTGTTATATCATTAACCGGAACCGGTAATTTCGGATATGGTGTCGAACCAGGAGATAATTCAATTATCTGGAATGCGGGCGAAGATTTTCCCGAGGAATACGGGACAGAATTTCGGGTGAAGATTATAGCCAGCGACGCACCTATCGGAAAATTGGTATCAATTCCTGCAGACTGCGTTATCATCGGCAGCGATGAGAGTCTGGATGAATTCAAGCCAGCACATAAAGTGAGCCTGAGCGCTTTCATGGTAGGCGTAACCGAAATCACCAACATTCAATATAAACTTTTTTGCGACGCTACCGGGCGCAGCTATCCCGAAGATCCGGTTACCGGATATTTCATTGATAAGCCGGATTATCCGGTGGTGAATGTCTCCTGGTACAACGCAGTCGAATACTGCAATTGGTTGAGTACTCAGCACGGATTGACACCATGCTACAATGTAGATACCTGGACGTGCGACTTTTCAAAAGACGGCTATCGGTTACCCACCGAAGCCGAGTGGGAGCGTATTTCAAGAGGGCGATACGCACAGGAGGATTATCCCTGGGGATACTACCTTATGCCCGACGGCGCCAATTATACGGGTTATACAGGTGATCTGGTCGCATCGATGGCAAATTTCGCTTCAGGGCGCGGTCCTCTCCCGGTGGCAAGTTTCGACTCGACTGGATTTGGAGTATTCGATATCGCGGGAAATGTGGCTGAGTGGTGCAACGACTGGTATAACCGCTACTATTATTATCAATATTATCAAAGCCCGGTAGATGATCCGACTGGTCCGCAATCCGGAGATGAAAAGGCTAAACGTGGGGGCGATTGGGACAGCTCATCAGAATATATGCGCTGCTATCATCGCAATGCCGAATTACCGGGCAATCCGATCATGGGCTCGAAAATTGGATTCCGTGTAGTCAGAAGAAAATAAATTAAACGCACTGAACTGAGAAATTCGATTGATACAGATTATTTAAGGAATTTATGTTACTAAACAATGTGAGGATGGTATGAATACATATCGCGCCAGACTTCAGATGACTTTCATATTGATATTAGGTGCAACGATATTAATCAGTTTCAACAGCGCCTTGGCAGATGTTGGAATCGGTCTGAGCAACATTTTTTCGCTGGATACAAGGGAAGATCTCCCGCCTGATGGCAACTGGCAGATTCTGACCAGTAAGGGCAATTCGTACAGTGAAGATGTCATCATCGATGCTCATGGGAAAGTGTGGGCTTTCTATCTGCGGTCTCCCGGTAGTGGGCAGCCGGTCTATATGAAAATTTTAAGACCGGATGGTTATGTTTATAAATCGGAAACAGTCGTCGGAAATGCAACTGCGCTGCAATCGGGTAAATATCAAACCGTGCGCGCGTGCCTCAATACCAAAACTGGTGACGTCTGGGTTGCCATACAGGGATCCGAAAATGGTGTAAGCAAAGGTTATTTCGTTGTATACGATTCAACCGGAAACGTGCGTTTTGACAGGACATTTTTGAATTCCTCGTATTCCAGCGGCACGGGTTCATATTATCCCAAAATGGCATGCGATCAGAATGGTTATGTCTGGTTTGTATGGCAAACGGACTCTACCGGCAGCAGCGGGACCAAGTCTGCGGCTGAATTTGCCAGCTACACATCGCAGGGAACCTCGTTCATTTCTCCAAAATTAATTTCCACGCTTGGATCCGTTTCAGGTTTGGATTTGACTGTGGATAGCATGAACCGTATCTGGTTTTTAATCGAACGCGGAAATAACAGTATCTTCAGGAAAATTATCGAGAGCGATGATGTCGGGACGCTGTATAAGGACGAGTACCTGGTCGCCAGCAATATCAATGTTCCATTCGGAGCGCATCGGGTACTCAAGGCGGACTTTATCAACCATCGCGTCTGGATTCTCGCCAAGAACGCGGATGCCTTGCAGCAGCGGGTTTTCATTTATGATCTGGATGGCGATCCCCAGGCATCGGTTTATGATATTGGCGAAGCGGCATTTAGCCCGAACGAACTGAATCGCCTGGAAGTTGTGCAATTCAGTAATGGAAAATATCGCAAATCTGAATACAATCCCACCACCGGCACTGTCGAATCGGACTGGATGGATTTATTTAATGATGTTCATTCGTTCGTTCACAACGGGGTGATGTATACTCCCGATTATGATTTGCTCAAAGTATACCTGGTACAAACCGATTCGATTACCACAAAGTTTTACCTGGAACATATCGAACGCACACCGTCAATTTATGTTAATCCCCAAATTGTTCAATTCGATTCGGTGCTTATCAATGCAACAAAGCAAATGCAGGTTCAAGTCAGTAACGAGGGCACAGCCCAGCTTACCGTCAGCAGTGTTGAGAGCGATGAATCGCAATTTAGTGTTGATGTCAGCCAGTTTACGCTTGCTCCCGGAGCGCGGCGAACGTTGACAATCACATTTCGACCGGTGATTTATGACACCATTCGGGGCACGCTCACCATCATGAGTAATGATCCTGATGCTCCCGAAACGCTCATTCAGATGGTGGGAGTGGGCAGACGTCAAAAAGATCAGAAAATTGCTGTCTCGCCCAGTGCGCTGGATTTTGGTATTATCGCTCTCGATAGCTTTGACGAACTCCCGGTGACGATTAAAAATAGCGGTGAGAAAAATCTGTATGTCGATAGCATCCGTGTTGATGACTCCCAATATACCGTCAGCGCGGATACCATGGTTATCGCCCCGGGCAAGGAACGGATCGTTCAGGTTACCTTTGCACCAACTATTGTCGATACGGTTCGGGCTACCATTGCCGTACACAACGACGATTTGACAAATCCTGCACCAAAAGTCTCGCTGGTTGGGATCGGCAGGGAAAAGACGCCGCCGGCGATTTCGGTGCAGCCGAATGCGACCGTGGATTTTGGCAGAATTCAGTTGGGAAATTCATCGAGGAAAATTTTTACCATCACCAATAGCGGCGAGCAAACTCTTGCAATCACAGATATCTCCAGTTCAAACGACCAATTTGAACCGGATACGAGCCAGCTTTCGGTAGCGTCGGGCAGAACTGTGGAATTGGGCGTAACCTTTAGTCCGACCGTTGCTGGTAAGAGCGATGCCGAATTGACAATTGCCAGCAATGATCCGGATACGCCGTCTGTCATCAGAAATATGACCGGCGAAGGCGTGAAAGTCGAGGAGCAGGATATATTTGTGAGCGCGGATAGCCTGTATTTTGGCGGTGTGAAAATCGGCGAATCGCGTACACGTTATTTCTGGGTGAAAAATGTTGGCGAATTGATATTGAATGTGTCCCAAATTCAATCGCATGACGCACAATTTACGGTGAATCCATCCAGTTTTTCACTCGAACCCCAGCAATTTAAATATGTTTACGTGACATTCACGCCGCAAAACCTGGGCACGGTAAATGGCTCACTCACAATCTACAGCGATGATCCCGATAGCGGTGAATTAAACCTGGGACTCGTCGGAAGGGGCGAGGAAGTCAATCCGGCACAAATCTCTGTGAATCGCCAGAATATAGATTTCGGCGAAATTGTCGTCGGATCGACGCGGGATGAAATGCTCTGGATTTACAATCCGGGAGACCTCGCACTCGTTGTTTCAAATATTTATACTTCCAATTCCAACTTCACCGTCAATTCAACAAATTTCGAATTATCCGGCAACACTGGAAAATGGATTACGGTCACCTTTCAGCCGCAGAGTGTCGATACGTATGATGCCAATCTCACAATCATCAGCAATGATGAGATTCAGGGCACATTGAATATTCCGCTGAATGGAAGCAGCCGTGAACCGAACAATGCCCAGATTTCGGTGATTCCTTCATCAGTCAATTTTGGGACCATTCCTTACGGAGATTCAACCACCAGCTATATTTATGTTAAAAATATCGGTGAACAGGAACTGGCTGTCTCAAACATGCAGGAAACCGACACTCAATTTTCAGCCGATATTCATTCGATCAACCTGACGGCAGGGCAATACAAACGCGTTAATCTGAAATATATCGCTTCAAAAGTAGGCACGATGCAGGCGTCGCTGATTATCACCAGTAATTCAGATTCCAATGCGACCCTGGCTGTGCCGGTTACAGGTACAGGAAAGGAATTGCGCCAGCCCGAATTGTGGGTGAGCAATAGCGGCTCGGTGTGGAATTTCGGCAAAGTCGCATTGGAAAGCCAGAGCAGAGTATACTACCAGGTTAGCAATCTGGGCGAACAAGACCTGGTCGTATATGATATGAAAATTGACGATTCCCAATTCAGCACTGTAACCACCGGGGGCACACTCGGTCCGGGCGAGAGCTGGTATCGATATGTCTATTTCCGACCCACTCAGTTGGATACGTCTCGTGCGACATTGACGATAAGGTCCAATGATAAAACCATGGAAATCACGCTGCAGGGTATTGGCAGGGAACGCTACGCCCCTGATATTTCACCGAATCCCGAAGCGTTGGCTTTCGGGCAGATTCCCATCGGAACACGCGCCAATTTGCATTTATGGATTCGGAATGCAGGCGAAAGAGAATTGACGGTATCGAACATTACTTCCGGCAATACCCGGTTTACTGTCAATCAAACCGCCTTCATCGTGCCCGGCAATAGCCAGCAACTGGTGATCGTGTCGTTCACACCAACCGATTATACTAAAGTTCAGGCAGAGCTGCAGATTAGTTCAAACGATCCGGACGAAAGCATTATTCAAGTGCCCGTAAGCGGCAGTGGGCGCGATCTTTATCGCCAAAAATTGTATTCGTCACCGAGCCAGTTGAATTTTGGCTCAGTGGGTATTCAAAAGGAGAAGCAATTGCCTCTCTGGATACAAAACACCGGCGAAATCGCATTGACTATCCATAGCATACTCGCAAACGATATTCGCTATCTGGTGAATGAAAGCGGCTTTACACTGGAACCTTCTGCCGGCAGGTACATCTATGTCACTTTTGCGCCGACAACCGAAGACACGGTCAGGGCAGAATTAACGATTTCAAGCAATGATCCGGAAGTGCCTATCAAAGAAATTTCATTATTCGGATTCGGTCGGCGCGTCATTCCACAGACGCTTGTGGTTAGTCCTGAAAATATCAATTTCGGACAGGTGGGCGAAGGATTAACCACCTCGCAACAGATTTTGCTTTCCAACCAGGGCGAAGAATCTTTGCAGGTTAGCAACATCGCCACCACAGATGCACATTTTACCGCATCGCCTTCAACTGCGTTCACCATTTTGCCTGGTGCAGACCGCTATGTCCAGTTAGCATTCAGCCCGACAAGTGTTGATACATTTCGAGGGGAGGCAGTCATTACATCGAATGATGAGGCTCAGGAAACCGTGAGAATCCCGCTCATTGGTGTAGGACGCGTACGCAGCAATCCCAAAGTATCGGTCTCCACCCGTCATCTGAAATTCGATTCGGTGGCAGTCGGGCGCGAACAATGGAAATATCTGTATATCCAAAACATCGGTGAAATGCCGCTAACGATTTATGATATTTCATCCAATAACGATCAATTCGAAATTAGCAGCAAGTCGTACCAATTGGAACCGAATGCCACGATGTCGCTCAGTGTATTTTTCCGTCCCATTATGGTCGGAGAAATCACGGGACAATTGGCAATTACCAATAACGACCCCGACAGCTCCCGGCTCATTGTCTCTGTATCCGGTGTGGGGCGAGACTTGAAACAGCAACAAATAACCGTCTATCCGGGATCATTAGAATTTAGCTCCGTTAATATCGGGCAAAGCAGTACCCGGTATCTTTCAGTGAGAAATGACGGTGATGAGCTATTGGAAGTGCGATCCATATCTTCAAGCGACAGCCAATTTGCTGTGGGCACGACTACATTCACAGTACAGGCTGGAATGGAGCAGCGGGTTGCTGTAACCTTTACGCCGGTGAGCGAAGGTGAGGCAAACGGGGCGTTGGTGCTATATAATAACGATTCCAATCATTCGGCGTACCAGATTCCTGTTTCCGGAACCGGACATACGTTGACAGCACAGCATATTATGGTGTCTCCGGATAGCTTGATTTTCGGTGAAATTCCGGTTAATACAACCGTGTCCGCCAATCTGTTTATCAGTAATTTAGGCGAAGATTCGCTCATTGTTACCAATATTGTTTCCAGTGATAGTCAATTCAGCGTGAGCGATACATCGTTGGTTGTGCCGGCGTATGGCAGCAAATTGATCACCGTGTCATTTCACCCGGTTCAAAAGGATACATTCAACGCGCGGTTGACAATCTTCAGCAATGATCCCCTCAATGATTCGGTAGAAATAGGAATGCTGGGGATCGGGCGGGATTTTACACCTCAGCAAATCTCCATCAGGCAGGAATCGATTGATTTTGGATCCATTGGTTGGGGCAGAACCGGCAGCACGAGTCTGATAATTTCAAATATTGGTGAGACGATTCTGAAAATTAATTCGATTTCAAATTCGAATTCCCTTTTTACAGCGATGCATCCTCAAACGACATTCAATATCAATCCGGGGAGCGGGCAAGTCGTTCTGCTGTACTTTCAGCCAACACCCAGTACAGCCGATTCCACCAATGAGAGCTTCAGCAGCACCCTCACGATCCAAAGCGATGATCCGAAAAATCGCGAAGTCGAAATATCGCTTGCTGGAGAGGGACGAAAGCTGAATCCGTCGGATATTTCAGTTTCTCATCCGGAAATTGATTTCGGCAGCACAGCGATCAAGCGCAAAGTGAAACAAAATTTCTATGTAAAAAATGACGGCGAAAAGACTTTATCTGTGAGTAATATCAAAATTGCCTCATCCGGAAGCGCCGATCAATTCACAATTTCTCCGATAAAGCTCACCGTGGCTTCAAGTGATTCAAAGCTGGTGAGTATCACGTATGCGCCAACAAGGATAGCGGCGATCGATACAATCATGCAAATCATCAGCAATGATCCTGACAGCGCCACGTATGAAGTGCCAATTCACGCGAAGTCGGTAGAATATAATGGATCGCTAATTCTCGTTCAGCCGGATACGCTGAATTTCGGAACAATTGTCACCGGCAGCCGGCGGATAAACACGCTGACAGTCTCCAATGACGGACATTTGACGCTGAATGTAAATAATATTTATACAACCTACGGCAGTGCCTTCAGTGCATCTCCCAATACCCTCAAAATCGTATCGGGGGGAAGCGCTCCGGTGGAAGTGATATTTCATCCGATACAGCATGGGACTCACTTCGGGCAATTGCAACTGCTGAGCGATGATGAGTACAGCTCAGTGACAACGGTTGTGCTACGGGGAACCGCGATTCCGGATACCAGCGGCAATTTCCAATTAGGTGATAGCTGGACGTATGCCTCGGCGCCTTTCGGTGCAAATCTGGGCACAAATTCAACCAGTTCGGTGCTTGGCACCGGTCAATCGCGCTGCTGGTTTATCAGAGATTTTGATTTGTATCATTCGCCGCAATCGGCTATTATGAGAATTACCTACAACGAAGGCGCGTATGTGTTTATTAATGGAATTCTCGCTTTCGACTGGAGCGGTGATTCGTGGCAAATGTGGAATTGGAGGCCAAGCGAGAATATTCTGCCCTATCTGAATTTGGGCCGAAATCGAATTGCAGTGCAGATTTTTAATCAGCAAGATACCGGCGGATTCGACTGCGAAGTTCAAATCGATGGCAGTTCGATCATTGCTGCCGGAAACGACAACTGGGACTCCCCTGACGCTTATTGGTGGTATTATTGGGCGGGGAGCTCTGCGCCGCCTCCCGCGGCTACGGACAGCAAATCGAGTTGGTTTTCATCACTCTACGGATGGTCGCAACTCGATTCCCTGGTAGCCGGCTGGTCCTTCGAGCGGATATCCGGCGATACGATTTACGATGCCAGTATGTACGGTCGGCGAGCAGTGATTCAAGGCGCAACTTTAGTCGATGGCATTAAAGGTAAAGCCTTACGTTTCAATGGGCTTAGCGACCATGCTGATTTGGAAGTGAATGTCAATAATACGCCGTTAACCGTTGATTTATGGCTTAAATGCATGGGCACGACAGGCGGTTCACAAACGATTTTCAGCAATAAATCCGCTAATGGCGCTTTCGGGCACGGATTGTATCTTTCAAACACTCTGTCATTGGTCGTATTGTATTTCGATAATACATTTCCGATACCCGATTTTCAACTCGCGCTCGACAACTGGTATTTTATATCAACACGATTCTTGAGCGATTCGATTTACGTCTATGTAAACGGAGAAGTGCGGGCGCAATTTTTCTACAACCGGGAGCTGCCCGATGGTTTGAGCCATACCTACCTTGGGCGCACCGTTTACACTGGCGCACAGGTCGATCCGTTCAACGGCATTATCGATGAAATAATGATTTACAATATCAATCGGCGGTCAACCAGTGTGCCCAATGTTGCGACAATTGCGCTCACTCAGGCGACAACCGCAAAAACCCGGTCGAAAAAGACATTACAGTTCCGTATCGAACCCGCCAATGCGCGTATTAATAGCGGCAAATTTAAATATGCTCCCGGCGGATCTTCAGTATTCAAAGAACAGATTATCGCTGAAAGTTCAGACTCAACTTTAACTCTGGAGATTCCGGCAGACGCGGTAACCGTCAGAGGAGTTCAATATCGGCTAGATTTGCAGTCCAACCTGGGAAAAATTCAATATCCCGTGGGCAATGATACCACAAGCCTGGCATGGCTGACGGTTTCCACCGCCGGCGAAGTTGCGCCGTTTAAATCTTATGGCGAGATTTATCGCATGATTTCAGTGCCGTATAATTTAAACGATAAATCCGTGGAAAAAGTGCTGGTCGACGATTTCAAGCGTTACGATGAATATAATTGGCGCCTGTTCAAATGGTATTCTCTGGCGGGCATGTACAATTATGGACGTTACACTGAGATGAAACCTGAAGAGAGCGCTTCTTCCGAGCTTTTCGCACGCGGTGAAGCTGCCTGGCTCGTAAGTTGGGAACCGAATATAACAATTGACGCCGACAGCGGATATTCCGCTTCCAGCAGCGATTCGTTCGAAATTGTCCTGCCAACCGGCTGGAGCCAGATAGGCAATCCGTTTCCGTTCCACGTAGCCTGGAGTTCGGTAAAAAAAGACACCACTTTTATTTCCAATCTTTATTACTATAATCCGAAGGACCAAGGTTATGAATTGAATTCACCGGTTATGAAACCCTGGGAAGGCTATTTTGTGAATAACTCGGCGCAACCGATGAAGATTCTGATTCCGGCGAAAGAATATATCCCTGGCGTCGCCAAAGAGATTTCATCGGGTCCGACGTCGATTATGAGCGAATTCGAGGAGGTACAGCTTGCTTGCACGATTGATGCGCGCTGTGGAAAAGTAACCGATAAAGATAATTTGCTTGCGGTTGCAGCCGGTGCATCGAATGTCAGGGATTCTTATGACGCATGCGAGCCGCCCCCTATCGGATTTTATGTGCGGCTACGCGTTGATAATTCGGATTGGAAAACCATGCCAGGCGACTACGCCATCGATGTGCGGGCAGCCGGCGAACGCGGATATATCTGGAACCTGATCGCCGATGGGGCGATTACCAAATTCGATGAAACGGTTGAATTGAAATTCAAGCAAACGGTTGAATTGCCAGAGGATCAGGAGATGTTCCTGTTCGATTTGGCAGACGAAATTGCCATTAATCTTAAAACAGTCGATCATTATGAGTTCAGCGTTACCCCGGGAGAATCTTTTGTGCGACGGTTTAAGGCGATAGCCGGAGATGAGGAATTCATCAAAGAAAATTGCGATGGGATTCCGCTGCAGCCTTTGAAATTTGAACTGGCACAAAATTATCCGAATCCGTTCAACCCGGTCACCAAGATACTATTCAGCTTGCCTAAAAAGTCACATACGACGCTCCTGGTGTACAATATATTGGGGCAACATGTCAAAACACTTGTCGATGGCGAATTGCGTGCTGCCCGACATGCTATCATCTGGGATGGAACAAACGATCTCGGCAAACCGGTTGCCAGCGGTGTTTATCTGGTCAGGCTTCGGTCCGAGGGAAAGGTCCAGGTGCGTAAAATGACTCTCTTAAAATAAATCACCGGTGCAGCGGAAACGCAGAAAGGGCAAACGCCCCTAGCCTTTTAACCTAAAGGATTCTGCTGTTCCGCTGCATCCTGCTGTCTTTCAGGCTAAATTTTTATGAAGATGTTAAATGATTGACTGTTAAATTCCAGAATGGAGATTGATAATGAAACGCTTCCTAATTATTGCATTGTTGATGTTTCCGTTTGCGGTCTCTAGTCAATATTATTCTACGATTGGTCAGCGCAAAAGGATATTCCGCACCTCCCTGGTCACACAAAGCTATAGTGTCGAAAATGTGGATCAGTCGATAATGCAAGTAACAGGTCCCACCGAGCTATTCTACCCTGTTTCATCGAATTTCACGGTGCAAATTATGAATACGCCGGGAATGGCAACGTATGGCGATTCGGCAATAAGTGGTTTATCAGACACTTACATACGGGCGAATTACACCTTTCTCGATAACAAGATGCTTATCGGGCTTGGCGTTGGCGTTCCGAGCGGAACAAATGAATTGGATGCAAATGAATTCGATATGTCAAAAGTATTAAGCACCGATGCCTTCAGATTTCGCTTGCCCGTTTTCGGACAGGGATTCACTGTCGGCAGTGGATTCGCTTATGCGCACCCGTTGAGTGAAAAATTCGTCACCGGTTTCGGCGTAAATTATGTATTTCGCGCCAAGTATAATCCAATTAAAAACAGTGTTGATAATTATGATCCCGGCGATCAGATCAGCACCAGTGTGGGGTTGGATGTTGCGGTAACCGACAATTCCAAACTGACATTTGATTTACTCTATACCTATTATTTGGCTGATAAAATTCGCGGCAGAGAGCAATTCGCATCCGGCAGCAAAGTTTGTGTCAGCGCTGGATACCTCATGCAAGCCAAGTTATGGACATTCTATTTTAGCGGCGTGCTCAGGCAAAAAGGTAAAAACGAAACCTGGGCAGGGACGAGTCTGAAGCCCGAAGTCAAAAATTCAAATGGTCCCCAGGCGGAGATCGACGGACTGGCACGCTATACTATGAATGAACGTACAGGGTTGCGCATTCTGGTTGAACTAAGAGCGTATGGCGAAAATGAATTGAAAACCGGTGATGCCGCACTCTTCGGTCTCGGAGGGGGCGTCGATTATAATATTTCCAGTGTATTTGCAATCACCGGGGATTTGAAGGTACTCTTCGGTCGTTTGGGAGGCGGGTCAAACGCCAGCAGTGTTACCGGGATTGAAAGCGTAATGGGGATTTCATATATGTTTTAGGAAATGGAATAAATTGCACATGGTTTGATCGCAAGTCGGAATTGAAATAGCGATCAATAGTTTTTAATACGCAAATTATTCCATCTTCTCAAATAGCTTGCAATTCAAACAATTTAGCGAAAGGGATATTGCATGAAATCGATGATTATCTTGGTTCTCGCGGGGCTACTCTGTTCTATCGCTGTGTCTGCCGAATCCCCCAAAACGCTGGCGGTTTTGGATTTTTCGAATAACAGCTTGATTAAGAAGGACGAATTCAGCACCCTGTCAAAAGGAATTGCTGAAATGTTTATTACAGAATTAAGTCAAATTGAACTGCTTACCGTCGTGGAACGGCAGCAACTCAATTCGATTGTTGAAGAAATGTCACTCTCGCAATCGGGATTAATCGATCAAGGTTCACAGGTTAAAGTCGGAAAGATCGTTGGTGCCCATTACCTGGTTCTCGGATCATTCATGGTGGCTTTTGGCGATAAAATTCGACTCGATGCACGCATTGTACATGTTGAAACGGGTCGAACGCTCAATGCCGGAAAAGCGGAAGGAAAAACAAAGAAGATCCTCGAGCTCATCTCAAAATTAACCAAAAATGTGTTGAAAAATCTGGATATCAAACTGACAAAAAGCGAAAAAGCAAAACTCGATGAAACCGGTGATCTATCCATCGAGGCTGTGAAAGCATTTTCCCAGGGTGTTGACGCTGAGGACCATGGCGATATCGCAGCAGCAAAAAAATATTATCGTCAGGCACTCCAACTCGATTCAAAATTCACCGCCGCCAAAATCCGCCTGAAAAAACTCAGCTCAAAGCGAATATTTTAGCTCAATTTAATACTCGATCCACCAATTCTGGCAGGATCAGGACGTCGCTGCCAGGATCGGTCTTCTCCCAAAATCGTATGAAAAGTAGGTTCCGATTCTGATCCTCCATTATAATGCAAATTCAATCGCATCTATCCTCATTGAAACATTGCTTTCAACCTTAAAAAACGCTTGACTTTCATTGCCATTATATTTACATTTATTTAACACTTATCAGGAAATATCGACCCGAGAAGCTGCTCTAATAAGTGCCTGAAAACTGATTAGATACGATCTTTAGATTAGCTCACCTCGGTGTATGTTACGCGAATACTTCCTGTTGCGCCGCTTGGGGGAGAGTCATATCAGTTTTATGTCAATTTGAATGCCAGTTTATCATAAATCCAGAAGGAGGGTTTCATGATGAAATATCTCAAAATTGCATCAACCATTTTTGTGCTCTATTTGATTTACGGGCAGGGCATCGCGCAAAACGCGGAAAAAGAGAATATAGCAGTTGTGCCCTGTACCGGATGGAAGGGATTGAATGCGATCACCTATCAAAATGCGCTGACAGACAAGATATTGACCCGGATCATTCAGTCGTATCGTTTCAATGTAATCGATCGAGAGAATCTGAGCAAGATCATGGAAGAGCAGGGCTTGCAAATGTCCGGTGCCATCGATGAGGCGTCCGTCGTTGAGTTCGGTCGCATTGCAGGTGTGCAAAAATTCATCGTTGGCAATTTCACTCAAAATTCGAGTGAATACCATTCTGCAAAATACGATAAAAAGGGCAAAAAAACTGCCGACGCATATTATGATGCGGAAGTGCAGGCTACCCTCAAAATGCTGGATGTTGAAACCGGTGTCTACAGTGAAGCCGTGGAAGCCGGCGGAAGCTCAAAAGGAAAAAATGAGCGCACGGCATTCTTCGAGGCGCTCGATGAAGTAGCGGAAAAGGTCGTAGATGGATTTTTCAAATACTTCGCCATTCAGGCATTCATTGAATCTATCGACCATTCGAATGCCATTATCGACAGAGGAACATCGCTCGGTGTGAAGCGAGGGATGAATTTTGAAATTTTGGCAATCAAAAAGAGCGAGGTAGAAGCCGATCAAAAACCCGATATCACCGCCGAAACCGAACGAATCGGTACTTTGAGGATCGTTAGCGCTGAAAATAATACCGCGAAAGCGCGTTTGATTGGCGATTTCAGCAGAGTTGAATCCGGACACCTGATTCGCGAACTCAAGGAAAAAGTCGCACTCGAAGCATCGATCGTGAAGAAAAGCTGGGGCGAAGTGGTGATCAACCTGGGACAGGATGTCGGCTTGAAAAAAGGCACTACTTTCAAGGTGCTCGAAGTTGGCGAGGAATTTGTGGATTCAGAAACCGGGGAATCCTATGGTCGTGCCGAAGTTCAAAGAGGCATCATTTATGTCACCAGCGTTCAGGACCGATTTGCGCGCGCGAAGATTTTGAAGGGTCGTTATATTATTAAGGAAGGTATGGCGCTCCGGGAAATGAACCGCTGGATGAGCGGCTTTCGCCTGGGATTGACCTATACAATCGCACCCATTACCGCAGAAGCGAATAATATTAAATTAACGCGAACAGTGGATCATAAGTATATTGATAAAACGGAGGTTACCGTAGATTATACAGGGAAATCAGATCTGGATGTGGCTTCAATTGTAAAAATAAATCTGGGCTATTATGACATTGTGAATGATAATGCGGCTGATTTTTCTGTGGGTTTTGCACATTTGAATGAAGATTTAAGCGCGTTGATTTTCGACCTGTCGCTATCGCATCATTTCGGAATTCTCCCGGAATTTCTGTATGTTTATCCGGGCGTCGGTCTCGGGTTCGGAATCGCGATGCAAACTCCCGAATCCGGCGTGCTCAGTAAATTGAGCAAGGGAAATGATAATGATCTGTCATCGGCTGCTTTCGAATGGTTCGCTCAAATCGGTGTTCGATTGAATCTCGGCAAATTCAATATTTTTGGCGAAGCCGATTATATGGGGATGACTTTCAATAAGTGGAAATATGATGTGAAAACCGGTGAAGAAGATGATGAGGGTAATGATGAGACTGAAAGCATTCAACTCGACAATGAGCTCGTGCCCTATCCAAAAGTAAGTTTCGGCGGACCTGATTTCAGGATTGGATTGTCCTATTCATTTTAGTCACAATCTGAGAGCTTGGAGCCTGAATGAGAAGTCAATATTTTTTCACCCTGAGCGAAGTCGAAAGGTGATAAGACATTGTTTTTGCGTTGTACTGCGACTTCGCTCAGCACGAAAATGTTAGTTTTAATTCAGACACTACTTGTTACGTGCAAACAAACGATGTGCCGCTGAAAGCGATTTCCACAGGCTGCAAGTGCGGTATGGCTCAACGGAAATTCATCGGAATATCGTGCTATTAATTCGAAATTACTTCGGCTTGTGTATTGAAAATTACTCTTTGCCGGATTCACGCTTCAACTGTACATGTAAATTCGATTCATGAAAATTTTACGCTGTTTGTTGGTTCTATTATTCGTAGGCACGCTCGCATCGGCTAAAGAAAAGGCGCTGATCTCCGGACTGATCCTCGATGAAACCGGGGCACCGTTGCCCTATGCCAATATTATCATTCAGGAAAATAATCGCGGCACAACCTCCAATCTTGAGGGAAAATTCGAAATATCCCTCGAGCCCGGTCCATATACCGTGCTGGTGAAATTTATCGGGTACGAAACGTCGAAGGCGCAAGTGCAGCTCAGGGCAGGGGAGACGGTTCAGCGAAAATTTGTTTTGAAAAGCACCGCGATTCAACTGGGACAAATCACAGTTATCGCACCGCAGGAATTCATCCCGCTTGATCCCGAGACCAAATCCGTTATCCATTCCGGCGAAATCGAACACATCCAGGCGTCCAGCCTGGGTGATGTGATGCAGTTGTTACCCGGCGAAAAAACTACCAATCCGAATTTGCATTATCCGGCGAGTGCAGAAATTCGCGGCGGAACATCGCTGGGCACGCAATTGATCCTGGACGAGGTGCCGGTTAGCAACAATGTCAATATGCAGGTAGGCATCGGGTATACCTCCGGTGTCAGCGGTGCGGATTTGCGGGCGATCCCTGCGGAAAATATCCAGGAAGTTGAAATCATACGCGGCATCCCTTCGGCGCAATATGGCGATCTGGTCGATGGCATCATGAAGGTGAAAACCAAATCGAAACCGGAACCGTTTCGCGCCAAAATCAAATATAATCCTCATCTTTACGAAGCCAACGTCTCCCGCGGCGTCACCTTGAGCCAGTGGATCATCAATGGCAATTTTAACATGGCGCTTTCCGAACGGGATGTTCGCGTTGAAGATGACGGGTACACGCGTTTCGCCGGTCAGTTGAGCGCCCGAAAAGAAGCTGCGCTGTATGACATAAAAAATTCGCTCTATTTCACTACTGCAATCGATGAAAGCAAGGAAAAACCCGGATATGCCTTGCGCGAAGCCTGGTACAATCGGGATTATAATTTCAAATATTCGGGAAAGGCTTTGTATCGATTGTCGGCGCTTTCAAATATTTCCGGTACATTCTCCGTTTCATACACCCATCAGAATTCGTATCTCCAGCAACTGGTTTCCCGGGATAATCTGGTGTTGTCGGATCGCATGAATGAAGGTGCGCAGGAAGGCGTCATCGTCTTCGGAACGTACCTCGGGAAAAAATGGATCAAAGGTGATGCCTGGGACCTTTTCGCCGATCTCTCAACCCGCCGCCAATTCGGCACGCCGTCCTTTTTCCACACAATGCTGGCGGGATTCACCTGGCGCAATGATTTCAATAAAGGGGATGGGCTGGTGTTCGATCCGCTGTATCCCCCGATTCTCGGCACACAAGCCATTCGCTTGCGCAGATATGCTGACCTGCCGGCATATCAAACACTCAGCTTTTACGCCGAGGATAAAATCACGGGGCGGCTGCTGAAACCGTTCACGCTCCAGGCGGGTTTCCGATACGAAGCCTATCGTCCCACCGGCATGAATTTCAGCGGACTCTGGCGCGGCGGTGATTTTATCGAATCGCATAACGGTACATTTCTCAATCCGAGATTGAATTTTTCAGTGAATTTGTTTGAGGATACCCAGCTTCGAACAGGCTACGGCGCAACATCTAAATCACCGCCATTGGGTATGCTTTACCCGGGAATCGCCTATTTCGATATTGTGGACACGGTCGCTGTGGTTGATCCGCTGCAACCGGAGCAGAATTTTTCCATCATTTCAACCTATTTGCGCGATCGTTCAAATAAAACATTGAAGGGCTATTCGCAAACAAAATATGAAATCAGCCTTGATCAGCAGGCAGGACCACTCGGATTCACCTTGACAGGTTTTTGGAACGATACAAAGGATATGTTTAATTCGGTGAGCTTCCCGCTGATACTGAGCAAAAACGCCTTTCCTGCCTGGCCCCATCTCGAGGGCGCGTGGGCGAAGGACACGCTATTTTATGATTTTAATCGCTACGAAAATAATGGCTGGCTAAAGAGCCGCGGTGTGGAACTCTCATTTAAAACCAGGCGACTGCCTGTGATTCACACGGTTATCTCACTCGATGCCGCGTATCAGGAGACCGAGAACGGAATCAATAGCCTGATCTCCAGTTCCATCCGCTACAGCCCTGAACTGGAGATGGATGTGATACCATTTTACACGCGGCATGAGAACTATGATAAAAAATTGTTATTCAATTACCGGTTCTATATCCAGGTGCAAACACTTGGAATCTGGGTGACGCTGCATGTTCAGCATAGCATAAATGAAATCGATGGGCGGCGCGGTCTTGCCGATACGCTGGCACAGGCATATTTCAGCGAAAAGGGCGAAATGATTTTCATCGATGAAGCACAGCGTGGGGATGAAAAATACATTCGTCTGCGCCGTTCATATAGACCGTATGAATTGCTGGAGGAGGATCCGCCAAACCTGCTGCTGTTCAATGTCAAAGTGAGCAAGTCGCTGTGGAAGGGAGCCGAGGTGTCTTTTTTCGTGAACAATTTTTTCAATCACCGTCCGCTTTATCTTAGACAGCGTTCGGCGCCAAATATGCCGGAATATATCCGGCGAAATCCCGAACTCTTTTTTGGGCTGGAATTTAGCAGTACCTTTCCCAACTTTTAAGAATACGAATGCACAAATTAACTTTTAATTTAAAGATATGGCTTGGGTGTGCCTGGTTTGCGGCCTTCTTCATAGTTTCATGCGAGGGAATTCTCAATATAAAAGAAAAGCCGCAGGCGATTGAGCGAAACACGCGCTTTCAAATTTTTCTGGAAGATCGATCGGGCTATATGGTGCAGCTCAAAGGAACTCCTGGCGTGGCAGATGCCGATGTGTTGCTCAAATCCAAAACGCTGGGAATTGAAATGAACCTGATTTCCGATTCGACCGGAACGATTCAACTGGGAAACGCACTTTCCGATGACTATTTCATTTCCGCGGTGCGTGAAATGAAAGCCGATGAAATGCAGCAGATTATCGGCTTTCCCAACTCACATATCAAATTGAAGAATACAACGCGGGGAGTGATAACGCTTCGCGCTGATGTGGATTCGGCACTCGTCGTACCGATGTTCGCGGTTGCCACCGGTTCGGAACTGGTTATCAGTGAAATTTACGCCTGCGGACCGCCGGAAGCCGGATTGTACTATCATGACAAATATCTGGAAGTTTACAATCAATCCGATTCCACCATTTACCTCGATAGCTTGCTCATCGTCGTTGGCGGTCGCTACATCGTGCGCGATCCGGATTTTGTCTATTCCAAAAATATCTGGATTTTTCCGGGCAGCGGGACGGAATATCCGCTGGAGCCGGGTCAGTTTGCGGTTTGCGCCGAAGACGCTATCGACCATCGCATCAACGCGCCGTTCAGTGTGGACTTGTCGGCGGTGAGGTTCGAATTTTACAAGCCCGAATCGCCGGATATCGATAATCCCGCGATCCCGAATATGATTCGGATCCTGCAAGTGAGCGGCAATGATTGGCTCATCGGCGGCGAAAAAGATGCCCTGATGATCGCCCGGATTCATCCCGATTCACTCGCTTATCGCAATGAGCATTTGTTGGTTCCCACCGGTTGTATCATCGATGGTGTGGAATACCTGGATGACCCGACATTTCTGAGCGATAAAAAAATCCACGAATCAATCGATGCCGGCGCAACGGGCGGCATTGAATTTTATACCGGCAAATCGATGGAGCGCATTGTATTGCTGAAAGATGGCAAGCTGATCCTGAAAGATGATGACAACTCATCGCTGGATTTCCGGGTGATTGACGCGCCGACACCGGAGTACCATCATCAGCAGTAGCAAAACACAGGGAACCTGGTGCGCTTTACAAACCTATACATGCAGTTCCTGCGAAGAACGAGGGTGCAATCCAGTAATTACAGAGCTACTAAGGTGTAAGTCTTTAATTCGTAAAGACGATATTTAGGTGTGATCGTTTAACCCATCCCCCGCCCCTTCCCTTAAAACAAGGGAAGGGGAGAGAACCCGAGGGTTAGTTCCCCTTCCCTATTGTTTAGGGAAGGGGCAAGGGGATGGGTAAGAATGAAGCTCACCTATTCCGAAATAATGTTCTCAAATTGATTCGTAAATTGTCATATTTTAAGCACTTTTATTTTTTAAATATCATTATATTATGTTATTTATACAATCACCGAAATTATAGAATTGCACCTAAGAACGAGTCAAACACAAAATGCAATCATGGCAAAAAATCTTGAAATCGTGTTGAAAATAATCGTTTTGCTTTTTTTACTGATTCATAGCGAAACGCCCTGTCAGTCGCCTCAATGTATGTTCGATACAATTGGAGAAGCCGGCGAACAGCACCCGGCGTATTACCTTTTTCATAATCCGGCATTTCTCAATTACGATGCCGATGAAGAACTGCTGTATATCCGTTCGACCTACAACAGCACAAGCGGGGATTTCAAACCTTTTATCGCAGCGGGACAGGTCGAATATTCGCGGTTGGGTGTGTCCGGCAAAAAGCGCATCGGCGATTCACAGATTTTCAGGGGCAGCTTTGGATTCCAGCAGTTGGTCAGGGATGACTGGAACTGGCTCGCTACGAAAGATGCGCGGTTCGGGATGCCGTTCCTGTTGGGTGACAGTACCAGCGGAAAAACACGCTACAACGGTATCGCCATGACCGCCGAATACTGGCGACGGCTCTGCACAAGATTCAACGTTGGGGTATCGCTGGCATATTACGTGGACGAAGGTTTGAAACAGGTTTCTCCCAAACCCACATCAAAACACCGGGATATTGCATTTTCGACCGGATTCGGGTATTTGCTTGCTTCAAATTTAACAGCAGGCGCTGTTTTTCAAATCAATGATAATATTGAAGAAATTTATTACCGAGAAGACAAGGCTGCCCTGTACCAGGAAACACATCTGTACAAATT
Organism: Candidatus Zhuqueibacterota bacterium; assembly: GCA_016927835.1. Classification (GTDB taxonomy): domain Bacteria; phylum Zhuqueibacterota; class Zhuqueibacteria; order Thermofontimicrobiales; family Sulfurfontimicrobiaceae; genus Sulfurfontimicrobium. Next base: position 11,568 of record JAFGMA010000227.1, on the reverse strand, counting down.
TCGCGGGTACGATTTGCCGCTAGAATTCAATAAAAAAACGGAAAGCCGCAACGCCTGTTTTGATGAATACGCTGCGCATGGTTCGCTCACCTATAAGGGCGCTCACGGCAACAGCATTGCCATTCACGCCGGCAGCGGTGTACAGCAAGTCGATATTCATGATAATCTGAACGTACCGCAACCGGAAGGCTATTGGCAAAACCGAATTTACGAAAGCGGATTTCAGGCATATTGGGGACTCCTCCGAGGAATATCGATGGGATTGAAATACCGCTATTTTTCAGAATCGATGTGGGCGCGGCAACCGTTGTTTGATGTGGTAATCAGTGAAACAGATATCCCTTCAAGTGACTATGCAGCCGGAATTGACTGTGAGTTGAATTCGAAGATGCGGTTGAGTTGCGAAGGGGGACTCGTCGTTTCGAAGATCGATTACCGCGATTATTACAGCCAGATCGATTGGCGCGCTGATCGCCGCAAATGGCAAACCCGGTTCGGTATTGATATTCGCTGGCGAGATGGTCTGCAATCATTCTTGTCGTATGGATTTGGCAAGATGAATGTTTCCGACGAATCGGTTTCGCGCCAGATGATTACACCGGTTTCAGTGTTGCGCTCGAAAGATATTACTTATTATTTAACCGACTCGGTCGGGCACCGGATCAATTTAATGATTTCCGTTCGAACGGCGTCGTTGGGCACGTTCCGGCTCCATGCAACATATCGCACCGTACAACCGCAGCACAGCGATATTTTTCGGGATACATTCAGACAAGAGCTGTTCATGACGCTCGAATTGCTGGCTCGGGTATTTTAGCTGTTGAAAAAGAAAACGCCATAGGATATTTTGCGCCTGACCGAAAAGTACATATCTTTTCACCCTGAGCGAAGTCGAAGGGTAATAAGTCATTGTTTTTAAAATATGCTTCGACTTCGCTCAGCATGAAGATGCTAGTTTTCGTTCAGACTCTATTGAGTCTGCTCGAAAAGCAGTAATTTTTAAAATTTAATACAAAATCAAGAAGCGCTACTCCGGTTCTGTCATGCCCGAATGCTTCTATCGGGCATCCATTTGACTATCTGAATAATGGATTCCCGTGGGCGGCACCTCGCTTAAAACGTGCGGGAATGACAAAACCCGAAAGACTCTATTTAGGGATCAACTAGCTGGTTCTGCATACAAGGAATTACGATGACCCTTACGATTCAGGCTGCATTAGCCGTCGCACCGATTGTCGTTGCCGCAGTGCTGCTGGTGGGACTGCGTTGGCAAGCCAAATGGGCAATGCCGATTGTCTATGTGCTGACCGCCATCATCGCGTTAGCCATCTGGGACGTGGATTGGATGCGGGTGGCGGCTTCCACGATTCAGGGATTGTTTATCACGTTCGATATCTTGTGGATCATTTTCGGCGCGATTTTGCTGCTAAACACCTTGAAGCATTCCGGGGCAGTGACCGCTATCCGGAGCGGATTCACCAGCATCAGCAGCGATCGCCGGGTGCAGGTGATTATTATCGCCTGGCTTTTTGGCTCGTTCATCGAAGGCGCTGCCGGCTTTGGCACACCGGCAGCTATCGCCGCTCCGCTGATGGTGGCACTCGGCTTTCCGGCAATGGCAGCGGTGATGCTGGGGATGATGATTCAAAGCACGGCGGTGACTTTCGGCGCATGCGGTACGCCCATATTGATCGGAGTGAGGGGCGGTTTGGAGAATCCTGAACTCACGGCTAATTTAGCCACCGCAGGAGTGAGTTTTGACCAGTACCTGGGCAAAATTGCTGCAAACTCCGCGATATTTCATGGCATTACCGGAACGCTGATCCCGCTGCTGATGATCGTTATGATGACCCGCTTTTTCGGGCGCAAGAAATCGTGGTCCGAAGGCTTGTCCATTTTGCCTTTTGCAATTTTCGGAGGGTTGGCATTTACGATCCCGTATACCCTGACCGGAATTTTCCTGGGACCCGAATTCCCGTCATTGATCGGCTCGCTGATTGGGCTGGCAATTGTCACGTTTGCAGCGAGAAAAAAATTTCTGCTACCGAACGACACCTGGGATTTTGCACCTCAAACGCAATGGGATTCTGCATGGAACGGACAGATTAAAATTGAACTGGATAACCAGCAGGGAAAAACGATGTCCACCTGGCTAGCCTGGTCACCTTACGTGCTGGTTGCGCTATTGCTGGTTCTCAGCCGCCTGCCTCAGTTGCCATTTGGCAGTTTGTTGAAATCGGTGACTATTCAATGGGAAGATGTTTTAGGAACCGGCATTACACCATCGTCCCAACCGTTTTATTTGCCTGGCACGATTCTCTTATTCGTCGTGGCTGTCACATTTTTCTTGCACCGGATGAAACCCACCGAATTGAAAGCAGCGGTGACCGAATCCGGGAAAATATTGCTTGGTGCCGGATTTGTGCTGATATTCACCGTGCCCATGGTCCGCATTTATATGAATTCCGGAGTGAATTCCCCTGGATTGCCTGCCATGCCAGTCGCGATGGCGCAATGGGTTGCCGAAAATGTGGGGCGTGTTTGGCCCCTGTTTGCGCCGTCAATCGGGGCATTGGGGGCGTTCATTGCGGGCAGCAATACCGTAAGCAATCTTATGTTCAGTCTGTTTCAGCATAGCGTTGCCCGAACCTTAGGGATTTCGACGACTGTCGTCGTGGCACTCCAGGCAGTGGGCGCGGCTGCGGGCAATATGATTGCGATCCATAACGTGGTCGCCGCTTCAGCAACAGTGGGCTTGCTGGGAAAAGAGGGATTGACGCTTCGGAAGACGATTTTGCCAACGTTGTATTACGTTACGCTTGTCGGACTGCTGGGGCTAATCGCGGTCTATTTGCTGTAATTCAGTTGATTTATTTTATTTGTTTTGGATAAAAATACAACCTGGCTGTCAGTCAGCAGGAAATAATTCGTGTGTGAAGTGCTGTTTGAAATTCAAATTCGATACAATCCCGCGATAAGATTCATCCGGACAGACAGCTTCCTGTGACGGACGCTCTGGCACTTCCGGAGCAGGTATTTTTTGCAGACGCATTGTTTGAACAATTTTAAGGAGGATCAGGAGATGTACGCATCCTGGCTCATTCTCATTTCCATCGCAGCGATGATTATCGGTTACATCTGGTACGGACGGTTCCTGACGCGGCATTTCGATATCGATCCCAAACGGGCAACCCCGTCACATACCCAAAGCGACGGCGTCGATTACGTGCCGGCAAAGCCACCGGTGCTGCTGGGACATCATTTCTCTTCCATCGCCGGCGCCGGACCCATCCTCGGTCCCATTTATGCGGCTATTTTCGGCTGGATCCCGGTTTTTCTGTGGATTCTCATCGGCAGCATTTTTGTTGGCGGCGTTCACGATTTTTCATCGCTGGTGGCATCAGTGCGACATGGCGGAAAATCCATTGGTGAAGTCATCGAAGAGCACATCGGCAAAGCCGGAAAGCGCCTTTTCCTGATTTTCACGTGGTTCATGTTAACCCTGGTGATTGCAGTCTTCTGCAAAGCCGTTGCCAGTATATTCGTGAAAACTCCGGCGACAGCAACCTCTTCAGGTCTGTTTATCGTTCTGGCAATCCTCTTTGGTATGAGCATCTATCGCTTGAAAGCACCGTTGTGGATAGCGTCCATTATCGGCGTCCTGCTTCTCATTGGCAGCGTTGTACTGGGTGTTATTTTCCCGATCACCCAATCTTATAATGTTTGGATGGCTGTCCTGTTGGTTTATATTTTTATCGCCGCAGTCACGCCGGTATGGATTTTACTCCAGCCGCGGGATTATTTGAATTCTTTCCTGCTGTATTTCATTATGGTGGGAGGATTGGTAGGGATCCTGGTTGCTAATCCGAAAATTACGTTTCCAGCGATCACACAGTTCGAAACCGATCTTGGCTATCTCTTTCCAATCCTATTTGTGACGGTTGCCTGCGGCGCTATTTCAGGCTTTCATTCGCTGGTCTCGTCCGGTACAACGGCGAAACAACTGAATCTTGAAACCGATGCCAAGCCTGTTGGGTATGGCAGTATGTTGATTGAGGGTGTTTTAGCCGTGGTTGCGCTGATCACTGCGGTGACGATTTTGCAGAGCGATTACAGCCGGCTGGTGACAAAAGAAGGCGGCGGACCCATCGGGATTTTTTCAAATGGAATCGGTGGATTCCTGACGCACCTGGGACTTGCGAAAGATGTCGGCGTCACCTTCGCTGCGCTGGCTATTTCGGCTTTTGCATTGACCACTCTGGATACAGCCACCAGACTCGGGCGCTTTGCCTTTCAGGAATTTTTCGAGAGCGGTGAAAAGAAATCGGTATTGAGCAAAAATCGCTATATCGGAACCCTGGTCACCATCGCATTTGCCGGATTATTGACATTTTCCGGATCCGGCAGCACGCTGTGGCCCCTCTTTGGCTCAGCGAATCAATTGCTGGCTTCGCTCGTGTTGCTTGCGGTGACGGTCTGGCTGGCGGAGTTGAAAAAAAAGAACCGTTTCGTAAAAATTCCGATGATATTCATGTTTTGCGTTACCCTGGCTGCCCTGGTGAATCTCATTGCTGATAACATTACGTTTTACAATTTTTATTACGGAATAATCATTGACGACAGTGCCTTCATGCTGTCACATTTTCCGATTAAGAGCCCCGCGATCGTCATCATCGCACTTTTGCTTTTGGTGGTTTCGGTTATACTGGTATTTGAAGCCGGGAAAAGCCTGAAGAAATTGAAACTGAAAAATTGAGTTCTTCGGTATCCAGCTTTGCATTTTATCGGACGGGAATAGCGGAATCAAAGAATCGGTAGTCAGATTTTGTAGCGCATGTTGTGCGACAAAAGAGCGCTTCGCGGTTATTTCTTGAGGATCTAAAAAAGCTAACCACTAAGGTCACGAAGGAGGCACAAAGAGCGCGAAGGATGCAGTACCTAAACTGAGCGGTTTCAGGTTCAGCGTTCCCGGTTCAATGGTTTTAAGCTATTGATATTACTTTTTTAACGCCCAATGATCCGGAGATTGTTCTTAATAAATTTGCTATAAAAATGAAACAAGGCGTAACTTTTAAAAATTTTGTCTGTTAAGGCTCATCAACCTGGAACCTTGACGCTGAACCGCTCAATCCAGGCAATAATAAATGAGGTTGCTCTGTGAGCTTTGTGCCTGCTTTGAGTCCTTTGTGGTTTTTTTAGACCTTCAGTACCGTTTCCTGCCGGGTTTTTCATCCAGCATCGAAAAAATCCATAAAAATGGAGAAAAAAATTGAATCGAATCACACTCCTTGTTTTAGGTATCGCTTTATCCGTCAATCTCGCTTATTCGCAGCCCATCATAAAAAAATACCGGAACGCGCATCCCACTTCGTTTGCGATTGTAGTCGATAGCGCAACGTATCAAAATACGGGCAATTCGATTGATAAATATCAGCAGGCATTGGAAAATGAGGGCTTGTCGGCGCTTATTTTGATCGACACCTGGAATGATCCGAATGAAATTCGTGATGAACTCGAAAGGCTTTATCATAGCAATCCGCCACTCGAAGGCGCCGTATTCATCGGGGATATTCCGATTCCCATGCTTCGCGATGCGCAGCACCTCACTTCCGCATTCAAAATGGATCAGCAAGGACGCTTTTCGATACAGCGCTCATCAGTGCCTTCAGACCGATTTTATGAAGATTTCGATCTGCGCTTCAGCTTCATCAAACAGGACAGCAGCAATGAACTGCTGTTTTATTATTCCTTGAACGCCGAATCGGCGCAAACCATTAAAAAAGAAATTTACAGCGGTCGAATTCGTCCACCGGTAGACGATGAGTCCAAGTATTCGATGATCGAAAATTACCTGAAACGCGTCGTGCGGCAAAAAGCGCAAAAACCGACGCTGTCGCATGCAATGACAATCGCCGGTCATGGGTACCACTCCGAAGCCCTCAGTGCCTGGGAAGGGGAATTATTGGCGTTGCGCGAGCAATTTCCGCAATTCTACCAGCCGGGCGGATCAATCACCAACTTATATCACAGCATGCGCAGCGATTTGAAGCAAACCGTTTTGCGAGAGCTTGAAAATCCTGATCTGGATTTGGCACTTTTCCATGCCCATGGCGGCGTGGAAGCGCAGTACCTGTTGGGCGACCCGCCGTTGCCGACCATCGCAGCGCAGGTCGAGGCGATTAAATTTTTTCTTCGCGGAAAACTTCGGGCAGCGAAAAGGAGCAAAAAATCCATCGCAGAGGTTCAATCCGATTATATCAAACGCTACAACATCCCGCCCGAGTGGTTCGAAGGCGCGTTCGATGATTCACTGACACAGACTGATTCGCTGGCATGGGCGAATCGCGATATCGAAGTCACTGATATCGAAACGCTGGCGCCGCAGCCCGAACTGATAGTTTTCGATGAGTGTTTCAACGGCGCATTTCACCACTCACCGTATATCGCCGGGCAGTACGTCTTCGGAAATGGGAACACAATCGCGGCAATCGCAAATTCGGTCAATGTGATGCAGGATATCTGGGCGGATGAATTTCTCGGATTGCTGGGTTTCGGTTTGCGCGTTGGATTGTACCATCGAATGAATAGCTACCTCGAATCACACATTATCGGCGATCCGACATTTGCGTTTCACTATCAAGGCGGGGCAGACCTCAATCATCTTCTTATCCAGCGAAAAGCACATATCAAACACTGGAAATCGCTGCTGAAAAGCGATCAAGTGCCTTTGCGAAGGTTGGCTATTCATGCTTTAAGCCGAAACCAGGGCAGCCGGTTCACCGAGTCACTGCTTGAAATCTATCGCAGCGATCCCTCTTTCATTGTGCGCCTGGCTGTACTGCGGGCACTCGCAGCGCAGCGTTCGCCGGAATTTGAGCATATTTTGTTCGAAACAATAAACGATCCCTACGAACTCGTCCGGCGCAAAACCGTCAGCCTGATGGGCGATATTGGCAATCCGGCTTACATCGCACCGCTGCTGAAAACCATTTTCACCGATCCGGCGAAGCGTGTGGCGTTCAATGCCCAGACCGCGCTGGAGAAAATCGATGTCCGGAATATCGATTACGAGCGATTGCCACAAACGCTGAACGCGTACCCTGGAAAAGAAAGCCTTGAGCAGTATTTGAGCCAAAAAGTATTTTATAAATATGACTGGATTTACAAAGAAGTTTTGCCAGAGATTAAAAGTGATTCGCTTCAACTGAAGAAGCGCATCCGGGCGGTGCGATACTTCAGAAATTACCGGCTGCATCGCGCAGTGCCCGAATTAATCGAAATTGCCAAAGAACCGGGTCAACAGCCGGCGGTCCGGGTGGCGCTGCTTGAAGCATTGGGCTGGTTTACGTTTTCGAATCAACGGCTGCTGATAATCAGCGCGTGCGATGAAATTTTGGCACAGCTTGACGCACCCGCTGATATTCACAACGAAGCCCTGAAAACGAAGAATCGTCTCCATCAGGGTGCAAATCACCCGTTAACACCCTGATCCGTCGATTTCGAAAAAGGTAACCTTTTTCGAAAAGGTTACCTTTTATAACAATAGCAAAAGAAATAATCGAATAATACCTTGACTTTTTGGGAATAATATTTTAACTTTTTCAAACTTTTATTATTCCATCCCGATTTATCAACCGCACTAAAATGAAGCGCTATTCAAAAAGCAGTCACTTCACCATTCTGGAAATTGAAACATGAATTCAACGTACATGGCGTACCGGATCGTTCTGTTATATTTGGTTCTTTCCCTGAGTTGCGCAATCGTCTTTGCTCAAACAACCGGGCGCATCACCGGGCAATTATACGATCTGGATAGTAACAAACCGCTTTCGGGTGTGTTGGTTAAAATTCAAAAAACCAATCAGGTTGCATCGAGCGACAGAAACGGGAAATTTGTATTCACCGGAATTCCGGGCGGCGACTATTTGCTGGAGTGTATTTGCCACACTTATCCCCGCATATTGACGCGTATCGTTCTGCCTGCCGGTGCTGATACAACCGTTACCATTCGAATGGCGCAGAATAATGCTGCACTGGATGTCTTCGAAATCGGCGGTATCCAGGTGGAAGCCGATCGCGATCTGATGCCCAGAGACTACGCCGCCACGACGCGCATTTCATCGGGCGAAGTTGAGAATTTGCAGGCATCGAGCCTTGGCGATGTGCTCGAAATGATTCCGGGGTTGGAGAAAAGCAATCGCCTGGGTCTGGACAAAGCCATCCATGCGAATGTGCGCGGTTCTGCCAGCGATCACCTCGGAACGTTTGGAACGAAAATCATTCTTGATGAAACGCCATTTTCGAACAACGCCAACATGCAAATGTCAGCCGGCGGTACGATTACCACCAGTGCGGGCAGCGGCATCGATCTCAGGCTCATTCCGGCGGATAACATTGAGTCGGTGGAGATTATCCGCGGTGTACCATCCGCCAAATACGGCGACCTGACATCCGGGATCATCAAAGTCAAAACCAAATCCGGAGTGTCCAGCCCGCGATTGAAAGTTAAAAGCAATCCGAACACCACCGAAGCGAATTTCGGAACCGGTTTCAAAGTGGGCATCAATACGCTGAACATCAACCTGAATTACGGATTCAGCGAACGCGAATTGAGAAAAGATGGTGATGAATTTCACCGGATTAATGCCACGCTGATTGCGAAACGCCCTTTTCTGGATGGCAAATTCCCGCTCAATTGGAAGCTCTTTGCCACGCGACTGCTGGATGAAGAAAAACCTACCGACATCCGCCGCACCTCGGCTTACAACCGGGGGTATACCATCAATACCGACTTGTGGGGCGATCACACTCCCAACAACATCGAAAAATACCGGGGAAATATTTATTTTCACTATTCGAGAAAAAACACCTTCAGAAGCCGATTGGTGGAAGCCGATCCACGAGCGTACATCGGTGAATTGCGGATGATTGGCGATGAAGTGAATCTTGGCGGACGGTTGGAAGCCAATCGCAAGCTCATTTTTGCCAGTGCTGTGCATGAATTGATGGCGGGTGTGGAAGTGCAATACGACAACAACTTTGGCGAAGGCATGATCATCGATTCAACCAAAAATTATTACGCACAGGATTCGCCCAAACGCTCCTATTCTTTCGATGACGTGCCGGGAATGACGCAGGTCGCGCTCTACGCGGAAGATAAATACACCGGCAAGTTGTGGAAAGAATTCACAATGGTGCTGGGCGTTCGATACGATCTGTACAAGCCCAAAAAGATAAATTTCAGCGGACTGTGGGATGCAAGCGATTTCATCGAATCGCAGCATGGTTCCTTTGTATCGCCGCGCATCGGCTGGATGCTTTATTTAACTTCATCCACTCAGCTTCGGGGCGGATACGGCACGTCAGCAAAAATTCCTTCGATGGATTATATCTTCAAACCACGAGAATCGGATTTGCACAAGCTGCAGTACTATTCATACGACCAATCGAATTTTGATTTGAAAGGCTACCTGATCAAAGAGTTGAAATTGGGGATCGATCAGAAGCTTTTCAATTGGGCATCACTTTCAATCGAAGGCTACCTTTCATGGCGCAATGATGAACCGCGGCAGCAGAGCTATCCGTTTTTTTACGAAGTGAATCCGGATACCTTCTGGGTTCCGACCTATTCCATCTATGAAAATATCGGCTGGAAAGACCAGCAAGGGTTTGAAGCAACTTTTGCCACGCGATCGTATAAAGGCGTTTCGCTGAAAATTAATGGGACGTATCGCTACACCCTGACGGGCAAAAGCACCCTGTCGTATACCTCGAATCCCGACCCGATTGATACCGATGGCGACGGCGTTACCGACAGCCGGGATCCGGCGTGGCGTGATATTAAAGACAGTTGGACCAAAAAGTGGATTGTCGATTACCAGCTCGAATATCGTGCGCGTCAACTCGGTCTGTGGATGCAATTCATCGCCCAGCAGATTCCGGTTTATCAAACCAAGAGCAATAATCCCTATGAAAAGGGTATTTTTGCCAATTATCTGAATGATTATCCGAACAACTGGGTATTCAATTTCAGACTGTCCAAATCGCTATGGTGGGATTCGGAAGTGTCGCTCTACGTGAATAATTTCCTGGACGATCGCGGGATTTATGAAGTGCCCTGGATGCGCCAGTATTATCCCGAAACCAATTCGTGGGGCAGAAAAGTGTATTCTTCCAGAAATAATCCGGTTTTTTGGGGATTTGAATTTTCGACCAGGTTTGATTTCAGTCAAAAGCCTAAGAAGAGATAAGCTGCACAAAATACGCATGACATGCGTGATCCATGAGTAAAATTTAAAACAAAGCCTTAAGGGATTTTCACAAACAGGAGGCTGTAATGCATAAAATCAGTACCACAAGTTTCGCACTGACTTTCGTACTGCTACTGGCAGTTTTAGCGTGCCAGCAGGGCGATACGTTGACTGAGACACCTCAGAACAGGCGTCGTTTCACGGTGGTGATCGATCCGGCGCATGGCGGCAGGGATCCGGGTGCGCTCGCTAAAAGCAATGTGGCAGAAAAAGATATCGCGCTGTCGATTGCGAACGCCGTGAAGTCGAAACTCGAAAGCGAAGACTGCGTCGTTTTTCTCACCCGCACCGACGATGCGTTTGTCTCGCTGGAGCAACGATTGTCATTGGCGAAAGCCGCTGCTGCCGACATTTTATTGTCGATCCATACTAATGTATCAGCCGATCAAAATAAATGCGGACTGACAACATTTTACTATCCGGAGATGAAAAAGAGCCGGATGCTCGACGGCTTATTTCACGCGGAAGCGGATCAACTTGCACCAATGACAGATCTGGGCAGTCAGACAGCCGACTTCACCATATTGAAAGAGTCGATCTGTCCGACATTGTACGTGGCGCTTGGTTATTTGAGCAATGCGGCTGATCGGCAGCTTTTATCGGATTCATTATTTCAGGATCGAGCTGCGGGGACAATCGCGAATTGCGTGAAGGCGTATAATGCGGCGACGGATGAATAAACCAGAATGCCGGATCTAATCATTAATACTTGAAATTTCTAGAATAGTAAGCAAAGATTTTGAGTAAATAATATGAATGACCAGTTGAGCGGAAAGCCTTCAACTAATTCCGCAGGGGATTTCAAATCCTCTACGAACGGGGATTCGTTTTATAAAAAATATGAGTTTAATTTTTAGAAGTCACGTCAATTTTCCAGGTTTCATTTTTAATATCATAGTAGATGGAAAGTTTTCTATTATATAGGGGTAGTTGGACGAATAGAATTAATTAGCTTTATGTTTAAAGAAAATGGAATCATTAAAAATACTGAAGTTTACGAGAATTATTCGGAATATGATGCAATAATAAGTGCTCTTTATGGTTTAAATATAAACATACAGAATAAAGTCAAAGAATACATTTTTAAGGAGAATAAATATAAATCTTTAAAAAATTTATTATTAGAGCTTGAAGTCTTGACAGGTAAAAAACAAAAATTTATCGTAGTTAGGAATGAAGTTAAAAATATTCCTTACTTGATTCATGAAAAAGTAGTCTTAGATACACTTTCAATTATTACTATAAGAATTATCGTAAC
>JAFGMA010000226.1 GCA_016927835.1 Candidatus Zhuqueibacterota bacterium | reverse complement strand
TTTTGCGACGAAGCAATCTCAGCCGTTTTATCAGGGGATTGCTTCGGCAAAAAACGCCTCGCAATGACAATTTTTCGAGTTTTCGGAAAAACGCTAAATAATAAACAATCAGCCTGAACAAATAGGAGAATCCCAAGATGGCTCTGCGTATGGTTGCATTCGCCCTGATCCTGGGCATCTCTGCCCGTGCTCAAACAACCTGGTTCTGGCAAAATCCCATCCCACAGGGAAACCTGTTGCTTGATACTCATCTGTTTGATGAAAAATCTGCAATGATTGTCGGCGGCGCCGAAACGGCAATGATGACAACCGATGGCGGTCAAAGCTGGCTGATTCGGCATAATGTCGGTGGAAAATCAAATTATCTGGAATCGGTCGATTTTGTGAATCCCGAAATCGGCTGGGCTGTCGGATACAGCGGCTGCATCCTGAAGACGGTTGACGGGGGCAAGCAGTGGTACGCCCAATCCGTGGAAAGCTCGCATACCCTTATGGCTGTCGATTTTGTTGATGAAAACAGCGGCTGGATTGTGGGATCAACGGGTGAGTTGAATACTATCCTGAGAACTGCGGATGGCGGTGAAAGCTGGGACATCCGGCATCTTGTCGAAGGCAATGCGGCGCATTGCTTCCATGATGTCCAATTTGTCGATACGAACACCGGCTGGGTCATCGCTGATAACGGTACGATACTGAAAACCACGGACGGCGGGCTGACATGGCATAAACAAACCAGTTCCACCATCGAATACCTGACATCGCTACAATTCATCAACGCCGATACCGGATGGATCGTCGGCTGGGGCGGCACAATCTTGAAAACCGAAAATGGCGGTGAAAATTGGAACCACCAACCCAGCGGAACCATCGATGCCCTGTCCTCAATGCATTTCGCCGATGCCAATACCGGCTGGGTTACAGGATTCTGCGGGATTCTATTGAAAACGACCGATGGCGGAAAAGCCTGGAACCGGATTTACGCTAACTCTTTACAGTATTTTACGTCGGTGCGTTTTTTCAACCAATCAATCGGCTATATCACCTGCTATAACGGCAGCCTGCTAATCAGCTCCGACGGAGGATCGAACTGGACAAATTGCACGTATGGGCCATTACATTCACTTCGGGCAACCTGTTTCATCGATGCTGACACCGGATGGGCAGTTGGCAGCAAAGGCAATATTATGAAAACATCCGATGGCGGAATGCATTGGCTTGCCCGGGACAGCCAGACCTCAACCAGGCTCAATGATGTTTTTTTCCGTGATGCTGCTGTCGGCTGGGCGGTGGGAGACAGCGGTACGATCTTGTCGACTCTTAACGGCGGTTCGTCCTGGATTCGACAAACCAGTGGCACGTTATCCCATTTGAATTCGGTATATTTTATCGATCCAAAAACCGGAATCATTGCCGGCGAGAACGGCACTATTCTCAAAACCGAGACTGGAGGTGAAAACTGGTTAGTTAAAGATAGCAACACGTCGCAACGGCTCAATTCGGTTTTTTTCTGTGATGCCAATACAGGCTGGGCTGTTGGATGGCATGGTACGATCATTCACACAACGAACGGAGGCGAGGATTGGAATTCGCAACCGGGCAATACAACGGAATGGCTGCTCTCCGTCCGCTTCATCGATGCGGACACCGGTTGGGCAGTCGGGAATAATGGCACCATTTTGAAGACGACTAATGGCGGCGCGCAATGGAATCCGCAAATCTCCCATTCAGCGAGCCGATTGGTCGCGGTGTTTTTCCTGGATGGTCAAACCGGCTGGACCGTGGGACATGGCGGAAACGTGCTCTCAACCGTCGATGGCGGCGAAACCTGGAATCCGCAAGTGAGTATCACCACGAATGACCTGCTGGATGTCCATTTCAGTGACCGAAATACCGGCTGGATCGTTGGCGGGAGGGGCACGATTCTCAAAACCACAACCGGTGGCATGACCGAGATTGAAGCGCAGCGCCCGCCGCATTCGGATCCCTCGTCCGATCAGAGTCTGCGCCTGCGGAATTATCCCAATCCGTTTAATGCGGAGACGCTTATCACATACCGAATTCTTCGGCAATCGCATGTAAAATTGAGGATTTACAACATAGCCGGCTCCCTGGTTTCATCGCTGGTTGACGCGACGCAGGATGCTGGTGCATATCGGATTTGCTGGAACGGTAACAATAATAGCACCGGACACACTGTAGCGAGCGGTCTTTACCTGGTCTGCCTGTCGGTTGATGGCGTATTGGCAACGAAGAAAATTCTGCTTTTGAGATAACGGACTGAAAGTACGAAAGCGATTTTAATCGCAGGAAAAATCTGTCGCTTTGGGGAGCTTTCGCCAATCAATTCACACCCACTTATTTCAGCACGGCAACGCTCGCCTTCTTCCCAAAATGAAAAAGACTGAAATTCCGATTGACAATCCCGGCTAAAATTGTTATAATACGATTAACAAATTGTCAAATAGTGAGTTGGGGGCTTTGCATGCTGACACATCGCACCATCTTATAAAATTTGGGGAAAAACAATGCCACAGCAAAAGACCATCCGTATGCTGGTATTCGGAATTGTTGCCATCTCGGCGATAACGACATCCTTCGGTATATTCTCCGATGATGGCGCCGGCGCGTATGATTACCAATCGATTCGCGGCAAAATTGTTGAGATTTATGGCAAGGGAATTTACCGTCACATGTCAGGCGAGGTTGCGGTGCAGCGGATTGCCCAGGATTATGTGACCCTGCTTATCGGCATCCCACTGCTGCTCATCGGCTTGTTTTGGGCGGGAAAAAATTCGCTCAAAGGTCGCTTCCTGCTGGCGGGTACGCTGGGCTATTTCTTTGTGACATTCCTTTTCTATACCACCATGGGCATGTACAATATCATGTTTTTGGGATATGTCGCCTTGCTCTGCCTGACATTTTTCGCGCTCACCCTATGCTTGCTCTCGTTCAACCTGGAAGAATTACCTTCCCGGTTCAGTCAGGCAACACCCGCCAAATTTGCAGGTGGATTTCTCGTCTTCAATGCAACTTCAATTGCATTGCTCTGGTTAAGTATTATTTTGCCCCCGTTATTCGACGGCTCGATTTACCCGGTCGAACTGGCGCATTACACCACCCTGATCGTGCAAGGGCTTGACCTGGGACTGCTGCTGCCGCTCGGATTTGTGTCTGCGGTATTGTTCTTGAAACAAACTGCCTGGGGCTATCTGCTCGCACCGGTGTATATGATTTTTCTTTCGATACTCATGACCGCATTAACCGCCAAAATCATTGCCATGGCGCTGGTCGGTGTCAATGTTATCCCGGTGATTATCATCATCCCGACGATTAATCTCATCGCAATTGGGTGTTCGGCGCAGCTTTTGAGGAATGTGAAACAAGTTTCAGGTACTTGATGTACACCGGAAGATAAACAGCCTCTCGCAGGTTCGAAACCTGCGAGAGGCTACGCTTTGGCACCTGTATCTGAGGGATTACCCGGATCAACAAAATTTTCCTTGATTCCAGCCGATATTTTTTGTATTTTCTGTGCTAATTTTCAATAAATTCTGAAAATTAAATTCATCGATCCTGCCCATATAAATCATTTGACCTGAGTGCAGACAGGCAACAATGACCGCGCATTTCATACAAAAATCATAAGGAATTGAGCATGTTAGATTATCGTTTCATCAAGGAGAACCGGGACGCGATTGAAGAAAATTGTCACAACAGGCTGGTAAAAATCGATCTGGATGCAGTTCTGGCACTGATCGACAGGCGCCTGGACTTGATTAACCAGGTCGATGACATTCGCCGGCAACAAAATGATATTGCCCAAAAAATAAAAAGCTGCCGCACGCATGAAGAACGACAACCGCTGATTCAGGAGGGCGCGCGCCTTAAACAGGAGGAAAAAGAGCGCCGGGGCGAACTCGATCAGGTCCTTTCGGAACTCAAGACAAAAGCTGAGCAAATTCCGAATATGACGCATCCGGAGGCGCCTGTCGGCTCCACTGAGGATGAAAATGTCGAAATCAAGCGCTTTGGCGAACCAACCAGCTTCAGCTTCAAGCCAAAAGACCATGTCCAGTTGGCGCATGAATTGGATTTAATTGATTTCGATGGCGCAACAAAGGTCGCAGCACGCGCTTTCTATTATTTGAAAAATGAATTGGTAATGCTGGAACTCGGATTAACGCGTTACGCATTGGATGTGGTGCTGGCAGAAGGCTTCACGCCATTCATCACCCCCGATTTAGCCCGCGCCGATATTCTGGCTGGTACTGGCTATAATCCGCGCGGGGAAGAAACCCAGGTGTATTCTGTTGCCGATTCCGACCTGTGCTTGATCGGCACGGCGGAAATCACCCTCGGCGGATTATATTCCGGTACGATGCTGGATGAAGCCCAGTTGCCGCTCAAACTAGCTGGCATTTCCCATTGTTTCCGAACCGAAGCCGGCGCGCACGGACGCGTTGCCAAAGGGCTGTACCGGGTCCATCAGTTCTCAAAAGTCGAAATGTTCGCTTTCACCACCCCGGAAGCATCCGATGATATGCACGATGAAATCCGGCGAATCGAAGAGAAAATTTTCAGCAATCTGGATCTGCCATTCCGAGTGGTGGATATTTGCACCGGCGATCTGGGGGGACCGGCGTATCGCAAATTCGATCTGGAAGCATGGATGCCGGGACGCGAAGTGGAAAATAAATGGGGTGAAATTACCAGCACCTCGAATTGTACGGATTACCAGGCGCGGCGTCTGGAGATAAAATACCGCAGCCGAGATGGAAAGAAGAAGGAATATGTGCACATGCTAAACGGAACCGCCATCGCCATGCCGCGGGCGATCATCGCGCTGCTCGAAAATAATCAGCAGGCGGATGGGTCAATCCGCATCCCTGAAAAGCTTGTGCCGTATGTCGGATTTGAAGTGATCAAAAAGAAGGGTTCTTCTCCCAATGCTGGCGAGGGATACGATATATAGTGGTATCGCAATCTGGAATTTTGGAATCTCAAATAGCCACATCGTCTAAGTATTTTCAGTATTAAGTATTCCTCAGACCTGTAGCCGTATGCCATTCGTTTAAGGATTTTAAATTTTGTTCGACAAAAAAATGGATGAAGATTTGAATAAAAAATTGTGCTGAGGATTTAACGATTTTCAGTTTTAGCGGCGCTGCAATTCCATCGTAATGATTCATTCTTAAAACGGTACTTTGAATCAGGGCTTGACCGAAAAGAGAAATCTATAAATTTAATATTTTCAGATTCAAATAGATTTCTCGCTAACACTCGAAATGACATTTTTGCTAGTTTTTGTTCAGGCATGAATTAAAAAGGAGAACCAGATGACCGGGCTTTCAAAAATCAAACATGAGGCTGATGCAGTATGGATCGAAGGCGTTCCGGTTCTGAAGCCCAAAACAGCATTGGACTTGATGTTGCCAACCTTTGCCGGTGCGTTGTATGCGGCGCTATCTGTAACGGAGCATGCGGTATCTTATGAAGATATTTTGGGCATGTCAGGGCTGGCGTTTCGTGTGCGCTGGTATGTTGGCGAGCATGGACCAACCGGCTGCCCCTGTGCCCCATGTGGCGAAACTAAAATCGTCAATGCTGCGCTTAAAAAAGCGACCGGATGGCAGCTTCGGGTCGTTGCCGACAATGGCTGGGATACGCCGCAAATGCAGCAACTCATACCGGAGATTATAAAATCCATCAATTCGGGCATCCCGATCACAGCGGTTGACAGGAACCTGAACTCCGGTGTCATTTATGGCTACGCTGATGACGGGGAGACCTTTTTAGTACGTACCTATTACGCGGCTTCTCTTCGCTGTAAGCTTTCTAAATTGGGACAAAAGCCTGCGCTGGCTTGTTTTCCGGGTGAGCATACGCAACCTCTGTCGCTATCGGAGATATTCAGCGATATTCTGCAAGCAGCGGTTGAGGGTTGGCGCTCTGAAACGTATGATACCGATCCCGCCGCTTCAAAGCTGAAATCGGGTCGCGCTGCATTGGAAGCCTGGATCAATCTTTTATCAAACTTCGAAAAAATCAGCCGCAATGCAAAGGGCTTTGCAGTCGAGCCTTTCAGCCTCCTGGGATTCCATGTCTGGGCTTACCAGCATCTTTTCGAAGCTCGCAAGGCAGCGGCAGCCTTCCTGCGCAAAAATGCCGGACTTATCCCTGCCGGCAAACCAGACCTGCTGCATGCCAGCGAGAACTACCAAGCCGAAAGCGAACTGCTGGCATCGGTTCTTGAGGACGAAAAGTCGATTTATCCGCAGCAGAATAGCACCATTCATTCACAGATTCACTTTCACGGCGCGTGGAATAAAATCGCGGGATTCAGCATTGATCGAGCTGATATGCTCAAAGCACTATCGGTTGAGGAGCAAAAAAGGTCTCCTGATGAAGTCTGGCAGCCTGAAGCCAGGAAGGTTTCGAAGCGGATATTGGAGCAAGCGCTTGAACTTGAAAATGAGGCGATTGGTTTCATTGAATCGGCGCTGTCAAGTGATGGTTAATAAAAAAGAAAGATGGATCGAATTTGAGGCAAAAAAGCGGGACATTAAAAATGCAGCTTTTGCATGCTACCCGATCGATTCATAGATTTTGATACCGGATCGCCGAATTCGTTGGGCGAAAAAGCCGGTGCTGCCAGATATATCTCTCAAATCTATAAAATAAGTGTCACTACTCTCTGCTAAGAAATTTAATATTCTAAAATACTCATCAGGTGAAATATTATCGATTGCAATATCAATATCAGAATCGGGTGACGCTATGCCTTCCGCTGTAGAGCCATAGAGGTAATATACACCGCATGCATTGGCAACTCGCAAGCACGCTGTTATTTTTTCAATAACTTCCAGGCGATTTTGATGTTCGGCAGCCCGGTTTTTCTGGCTAATGGCATGTTGTTACAAGAAATTTTCAGCGCATTTTGAGATGTTCATTTGTGAGTTTCAATTTTTTTGATTTCAGCGTGAATGAATTTTATAAATTCATTAATTTTAATAACCAGGGCTTCATGATTTTTTTCAATGTCATCTGCAACCAACTGCATCTGTCCAAAATTTAAATCATAATCATAACTATGCCTGACGATATGGCGAAATCCTCTCAGATTATTTAAAAATGAAAAAAGCTGCTGGTCAATTATTGCAGGTCGGATATTTTCCCTGTTTATTTTCATCCTTTTTAATAGATCGATATGCCATTTGTCTCCGGATACATAATTGTCATATACCCTGGCAATAGAGAAAAAAATATTTTAGATACAATTATCGTAATTATGCAATGTCAGAGCCAAAGCCATTCGATTGGTATAATTATTTTCCGTTTGAATTTGTTCCTTTGATTCATGCGATTTTTCTTTTATATTATCCAGAGAAATCAGATCATCTTTGATGGAATCAACTAGCAAAGATAATCCATCTTCTGCTTGCATTTTCTATTCCTTTTTGAAATAGACAACTGAGCGGTATTGGCTTAAACAAAGTACTATAAAATTCCGAAAAAGGCAAGCATATTTGGTAATGGGCTCAGATACGAGTTTATTGATTCATTGCATGGTTTACGATGCCTGTGGGTTCCCAAACGGGAGTTTGGGAAACAATATCTGGGGGATTACTGTGAAAGGCATTGAATACGTTTTTGAAAATCCATTCAATCCTGTCTATATGAGGAAAACTATTATGGCGAAAGAACGCTGTGCCTGGTGCGAAACTGATCCGCTGTCCCTGGCTTATCATGATCAGCAGTGGGGCGTGCCGATTCGTGATGACCGTAAACTATTCGAAATGCTCATCCTGGAAGGTGCGCAAGCGGGACTCAGTTGGATGACGATTCTGAAGAAAATGGAAAATTATCGCCGGGCATTCGATAATTTTGAAATCAAACTGGTTGCAGCGTATGATGAAACGAAAATTGAAGCTTTACGCCAGGATCCGGGAATCGTCAGGAATCGCTTGAAAATTTCAGCGGCAGTGAAAAACGCAAATGCCGTCCTTCGCATTCAGGACGAGTTTGGTTCGCTGGATGCCTTCCTCTGGCGCTATGTTGACAGTCGACCGCAGCAGAATGCTTGGAAAACGCTATCGGAAATACCAGCGAACACAAAAGCATCGGATGCCATGAGCAAAGACCTGAAGCAGCGCGGGTGCAGCTTCGTGGGTTCCACCATATGCTATGCGTTCATGCAATCGGTTGGAATGGTGAACGATCATACGACCAACTGTTTTCGCTACGAAGAAATCAGGCGATTAGCGCAGCCATAGAATATTCAATGAAAAATGATACCGGTGTGATGGCTAGATACCAAAAGGAAACGATTCAATGACAATTCTCATAGCATCTCCTGAAGACAAGGATGCGCTGGTGCACCTCATCGCCCAATTTCGCGTGACGTTGGCAGGACTTCGGGGCATGGCGCGCGCCATGGATTTGGACGCGGCAAGGCAGGAATTGGCAAACTACGTATCCCGGAATAACCCGATTTTCGTGGCAAAATCAGCCGACTCAACAATCGTGGGTTACCTGGTCTGCCGGGTGGATCAAGCTGTTGTCTGGGCAGAGTCGCTATTCGTATCGCCAGAGTGTCGTCGTCGGAAAATCGGTTCGGCGCTTTACGTAAAAGCAGAAGAATTGGCTCAGGAACTCGGTGGTGATTCACCCTACAACTGGATTCATCCGAATAATGATGCAATTATCTCATTTTTGCAAAAGCGGGGCTATAACGTTTTGAACCTTATTGAATTGCGGCGTCCCCGGCAAGGTGAAACAGAATTGCAAAATATAAAGGTCGGCAGGCACGAATTTGATTATTAAATTTAAATATGATAGCACTTGACAAAATACCGGTTCAAAAAGGGGGAGCGATGTCAAATGCAGGCGATCTTCAAGGTAATGTATTCGAATAAAAAGGAGCAAAAAAAATGATGTACAGAAACGTGCCAAAAACCAACTGGCGAGTATCAGAATTGAGTTTTGGCTGCATGCGGTTCAAAGATGAAGACACGGCGATTGAAGTGATAAGGAAAGCAATTGAGTCCGGGGTAAATTATTTTGATGTTGCTCCGTTATACGGAAATGGCACGGCAGAAGTGTACCTGGGAAAAGGCATTCGTGGTTTGCGCGATAAAGTCATCGTGACGGCAAAGTCGTCTCCGGGCAATGGCGGCGAAGACGTGGGCGAATATAATCCTGAAACCGGATTCGGCATTCGAACTGCGGATCAAGCGCGCCGGCAAATAGAACGGTCAATGAAAATTCTCGGTGTCGATCATCTCGATATGTACCAGTTCTGGGCGCTGCATGGTGATAGTATTTTCGAAGACGGCATCAAACGCGGCGGATTCATGGACGGGGTGCTCAAAGCCAAAGATGAGGGGCTTTTCGATTATATCGGCATGACCACTCACAGCCATTCGGCAGACATCATCCGCTATATCAAAGACTCGCCGTATGAGTTCGATATGGTCACCCTGCCGTTCAACCTGATTCATCCGGAACGTACTGAAGCCATTGCCTATTGCGCGGAACGCGGCATCGGCGTCGTGGCGATGAATCCGCTCGCTGGCGGTCAGCTTGCGAAATCAGTGCCGATTTACCAAAAAATCGCTTCGAATGCGGGATGTGATTCCATGATCGAAGCAGCGCTGCGTTTCATCATCGGACAGCCGGGAGCTACGGTCGCCCTGAATGGTATTACCTACATCGATCACGTCCTTCAGGGAACCGCAGCGATTGAAAAGGGTACGCTGGAAATGGACACACAGGCACGCTTGCTCTCCGAATTGGGCGAATTATACAGTACGATTTCTCCCGACCGTCTGTGCAGTCAGTGTCGATATTGCGGGAAATGTCCTGAAGGCATTCTTATACCGGAAGTGCTGGAAATTTACACGAATTTGCAATTGCCGGCTTTTGCAGAAGATGCGCGGCAGCATTTAGGCGCCATGATTAAGCTCGATCCGGAAGGTTACGATCCGGCTGCATGCACTGCCTGCCGGCAATGCGAAGAAAAATGTCCGAATAAGCTCCCTGTTTCGGAAATGATGGCTGCTGCGGCTGAATTGTGGCGCATGGCTTGACTTTGCAGCCGTGGATTTATTCCTCCGCGGTTTGCCCGGGCAAAGAACTAATAGTAAGCGCAAAGATTCGCTGTTATCATTGAACCGTGATTAATTTTTGAACTGAACGGTTTCAGGTTCAGGGTTCCCGGTTCAATGGTTGTAATCTATCGATTTTGCTTTTGTAACGCCAGATGATCCGGAGATTATTCATAATAAATTGGATACAAAAATCCAACAAGGCGTTACTTTTTTAAATTACGAATGTTAAGGTTCATCAACAACCTGGAACCTTGAACGTTGAACCGCTCAACCCAGATAATTCTTAAAAATGGCAATATTCCAAATTTCTGTTGCGAAAACCAAAAAGGAGGAAGCATCATGCTGAACACGACTGGAATGCGTTGGATTTGTGTCCTGTTCGTCTTATTCATTTTATGGGCGAATCACCTGTGGGCGCAAAAAGTCAATGCATTCCCCAAACCGGAAGATCCGTTGCACGTGCGGATTGCGATGTTTGATGAATTGATGCGCGGCAACCACTGGAATGAGGGCGCGATTATGCAGCACGTCATTTTTCCGCCTGTGGGCAAAGAGATCCCAATAGTCGGAAGTCAGGAAGATTGCGCCGGACACACTGCCGTATTTCTCGCTGCATACTCGCATCGATATGCGGTCACGAAGGATCCGCAGGTGCGGGAATGGGCGAACCAAATCATGGAAGGGCTTTTGAAGCTTGAAGCGGTGACCGGCGTGCCCGGGGTTGTCGCGCGAAGCTTCAACAAAACCGATGAACCGCTGTGGCATGAAAAGGTATATTTTTTCCCCGAAGAGTGGCATGCGTCGAAATCGCTACCTGGCTATCGCTGGCAGGGCGATTTGAGCAGCGATAAATTCACCGATTTCCTATACGGGGTGGGAACTTACTGGGAATTTTGTGCGGATGAGGAACATAAGAAAATTGCCGTGGATTTTCTGGACCGATTCATCGGGCGCTGCGTCGATTACAATTTTAAAATGGTCGATGTCGACAACAAAATGACGCTATGGGGCAATTTTTGTCCTGATCTGCCGCACCAGGACCTGAATTCGCTGGAGATGCTGGCAGGTTTGAAAGTCGTGCATCGATTGACCGGCAAGGAACGCTATCACGCAGCCTATCATACGCTTATTGAAAAGTATCATTACGACGATCATGCGATTATGGCAAAAGTGCTCTATCCTGAAGAGTGGAAAACATCCTGGGATGATCATTTAGCGGCGAAATCGCTTTATATGATAATGCGCTATGAAACGGATCCGTCACTACTTCAGAAATACCGCATGAGCCTTAACCGGCATTGGTACGATTGGAAAGATACCGACTTCAGGCGCGACGCGGACGTATTCTATCACATGTTGTATCAGGTACTTACCGGCGAAAAGGTTGTGGGCGAAAAATGCATCGAAGCGATTAAAAACATGCGGGGTTTCAAGCGCCGGCAGAGGCAATTCACCATCCCCACCGCCAATGGCAACAAAACCATGAACGCAGAAGAAGAAGGCAATGCCACCACGATGATCCGCAATTACTGGTTCGGCAGGCACTACGGATTCATCGATTCTGCCTGGTAAAATGGAGGAGCATACAATGAAAATTTCCAGTTATATCGTTATTGCATTTTTATGCACAATCGTACGGGCGGGTGACCGATCCGCCGAGTCTGCAGCCAACTGCCCCGAAGGCATGGTTTACGTCCCTGCCGGCGCTTTCATCATGGGCAGCAATGTCGGGGATGCCGATGAAGCACCGCAGCAAATACAGGCGACAGGGGCATTTTACATTGATATATTTGAAGTGAGCAACGCTGAATTCAAAAAATTCGATCCTGATTTTTCATTTAAAAAAGGCTATGAAAATCATGCTGCCCAGGTGACCTGGGAGCAGGCAAATGCCTACGCCAAATGGTGCGGCAAGCGTTTGCCAACTGAAAAAGAGTGGGAAAAAGCTGCCAGAGGTAGCGACGGACGGCTTTATCCCTGGGGAAATACCTACGACCATTCCTTTGTTGCCTGGGATGAATCCTATCCGCGCGGTGGTGCGCCGGCGAAACCCACCAGTCCCTATGGCTGTTATGATATGGCTGGCGGCGCCTGGGAATGGACAGCCGATTGGTACCAGCCTTATCCGAATAATTCGGTTCCCTGCGAGCAATATGGCGAAACATATAAAGTGCTGCGAGGCGGCGCCAGCTTCAACGGCTTCGCCATGATGCGGACAACGCACCGCTATTATTTGCCACCGTATACAACAGGGAATTATTATACGGGTTTTCGCTGCGTAAAGGATGTGAATTAAGCCTTGGGATTCAATACTTTAGTGCATCATTCAACGTACCTGCATTCGTTTAAATTCAACTTTCGATTGGAAAATGTTATGAAAAATTTATCTCGTTTCAACAAGCTGAGGTATCCGGCGCTGGCAATGTTCTTTTTGATCGCCGTCTCGTGCTCTAACAAGCCGGTGACGGTCAAGCAAACAATGGATAATATCGTGACGCGCCTGCATCAAAGCCTGGATGAAGTGGCGCTTTCGCAGTTGAATGATCAGGCGATCATGAAATTGATCACCGCTGAGGACCGGGCGATTCTCGCCACCAAATATTGGACATTCGATGTGAATGTGCCCGTCATCGTATCAATCATGCGGCATACGGATCAAAAAATCCCGCCCTTCTGGCTGAATTCACAAGCCGGTTTTGCAAAAACTGACATGAGTGTCGAAAATGAGGAGTATCGCTACGAAGTCTGGCAAAAACGGTTTGGCGCGGGACGTGTGGAATTGGGTATCAATGGATTCGATAAGCATCGCCCGCACTACTTCGTTTGTGTCGCGCCTGAGAATCCGGGGGATCGGCTCGAACTCAGCAATTTTTATCCCGCTAACCAGTTTATCGGGACGATGGAAATCGGCGCATTCACCTACCACGATTGGGATGAACTCGTTCTGCTCAAAATACCGCCTGCGCTGAAAGGGCAAAAGCTGCTGACCACCATTCGCGGACGGGCGCGGGAGGCGCACCTGATCAACGCATTCCGCAAGACGCCTTTCCCGTCTTCGGCTGCCCCGGATCAGGTGATGCTTACCTGGAGCGAAAATCCGGCAACGACGCAAACCATCCAATGGCGGACGACTACCGAGACGAACGACGGCGTGGTGCGTTTCCGCGAAAAAAGTTCGAATTCGAAAGCACACGATTATGAAGTGAAAACCCAATGCCACGTTCTTGAGGATCGCTTGCTGCAAAATGATTGCACGATTCACAGGTACACCGCCGTATTGAGAGACCTGAAGCCCGCTACAGCCTATGCCTATACCGTGGGAAGTCCTGAAAAGAATCTCTGGAGCGAAGAGGCTGAGTTTATCACCGCCCCGGACAGTACTGCCCCGTTCAGCTTCGTTTATTTGGGAGATACGCATTGCTCACCTCGCTGGGGGAAACTCATCGATGTGGCATTCGAACGCCATCCGCAAACAGCTTTTTATACCATTGCCGGCGACCTGGTTGGAACAGGTTTGTATCGAGACGAATGGGATCGGTTTTTCACTTATTCGGCGAATGTGATTCAAAACCGATCCGTCATGCCAACCCTCGGCAATCACGACGATCAGGATGGTCTCGGAGCATGGATGTATTTCGACCTGTTTGCCCTGCCGGAGAACGCTCCGCCCGAAGTGGAGCCGGAACGTGTCTACAGCTTCGAATACGCAAACGCTCTGTTTTTAATACTGGATGTGACGTCACCCATTCAGAAACAGGTGCCCTGGATCGAGCAGCAGCTTTCGACGACGCAGGCAACCTGGAAATTTGCGGTATTCCATTTTCCGCCTTACATGTACCGGTATGAATACAGGGATATCAGGCAATCGTGGGGCACACTTTTCGACAGGTATCACCTTGATATCGCTATGAGCGGTCATGTTCATTATTACGCGCGCTCAAAACCGATGGCTGATGAAAAGCCCGTTGCCTCGCCGGCGGAAGGTACCATTTACATCACCTCGGTTTCCATTCCTGGTGGGCGTGAAAACCTGCCGGATGAAGAATTCACCGAAATTCATTTTGGCGGTGGATGGCTGTACCAGACTATCGATATCGATCACAATCGGCTCACGTATCGCTGCTATTCATTCGATGGTGACATTCGCGATGAGTTTACCATTGTGAAATGAAGCTGCCGGACTCTCAAACCAGGCATGGGGCTCGATTTCGGCGGCACTCGCTTTTTCGCATCTCTCGCTCCCTGCGTCCCGCTGGGAGTGCATATTTAAAAGCTCCGCCTTGCCTCGCAGATAAACGCAATTTCACCCATATATTGAAAGGTTTTCGAAGGTCTGCCAAACCAGTGCAACTTGCAGCCAATTGTGATGTCAGATATTTTTATTTGAGGCAGAGCCTCAAAATATGCGTTCCCAGCCGGAGGCAGGGAACGAGAAAACTTGATACCGGGAAAAGCCCAGCCTCATGTTCCATTTTAAATTAACCATGTTTTTGAAGCCTGCTCATCAAATTAAAAGGACACGCTTTTGTGAAAGCCGCCTTCAAAACTGCTGAAAAGGAAAATCAACGCCACTGGGATGAAATCGCGCCGGTGCATCTCAATTCATATCAAAGTGTGAAAATTCTAAAGTCCGGCGGTGTACCGCTGGATGAGATTCAACTTGGCGAAGTTGGTGAAGTGGCGGGCAAAACATTGCTCCATCTTCAATGCCATATCGGAACCGATTCGCTGTCATGGGCGAGAAAAGGCGCAATCGTCACCGGCGTTGATTTTTCGGAACGATCCATCAACTGTGCCAATCGGCTCAAGCTGGAACTGTCGCTTGACGCGATGTTTATTCAAAGCAATGTTTATGATCTGCGACAGCACCTGGATGCGACGTTTGATATTGTGTATAACTCCCAGGGTGTACTGTGCTGGCTCAGAGACCTTGATCAATGGGCGTCACTCATCGCGCATTTTCTGAAGCCCGGCGGATTCTTCTACCTCATGGAATCGCATCCGGTGTGCGATATGTTCGAGGAAGATGAGTCGCATGCGCTGCAACTTACGTATCCGTATTTCCACCTGCCGAGTCCAACTTGCTGGGATGAGCCATCGCCGGATTATTCGGATGCCACTTATATCAGCCACACGCCTTCGTATGAATGGAACTGGTCCATCAGCGATATCATCAACGCCCTGCTCAAAGCAGGATTAGCGCTTGAGTTTTTCAATGAATATGACAGGTTATTTTTCAAGCGGTTTCCGGGCATGGTCAGGGAAGCGGATGGCTGGTACTATCTCCCGAAGGTCAGGGGGGAAATTTCCGTTATTATTCACCTTACGCGCCAGGAAAAGCTGAACTGAATTGAACGGCTTAATTTTCTCATCAGGTTCTGAACCAGAGAAAGGCAGTAACCGGAATTGAGCCTGAATTTACCGGAATTTTCATGCCGAAATGAATATGGCTGACCATTTTACTTATGTGCTTAAAATATGGGTGACAGCGCAATGGATAAACGCAACGCTTTGAAAGAAGACTGCAGACGAATTTGGGAGACAAATGCAGATTGTTGGGATCAAATCAGCGATCGTGTTGGGTGGCACGAGCTTTTGATCGTGCCCGCAACAGAACGCCTTCTCGGTGCAAAAGAAGGTGAGCGTATTCTTGATATTGCCTGTGGCAACGGTAATTTTTCACGCAGGCTAGCAAGCATGGGCGCGGATGTGGTTGCTTTTGATTTCTGCTCTAACCTGATTGAAAAAGCCAGAAGCCGGACGCTTGAAAATATTGAGCGGATTGATTACAGGGTGATGGATGCCACGGATACCCAGGCGATGCTGAGTTTAGGCGATAGCTGTTTCGATGCCGCCGTCTGCTGCATGGGATTGTTCGACATAATGGAAATTTCACCACTGGCAAGCGCTTTGCCAGGGCTACTCAAGCCTGCCGGACGATTCGTTTTTTCAATCATGCATCCGTGCTTTAATTCAGGGAATTTTAAAAAGGTTACGGAAATCACCGAAATCAACGGCAAGATTGAAACGGAATACGCGATCAAGCGTTCGACCTATATCAGGAACCTGACGCATAAGGGATTGGCACTGGCGCACCAGCCAGAACCGCAATATTATTTTCATCGTTCAATCCATGAAATATTCAAACCTTTTTTTAAAGCCGGATTTATTATCGACGGACTGGAAGAACCTGTTTTTGATTCCGCCGATACAACAAATAGTCTTTCGCGACAATTATATAAAGAAATTCCGCCGGTGATGGTGATCAGGGCTAGATGTTGAGGAATAGTGGGGCATTGGGGATTTGGTAGAAAGCAATCAAATGATGCGATTCAAGTCGTCGGATATCGATTTGAATTGGCAGTAACACAAAAGCAGACTTGCAATGTGGTATTATTTTATCAGGAGCAGAGCCCATAATGAACCAACTTTTTAATTGGTCGAAAGAAATTTACGAAAAAAGCATTTCCAGCCGGTGCTGGCAATTTACGCCACATCTTGCCGGCTGGGATAATTGCCCGGATTTGCAGCATGACCGGGCGCTTCAGGAGATTGTCCGGCTTGAGCAATCCATTGCACCGGTTCCTGATTGGGCCAAAGAAATCGTCGAAAGAGCGATCAACCTGCCGCCATTTTATCCGCATGCATCATTTCCGCAACCCTATCTTGAAATCATCGACGCCATCGGAAAGCAAAAGCCGCCAATTTTCATTCATGGCTGTTACGCTGCCAATCGTGAGCGGAAACAGCGCATGCTCGATTATGTGTTCTGTCTGGATGCCTGGCTGGCAGGCGCGACACCCGAACAAGCGAGTGCTGAGATCGAAAATCGCGGCATTGATAAGGTTGAATGGCAGCAGGTGTGTCAAAATATCTGGCAGGTTCTCGGTACACGCACCGAATTGAAAAGATTACTCATCCAACGAACGCTGCATCGCCAGCGCTGGTGGATTAAATCGCTCGTTTGGGATGATGACCGGCGAGATGTATTTTGTCAGGATCGCTATCTCGGCGATGTGCACTGCGGGGGCGATCACTACGGCAATCCCGATTTCCGGGATCCGTACACCGCAGAGGTCCAGGTACCCGAAGTCATCGAAATGGAAACTCAGCTCAACGAAATCTGCCCGGACTGGAAATGGTTCCGCGAAGTCATCCATAATTCATGGCTCTGTGCGCCAAAGGCGTTTCGTTTTTTCGAGCGGCTTTTATGGGCAATCGGCAAGGAACGGAAATGCGTTTCGCTGCCCGATCATCCCATGGAGAATGCCGATAGAGTGCCGGATTTCCTGCAATGCACCGATACTTATCCCGATCCCGTAGGGGCAAAAAATTGGGTTTCGACCTTCGTGCGCGGATTGGAAATGTGGCTCCGGGGGCAATCCGCTGAAAGCGAGGTTGAAAATGATCTGCATCAGCGTCTGGGGAAGCGATCGGCAACTAAAATTTGGTTGGTGGAGCTTTTTCTACGGAAGCTGCGATTTTTGAATCTGTACGGTTTCGTTTCGGTGAATAAGGATAGCTGAACCGAAGTCCTAATATAATCTCTGTGAAAGGGCGCGATGGATACTCAGAACCCAATCGATCTCTTGCCATTAGCGGGCGCTTTAATTCATCAAGTTTGACCTGGGAGTAGCTTGAAAATGCGACATGCGGAGGTGTACATTAAAAAATTATCCGTCACCAATCCTTTGCGGGAGCCGGCGCTGCGTTCGGCGATTCAGGCACTGCACCTGCCTGTTGGAAGCCGGGGATTGGACGCCGGCTGCGGCATCGGATTTCAGGCAAAATTGCTGGCTGAAGCGGTGGGCGCAACCGGTCGGATCACCGGACTTGATCTGTCCCCTGAAATGATACGTTACGCCCAAAGCGACATCGAAAATTCAGGACTTGCTGAACGGATCGCTTTTCAGCGGGGTGATGTGCGCCAGTTACCGTTTGAAGACAATATGTTCGATTGGGCATGGAGCGCGGATTGCGTTGGGTATGCGCCGCTGGAACCCCTGCCGCTAATCCGGGAACTCGTGCGGGTCGTCAAACCTGGCGGTATCGTCGCCATACTTGCCTGGTCATCTCAACAACTGCTGCCGGGACATCCGCTTCTGGAAGCCCGGTTGAATGCCACCTGTTCCGGAATCGCTCCGTTTGTGCACGGAAAAAATCCGGATTCGCACTTTTCGCGGGCGCTGGGCTGGTTTCGAGCAGCAGGCTTGGATGCGGTAAAAGCGCGAACGTTTGCAGGCAGCGTGCAGGCACCTTTAAGTCAAGCGATTCGAGACGCCCTGATTGCGCTGCTCGCCATGCGCTGGGTGGATGTCGAACCGGAATTGACTTCCGAGCTGGGGGCTGAATACCAGCGACTGTGCAATCCCGATTCGCCGGGATTCATCCTGGATTTGTCGGATTACTACACCTTTTTCACGTATTCGATGTTTTCGGGTGTTGTGGCTGAAGGCGATTTGGATTGAGAGCAACGCAGTTTATGAATAGCCCACGAAAGATCCTAAATAACACGAATAGCTTTTTTCGGGCATTTCGTGTTTTTCGCGGGAAACAATAATTCACTAAAATATATTTATTTACTCGATTTCTTTAACAAATTCAGGTTTAATTAAAATTCATGATTAAAGCAATCCCTGACAGCGCAGAGCACTGGGTTTATGCCCTAGCGTGCCATCCACCCGCCATCGACAACCAGCACACTGCCGTGCACATAATCAGACGCCTCCGAAGCCAGAAATATCGCTGTGCCCACCAGATCCTCCGGCATTCCCCAGCGTCCGGCTGGAATTCTTTCCGTGATTTCCTGGTTGCGTTTTGCACTTTTTCTGAGCGCCGCTGTATTTTCAGTGATGATGTAGCCGGGGGCAATGGCATTCACATTGATATTTCGGCTCGCCCATTCATTGGCAAGCGCTTTGGTCAGTTGCGCCACTGCACCTTTGGATGCCGCATAAGCCGGTACATTAATCCCGCCGGAAAATGAAAGCAGCGAAGCAATGTTGATGATCTTTCCGGCTTCCTGCTTCAACATGATTTTCCCGACTGCCTGACACAATCGAAACAGCGTTCTGATATTTACATTCATCACATCGTCCCAGTCTTTTAGGCTATAATCAACAGCCGGTGTGCGACGGATCATTCCAGCATTATTCACTAAAATATCAATTCTGCCATATTCAAGCAGCACCGCTTCGATTATCTCATCTGCAGCAGAAGTGTGCTGAAAATCCGCATTCAGCGCGAGACAGCGCCTGTTTTGAAGCGTAATGAGCGCCGCGGTTTTTTCGAGACTCGAGCGCGCAACAATTGCCAGATTCGCACCGGCGGCTGCAAACCCGCCAGCGATTGCCTGCCCGATTCCCCTGCTGGCACCTGTAACCAGGGCGACTTTTTCTTTGAGATCAAATTGATGAAGGCTCATCTGACGGCTCCTTTTGATTTTTTATATCGCTGTTCCGATAATCGGATTTGTGCGTTACTGAGCCCGAGACGTCGACGCCGGTGCAGCTTCAATCTGCAAGGCATACTCAGTGCTGCCAGCCGGAAGCGTGATTTGAATTGTTCCCGGATGAAGCTCTGCCACGTTCAGCGATTTTTCACCGAGAAAGGCATCGTATGTGTGATCCGGATTCATGACTATAATCAGATGGCTCCCACCGGACGCAAAGGGACGCCTCAGCGTGAGCTGCAACTGCGACCGATCTGCATTGAATTCGCGTTTCAGAATCCAGCAATCCAGACCGACTGAAATGGTGCCGAGCGTGTGATAAGCGGCGAACCAATTGAGCACCGGACACGAAA
The DNA here is from genome assembly GCA_016927835.1 of Candidatus Zhuqueibacterota bacterium. Lineage (GTDB taxonomy): Bacteria > Zhuqueibacterota > Zhuqueibacteria > Thermofontimicrobiales > Sulfurfontimicrobiaceae > Sulfurfontimicrobium. Next base: position 1,669 of record JAFGMA010000226.1, on the reverse strand, counting down.
GCCCGCCGAACTGGTGCCACATACTGCCGCGCCCGCTTGCCACATCGAATTTTTCCCAGCAATAATACGTTTCCTCAACTTCACGCGCCCATAAATCGAGGGCGGTCCTGGCGATCCAATGCGCCAGTTCCATTTCCCCGATTTCAAACATGGCTTTCCACAGAAACCATTGATGCGGCATCCAGACAGAGCCATTCCAATAGCCATCCGCATCATAATACGGGGCGTTTTGCGCAACAGTTGTCAAGCCAATAGGAGTTTTCATTTCGCAGGGATTTTTCAGGTGTGCAATCAGGGCGTCAATTTGTTCCTGCCTGCAAATCCCGGCGATCAGCGGAGACACACCATCCAGACCGCAATTGAAATTTGAGCCGTCGGGATGGCGCAAAAATTCAACGGGCGCAAGCCGTTCATCATGTAAAACATAGCTGAAATAGCCGGATTCCCGATCCCATGCGAAGTCCTGCAACGCGGCAGCGAGTTCATCGATATCTTTTGTGAGTTGCTGAATATCAGCTTGCAGTGCCAGATGATCCGCGGCAAGGCGCAATATTTTTGCCGCGCGAATCGCATGCGACGTTCCCACAGCCGGTGCAATCCGGGGATAATACCCCATTTTTCGCGAATACACCTGCACCGGGTAATCGTCCCAACCGCCCGAATTGTAAAAATAATCAAACGTTCGAATGAGACCGGATCCGAGATTTCGCATGGTTGAGCCGGGCATGCGACCCATCAAAAAGCGATACCAATGGCGCAACGCCGGATAGAAACGCTTCAGCAGGTGCATGTCCTGGGTTCGATTCCAGATTTCCAGAAACAGATAAAATTGAACCGGCAGCGGCGTTCCGTGATGAATGAAAGCCGCATGCGAATTCTGCTCATCGGTCAGGTATGAATTCAAATTCTCCACCGCTCGGTGCATGTCCAATTCCATTAATCCTAATCCGATGAATCCGGCATCCCAGGTGTAGAGCGAATCATAGCAGCGTCCGGGCGTATAGTGCCGAACATTTTCGCACTGACAATAAATCGGGTAAATGACATTCGTGAGAGTTTGTGCCGCCATTCTCGCCTGACTGAATTCGTATTTTCGACCCGTGCGGTGACTGGCACGCGGATGGCACAACGAGCGACCGGCATTTTCAGCATAATTTTCGAGTGCTTCATCTTCCGGATCATAAGTCTCCAGGAGCCGCGGTAGTTCGGTTTTCGCGCCGCCGCAAACCACCAATCGGAACACCCGTCTGCCCGGCGGCAATGGTTCGGGTTGAATGTAAAGGTCCAGGTGGCGGGCTTTGTCATTGCCATGAATCACCGGATCCGAGTTGAAATTCAGGCTGCGCCGGAAAAGCGCTTCCACCGGATCCTGGCGGATTTCCCGAACCTTGAATTTTGCTTCCTGCCAGCGAATGCCGTAAGCGGTATCGATCGGATCGTATCGACAGAGCAATTGATTTCGCTGGCAGCGGAAGCGAGGTGCCGGTTTGTGGGAGGGAATTTGGAACAATTCATCCGCTAACGCCGCGCCCGGAACAATGGCAAAGCCGTCAAGCCGGATGTCATTCAAACCGGTGGAGCGGAAACTCAGTTCATAATCACCCGGCGGGAGGTCGCCAATTTCCTGTTTGAATAGCTGGAAACTGCCTTTGCTGTCCCGAAGCCAGAT
>JAFGMA010000225.1 GCA_016927835.1 Candidatus Zhuqueibacterota bacterium | reverse complement strand
TTTTGCGACGAAGCAATCTCAGCCGTTTTATTAGGGGATTGCTTCGGCAAAAAACGCCTCGCAATGACAATTTTTCGAGTTTTCGGATGGACACCATTTAGCAGATGTCACCAGGATTTTTCAGCCGGGAGGGAAAATTAAGATGAAAGCTGTTGTGTTGCGCCGACCCAGGACGCTCGAATTGATGGATATCCCCGAACCAAAATTGCTTGCTGAAAATCATGTTTTGATCAAGGTACGGGCATGCGGTATTTGCGGCAGCGATTTACGCTATTGGGCGGGTGAGAATCCATGGTCTCTGCACACGCTGGGCAGGCATATCGATAATCCGCCTGATATGGTGCTGGGGCATGAATTTGCTGGGGATGTTGTGAAAGTGAATTCAGCAAAATATGAGCATTTGCTGGGTGCGCGCGTTGGTGTCCAGGCGTATCGTGTTTGCGGCGAATGTCAATTTTGCAAAACCGGACGCGAAAATTTATGCCGATCCATGCTCCACATCGGGCACGCGCAAGGATGGGGAAAAATGGATTTCTACCCCGGCGCGTATGCGGAATATTGCCTGGGGTGGGCGGATTTGCTGCACCGGATTCCCGGACATCTATCGCATGCCGAAGCCGCCATGGCGGATATTTTGTGTGTGGCGATTCACGTGGTGGGGCGAACTACGATCTATCAGGGCTCAAATGTCCTTTGCATCGGCGGAGGTCCGGCAGGTTTGGGCATTGCGCAAATTTCCAGATTGCGCGGCGCCAGGCAGGTTTTTATTTCCGATCCATCACCGTTGGCGCGCAGCGTTATCGGAAAGCTCGAAGACTTTGTTGTCATCGATCCGACAACGGAAGATGTCGCCGTAACGGTTACGAGGCACCTGGGGCAGGCTAAATGCGCTGCGATTTTTGATTCCGTCGGCAGCCAGCAAACAATCGGTATGGGCTTACCTTTGCTGGAAGAATTGGGAACCTATGTAAATATGGCGGTGCACAGCACCCAATTGAATTTGAATGCAATGGCATTGGGATCTGAGAGAAGCATCACCACCTCATCGAATGCGTTTTATCGCGATGTTGTTGAAGCGTTCGACTGCCTGAATTACAGCAAAATCGATGTCACACCCTGGATAACGCACCGCTTTCCGCTGGAGCAATTCCAGACTGCTTTCGATTTATTATTGCAATCGCCGAAAGCCGCGTATAAAGTGGTTTTCGAGCCCTGGCGTTAATCGGGTGCTGGGAAATTCAACTTTGCATTTTTTTGATGCCTGAAATCTATTGCGTCAATTTTACATCACTTCGAGCCTTCGCTATTGCCGGACGTCTGCTCACTTGCGATTCCTCAGACATGGCAAGCTGGCTAGCCGCTTGACTAGCGCACAACCGCGAATTTGCCCATCATCGAGTCGCCGTTTCCTTCCACATAATACAAGTAAATTCCGGAGCTTATCTGTTCTCCGTATTTGTTTCTCAAATCCCAGGACACGCCGCCATTTCCGTCAGTTTCCTCAATCGTCTGCACAATGCGACCCGAAAGCGTCAATATTCTGATTTTCGCCGTCGGTGTCAGGTTGATGAATGTAATCCGGGACTCATTTCCCGATATAATGCAGGGATTCGGAAAGACCGAAACGCGCGACAGATCCTGCTGATAAAATACCAGGGAAACCGCGTCCCCTTTGCCGCTTTGGATTTTTTGACCGGAAAGATTCATCACATTCTTCACGCGAATGATATAGTTTTTGCCATACGCCCCAATCGGATTCCGAGGATCAACATCAAGGTTAAAAATATTGTCGTGAGTCGCATCCGTCTCAACCTGATTGATTTTGATGTCAGGCTCAAACGTATAGTTATCCGGATTGAGCGCACTTGATTCATCCAGTGCTTCGTTGAAAACTAGCCTGACGCGATGTTTCTCCGCTAGTTCAGCCCGAACCAGGTAAGGGAAGCCCGGTGGTTGGGTGATATCAATAGTTACCCGATTGCACACCGTATCAATTGGCATCCCGTCCCGATCAAAGACATCGTTCACTTCAATGGCGAGCGTCGAACGATCCCGTGGTTGATTCCTGAGCGTAAGGATAACCTCACTGCCGTTTTTATGCGTCACAACCGAAGCCGGGAAACCATAATCCGGTTCAACGAGATAATGAAAAACATTCTTCACAGATGCATCCATAACCTCGCTGAAGCTGAGCAGGATTTGCCGGGGCGGAAAAAATTCGCCTGCCACCACAGTTGGTTTTTCCGAAGGATGAATGTGCAGCAACGCGCTTCGTCGACTCTCCGACGGCTCTCGAGAAGCATCGACAGCGGTCACCGCATAATAATAATCATTCCCCTTCCGCAACGTGGTATCATCAAATTGAGCTAAGAGTGTTTCATCGATTCGGTAAAGGCTGTCCGGACGATTTCCGCGATAGATCCTGTAGCTGCAATTTTCGATGGCTGCCCAGGTGAGTTGTACTCGGTTGGTATCCAGCATCTGCGCTTTCAATCCGAGCGGCGTGGCGGGCGCACCCGATGGTGAAAGGGCTTTGAAACCCACGATCTCCGAGCCGTCATTTAAAAGTACTTCATTTTGCCCATCGGCATCGATATCGCTTATTGCCACACGATTGCTGCGGCAGGGTGAGGTGTACCAGATTACTTGATACGCCTGATCCGGTGGTTGAAATTCGACCAGATGGCAATTGGGGAAAAGCGCTAGGAGCAATTCATCGCGACCGTCGCCATCAACATCGCCGGAAGAGAGACCGCAATCATAATCCGCGGGCGGAAAAAATCCGAAAAAACATTGCTCCCAGACCGGATTGAATCCGCTGCCGGAATGGTATTTGTAAATTCGAATGAGCCAGTGCCGGCTATCGTATTCGTGCTCATGATCCAGTGACGGATCTGAATGGCAGCCGGCGGCAAATTCGATTGAACCATCGCCGTCATAATCGCCCGCAGTGAGAAAATCGATGGCATCGATCAATGGCAATCGATCTGACCACAGGAATTGATAGCTATTATTCGCGATGGATTTATAAATGTAAATATCACCGTCGTAATCGCCGAGTAAAATTTCATTTCGCCCATCGCCATCGAAATCTGCAACTTCAGCGTGGGGTACGCCTGCGCCGTTTTCGCCCTCGGTGGGATTGGGCAATGAATCTATGAGCGCATATTGATTGTCGCCACTCGATTCAAAAATCAAGAACGATTCGCCCACGCGCGCAATAATTTCGAACTTGCCGTCGCCATCCGTATCGGCAAAGCGGCTTGCCCAGCAATCGTTCGAATCCGCCCAGATGATCTGGTTCGGAATCGTGCCGGGCGCTGCACTTTCTAAGATGAATGATGTTCTTCCGGCGCCGATTAAAATTTCCCGAAGCCCGTCTCCGTCGCTATCGCCCCAATCCCTCGGGATTAAAACTTCATCCAGTGCTGACACTTTAATGAATTCGCCCTGTTGATATTCATATAATTCGAGCTGCTCAAACTGGAATTGCGCGCTGTACCGCGTGATCAGAAATTCCGGCAAACCATCATCATCAAAATCGGCAGGTTTATCGAGCAGGTAACCCGAAGGCAGGCGACTTTCAATGCCCACAAAATCTGAGGTGCCAATTGGCGGTTGGCTGAAGTCAATCGAAAAAAAATGACCGTTGTGATCATTGGTTGAAACCAGCCCGGCTCGATTCGTGGCTTCGATATAAAATTCCAGGTTTCCCGATGCCAGATTTTGAGTGAAATTGAAACGATGTTCGCTGGTTTCATAAGGTATTCGAAAAACGCAAAATGCGTCTGCTGAATTTTGGGAGCGGAAGTACAGCGACGCCTCGCAAATATCATCTGTGATGAATTCAATTAAAGCGGAATGGGCATTTCCGTCGATCATCCCGGTTATGTTGACATTTGAAATCAGCGGAGCCGTGTGATCGATGCTGCAAATAATTTTATCCTCCACAGTCGTAAAATTTTTTGAAACCACCGACAGGCGCAGCGTATAAAGCGTATCCTCGAGCGCTGAGATATCCCAGACACCAAGCGTATCTTCAATAATTTGTGAATGTTTCATTGAATGAAAAAGCGTATAATTTTCCGGCTTGTCGCCCACACCATACGCCAGTTCATAATAGTCAAGCAGCGGACCGGCAGCGGTTCCCACAATTTGGACACGATCGCCGCCCAATCCCTGGTCCATCCGTGGAAGCGTAATACTTGCGATTGGATGCTCTTCGAGGCTCAGAGCTTTGCGTGCATTTAACCTGCCCGCAGCATAAAACACATCCCATCCCGGGTCACCTGAATCATCGGCACTTGCGATCAGGCAGGCTTTGACCAGATCCGGATCAAGCTGCGGCTGGACCGAGAGCAGCAAGCCGCACACAGCGGTTACAAAAGGTGCGGAAGCTGAAGTGCCGCTGAAGCTGGCGTACGTATTATTCATTGCGGTCGATCGGATATCCACACCGGGCGCGACAAGATCCACGGTCGATCCGTAGTTTGAAAAACCTGCCAGGATATCTTCAGCGGTTGTGGCGCCCACTGAAATCGTTTCCGCGAAGCCGGATGGGTAGTGCGCTGCAAACGATCCGCTATTGCCGGCAGCCGCCACCAGCACACAATTGCAATGATAGCCAAACGATATCACATCCCGTAAAAAAGGCGACGCCACCTGGTCGCCAAAACTCATATTGATCACCCTGGCACCATTTTCAACCGCATACACGATGGCGGATGCCACGTCATCCTCCTCCAGCAAACCCCGCAGCGTGCCGGCGCGCAGATTCATCACTTTGCAGTCAGGCGCTGCCCCGCTGATACCGATACCGTTATTCGCGCATGCGGCGATGATACCGGCGATGGCTGTTCCGTGCCCATGCTCATCCTGTGGATCATTGTCACGCTCCAGGTAATCCCCGCCGTCTGCCCAGGCTGGTGCATCTGTGAAGTCCCATCCCCGAATATCATCGATGAAGCCGTTTTCATCGTCATCAATGCCGTTAAAATCGCTCGAATCTACTACGCCGTTGCGGTTGACATCTTCCCCCGAATTGAGCCAGATATTTGCCCGCAGATCCTCGTGCCAATAGTCGATTCCGGTATCAATCACCGCCAGAATGATATCCTTTGAACCGTGGCTCATCTCCCACGCACGATCGATCTCGCACAGCGGAATCGCCCATTGTTTCGAATATTCCGGATCATTCGGCGTCTCATTCACACAGCGCAGATAATTCGGCTGCGCATAGACGACCAGCGGACTATTATTCAGAAAGTCAATGATCTGGCGGAAGATGAGCGAATCGGCAACTTTGAGTTTCACGAAACAGGCAGGATCGAACGAAGGCGTTTGAATCCGACGCGCTTCCGGATTCTGCGAAGTGAATATCGGCAGCAGGTTTATTTGTAAAGCGGATTGTAAACGCGGTTGGACAGTTTTTATTCGATGGTCCAGATCACCTTGGAGCAGCCTGAGTGAAGACGCATCGTGTACCCTGATGAGAATTTCAGCGGGAGGATTTGGCGGATTTTGATTTCCGTACAGCAGGCTTCCGGTGAGAATCGTCCATCCGATGAGATGCAGCAGAAATTGCGTTGAGCGGCGCGTGGTTGATGGTTGACGCATGAAATGGATCATCCTGGAAATGGGTTTTATATTACAGTTGCTGCTGATTCCTTGCAGCCCTTTTCGTCATACAGTGTTTAAGCCATTCGAATCCTATCCTAACAAACGCAGCGAGGAGTAAAACGGTTCCTGTTATTGCATTCAGCACGCGATCTACCGGTCGGATTTTATATTTGACAAAGTACTCATAAAATGATTTGTGCGAGCTCCGGATCATTCTCAAACGGTTGCGGTAAACAGAAGCTCCCTGGTGATGAATCACGCGGGCATCGGGGAGGAACAGGATGCGCCAGCCGCGTTCCTTGAATTGACGACACCAGTCCACATCGCTGAAAAACATCGGGAAGCGCTCATCGAGATAACCGACTGCTTGAAGTGCCTGGCGGTGCGTCATCAAACAGGCGCCCTGGGGTTGATCGACGTCGGCTTCCAGCGTGTGCGAGAAGCGGGGCATTTTCCAGTGGTTGAAGAGCGGGCTTCGTTTGAAGAGCAGGCTCAAACCGAAGGTATGAAAAAAAACATCGCGTCGTCTGGGAAAATGCCGGCAGGACGCCTGCACTCGACCGTCCGGGTAACGCAATTGTGGTGCAATCAATCCGATGCCCGGATCATTCGAAAGGCGTTGCATTAGGATTTGCAGGGCATTTTCAGTCACCTCTGTATCCGGATTCAGAAGCAGCACGTAATTTCCGCGCGCCAGCCTCAATCCCTGGTTCGTTGCTCGGGTGAAGCCTTCATTCGAATGGTTGAGCAGAAACCTGGTTTGAAGGTGCTCATTACGCAGCTTTTCACATTCCTGGTGAACAACATTAGCAGTTTGATCTTGTGAATCGTTGTCAACGAGGATTATTTCCCAGGTTTCATTTCGATTACTGCGGGCAAGAGCTCGCAGGCATTCGGCGATTTCAGAGTCATTATTGAATGTTACGATCACGATGGATAATTGAATGTCGGATGTTTTGGGCACAGCGACTCCGAATTTTTAATGAGCGCTTTGGATTCAGGACAGCGGTTGGATCGGACTGGAAAGGCATCTGTCGCTGGAAGCTGAGACGAGTGCCATAGGACAGCCTCGCAAAATGTTGGTTGTAAATGTGATTCAATTTATTGGATGCGGAAATTCAGCGCCATGAGCATACGCGCCACGAAAGGAAAAAAGCCTTCGCAATGCTATCGGACAAAGCTTAGAAGCGAGATTCTTCCAGTTTACGCTTCAGATAGGAGATTTTATCGATGTATGCCTGATTATTGGGTTCTTTTTTCTTGAGAATTTCAAAGACCCCAATGGCTTTGGCATATTGCCCCTGGGCAGCATAAATTTCTCCCAATGTTGGCGTCACTATTTTTTCCCTTTTTCGTGAACTCGAAAGCTTGAGCGAGGCATCATCTTCTTCAGGATGCAGCGATTCATCTTCGGCTTCCAAAAAATCAGGTGCCGGTGAGTCAGCCGGTGTGCGCTCGGATTCATTGAATCTGTGTGATTCCGGCGGATGACCGGACGATTCCTGCTGGTCATCGCGCGGATTCATTTCGATTGGCGCTTCTAAATCTTCAGAGAGCGAGGAGATCGAGTCGATCTCCCGTTTTTCGAATTCATCGAATTCGGTGTCATCGAGAAAATCTTCAAAAGGGCTTAGCTCATCCTCCTCAGACGGCGGGCTTGTTTCACTTTGAATTGCATCCGGCTCAGTTGATTCCCTGGTGATATCTCTTTGTTCAGTATCGATATCATCGTCGAAAATTTCATCGATGATTGTTGAAAATTTTTCTTCGTCGCCTTCAGCAAATGCCGATTCATCTGCCCGGGATTCGCCTTCGTCGATGGTATCGAAGGGCTTCTTTTCATGCATCAAATTTTCTTCCAGTGGCGTGGTGTTCTCCGCCAGGATATCCGACTCTTCATCAGTGATATCTAAAGGTATTTTATCGTCGATTTGCGGGGGGAATTCCGGCTCTTTTTTAGCCAGCAATTCATCAAGTCTGGCTTGAATTCGAATATTCAGCGGATCGATTTCGAGAATTTTTTTATAGCTGTTTTCAACTGCATTTTCCCAACCGATGTCTTTTACAATTTCTGCATAAAGCTCATGTGCGGCGATGTATTTCGGATCGAAGAATAGCACGCGTTTGAATTCCTTTTGAGCCTGATCATACATTTCTTTCTTGAAATAGCATTTGCCCATCACAAAATGACCTGTTACATAATACGGATGATTTTTCAATCCTTCTTCACAAACCTCCATAGCTTGCTCGGTTTTGCCGTTTTCCAGTAACAAATCGGCTAACCGTGCAAACAGAATAGAATTTGGATTTGCTCTTAAATGAATTCGTAATTCTTCGATTTTTTTATTTTCCTGTTGTTGCATTCAACATCACTCCTTTTAAGCTTGATGTGCGATACGGCTGCTGCATCATTAGCCGTGTGCCTCATTCTTTTCATTTAGGAGGTGGGATAAAATTAGCTACCTATTTATATTTCTTAAGTGGCTATTTATCAAAATTATTTATAATCAAAATGTCCAGGTTAATTTATCCCACCTCCTTAACTTAGCGCAACCGAGCGCAACTGATGGGTTCCGAAATTCAAAAGAAAAGGTTGATTCTACAAGCAATACATCAATTTCTAATTCCTACCGCACCAACACATTAGTGTCAAATGTCCTTGGGCGAATTGGTAAATAGTTATTGAGCTTAGCGGGCTCAGAATACTCATCGTAATGATGATTCTGACGGATTGAATAGCGGATGAAAAAATCGGTTACCAACCGGAAACAGTTTTATTCAGAACGTCGCCCGCAATTTTCTGTATGGCTTCGCTGATGGCTTCTTTCCTGCCTTCGATACCCGTATTCGGATCGTAATTACCATAATGCCTGAGCGTTTCTTCCCACATAACCGTTCTTTTTTTCACATCTTCACATTTAATTTTCACGCTCAATGTAACTTTAATTTCCTGGACCTGTTCATTGACATTATAAGCGCCGGTATAATCCTGTACGCTCAATATTATTCCTGTGATATAAATGTCAGCCTGATTCCGGTCGACCAGCTTCAGGCTATTGTCTTTGGTGAATTCGTTGATCACCTCGTCGGTCAATTCTTCTCTCAGACCGAATTCAGAGGTGCGGTCATCGAATAACGGGATATTCACAGTTTTCAGATGCGGTGGCAGGCTGCCGGAGAATGAATAATATACGCATGCAAGAAATAGAATGCATGCGATGCAAAAAAGCTGAATCAGATATGTAACGAGTAATCGATTATTTTTAGTAGGGTAAATCATATTCTTTGATTTTACGGTAAAGCGTTCTCTCGCTGATTTCAAGCAGTTTGGCTGCTTTTCGTTTATTCCCCCCGGATTTTTCCAATGCCCTCTGGATGAGTTCCTGTTCCATTTGTGTGATAGAATTGATCTCGGCATCGTCTTCATCGGTGAATACCTCTTCGGCTTGATGATAGCTGATGGGATGTGAGTTGCTCACCAGTCCGCTCAGTCGTTTGGGCGGATACACATGCTTCAGAATCAGTTCCCTCAATTGAGAGATTTCATTTTTCAGATCGAGGAGCACGGTTATCATCAATTCACGCTCAGCCTGTTCTGCGGATTTGCTTGTTGGCACAGGTAACTGCCGGTCGAGAATCGCCGAAGGTTTAAGATAATGCTTTAATTGATGGCTATCGACCTGATTGCCTTTCTCCAGAACGATGACGCTTTCGATGACGTTTTTCAATTCGCGTATATTGCCTTGCCACAAATAATTTTCCAGCAGCAAAAAAGCGTCTTCGGTAAATCCTTTGAATTCGATGTGATTTTGTCTGCAGAAGTCATCGGCGAATTTTTTTACTAACGGTCGGATATCGGATCGGCGCTCTCGCAAAGGCGGAATGTGAATGCTGACAGCATTGAGTCGATAATAGAGGTCGTGTCGAAATTCGCCGTTTTGCACCGCTTTTTCGAGGTTTCGATTGGTAGCAGCAATCACCCTGACATCTACTTTCCGCGTATCATTTCCGCCGACGCGCATAAATTCGCCCCCTTCAAGCACGCGAAGCAGCTTTACTTGCGTATTTAGCGGCATTTCACCGATCTCATCCAGAAAAATTGTGCCTCCATTAGCTGTCTCAAAGTAGCCTTTTCGCATACCCACGGCGCCGGTGAATGAACCCTTTTCATGTCCGAAAAGTTCTGATTCGAGGATTCCCTCCGGGATAGCGCCGCAATTGACAATGACCAGCGGATTTTCCTTGCGAAGGCTTTTTTCATGGATCGCACGGGCAATGATCTCTTTGCCTGTGCCGCTTTCGCCAATAATGAGCACGGATATATTCGTCGGCGCAACCTGCTCGATCTTAGCCATAATCTGTTGCATGCCATCGGATTCGCCGATCAAACCGAATTTTTGCAGCAATTCGTGCTTGATCCCTGGCTTTGGCAGTTGTTGTTGAATATCCCGATTCATATAAAGTGAATAGTTTTTTGTTAGTATGTTCTGCCCGAACCAAAACTTGCAGTTTCCTGTTAAACGGAGTCGAAGCAAAACACTGAAACAACGATTCATCACACTTCGACTTCGCTCGGTGTGAAAAAATATGGACTTTTAATTCAGCTACTAAGAGTTTATCCGAAAACTCTCCTTGTCATTCACACGAGGTCCGTTGAAAGGGATTCCATTGTTCAGATAGTCAAATGGATGCCCGACAGGCTTATCCCCGAATGCTTTTATCGGGAAAGCATTCGGGCATGACAGAGCCGAATTTGTGTTTTCAGATTTTGTTTTTAAATTCAAAATCTACTGCTTTTCGGACTGACTCTAAATAGTGTCCGTCCGAAAACTCGAAAAATTGTCATTGCGAGGCGTTTTTTGCCGAAGCAATCCCCTAATAAAACGGCTGAGATT
>JAFGMA010000224.1 GCA_016927835.1 Candidatus Zhuqueibacterota bacterium | reverse complement strand
GGGCGCCCAGCCGAAGCAATCCCCTAATAAAACGGCTGAGATTGCTTCGTCGCAAAAAACGCTCCTCGCAATGACAGTTCAATGGTAGTTCTCGGACAGCCTCTTAAAACAAGAGAAGGGGCAAGGGCATAGCCTTCAAGCTAAGAACGTTAGTTTTTGTTATTGAGAAACATATCGTTGTATTGATCTCAGAACAAGGATTAACGATTAACGATTTTAGAAGCAAATGAAATTTCAAAAGCTTCTACCTCAACATGAAGTTTAGTCTGTTTACATCGTAAATCAAAAATCGTTAATCTCTGTTCTTAAATCACTTTAATACATATCGATTCTTGCTTGTAACAAAATACTTTTCAAAATATTGCCCCTTAGTTTGATGGCTATAGGGCAAGGATTGGTGCGGCATGCCGATGGGCAAGAATGAAACGCGCCTTTTTTGTAGCAATGTTCTCTTATTAATTCGGGAATCGTTAAATATCGAATGCTTTTATTTTTCAAATATCCATACGTATGGCGAAGGGAGGATTTTTAAAGCGCATGGCATACAAGATTGTCTTGACGACAGACAGAACAATGGCAAGCACTTACAACCGGAACATGTTCTTTGGTTTCAGCGCTTGCTTGCCACAGGGCGTGTTACCGGACTGGTTTTATTATCCGGTCTTCTGTCCCAGTGCTCCGGCAGATGAGCGGGGCGCATTGGTCTATGCCAGTTGCGGCATTCGAAAAATCGAAGCAGCGCTATTGAAAAACGGTTTCCAGCGGGATGAATTAATCGTCGCCCATCCCGATCACCTGGAAAAACTCGTCACCAGCGAAACGAAGATTTTATGCATTTCGGCAAATGATCCGCTGGGGATCGGTCCGGCAACTTCAACTTTTGTTGAATTATGGGGCGGCGAGGGACGCATGGCAATCAAGCTGCGGGAACTGCTCACCAAAACCAGAGCGATCCAAAAATATAAGCCCAAAGTGGTTCTCGGCGGACCTGGCGCCTGGCAACTGGCAATCCATCCCGAAAAACGAACTGAGTTGGGCATCGATTGCGTTGTAATGGGCGATGGTGATATCACCGCACCCGAATTGTTCCGCGAGATTCTCCGGGGCGAACCTGTCGAACCGGTTATCCAGGGTAAAATTGCTGAAGATGAAGATATCAGCGATCTTGCCGGCGCGACCATTGTGGGTCTGGTGGAAGCCACGCGCGGTTGTGCCCGAAGCTGTGCGTTTTGCGTGCCGTCGATAAAAAAGGTTCGCTCCCGACCTTTGCAAAATATTTTAAACGATGTGCAAATGAATGTGGTGCATGGAAATAATGGAATCATTCTGCATGGCGAAGATATTTTGCTCTATCAATCGGATGGCTTGATGGTGAATAGCGCGGCTGTAATTGAATTGTTTGACCGGGTGGAGCATTTTCCCGGCGTGAAATGGGTCACTGCCAGCCACGCATCATTTTCTTCAGCATTGAGTTCGCCGGAAACTATCCGCGGCATCGCCGAAGTTCTCGAATTGGGCACTGAAAAGCATCCGACAAAGGCGCTCCAGATCGGTATCGAAACCGGAAGTCCGAAACTCATCGCGCGCCACATGAAAGGCAAAGTGTATCCTTTCAAACCCGAAGATTGGCAAAGGGTGGTGCACGACGGCGCGCAGTTGCTACATGAAAATCATTGGGTGTATGCCGCAACGCTGATTATGGGGCTGCCGGGTGAGGAACAGGAAGACGTTCAGCTTACGATTGATCTGGTAAAAAAATTGCGACCTTTCAAAGGAATGATTGTTCCGCTGTTTTTCACACCGATGGAAACTACACGGCTTGAGTATGCGACGCCTTTTCATAAAACAGATTTAACTCCCTTGCATTATGAGTTGCTTGCCGCCTGCTGGAATCATAACCTCGACTGGATTCCCGAACTCTGGTCAACCTATGGTCGTGACAACAATCCGCTATTAAAGACGGTGATCAACGCGCTTATCCGTTATGGTACAGGACCTATTCGCAGGCGTATGCTCCGAAATGCCAGGAAACATGGGGCAACTGTTTGAGCTTTTTCATCGGCGAAATTTATACGAATATGAAACATTATCGAAGGAATACGAATATTAAATGCACGATAGACGATGTTTTGGATGCGTGGCTTTCATTTTAATTGCTATTTTGACTCACGAACCGGCTTCTTCACAGACGAATACACCCTGGCTCTATATCGGTGAATATTCGGAATACGACCTATCCTATTTCGGCATTCCGGCATCCAAAATCTGTTTTCACCTTGCGGATACACTTCACCTGGATTCCACGGCGGCATTCAAACTCAATGTCACTACGCAAACAACTGGCGTTTGGTCGGGATTGTTCAGACTCGATAATATCTATGAATCAACTATTGACCTGAATACGGATCTGCCGATTGCGTATTACAAGCGCATCAATCAAAAAAATATTCAACAGGAATGGACGCTGCGTTTCGATCAGATGAATCATGTCGCCAGCATCGATGCGGAAAAATCCTGGTCGATTCCCCCAAATTGCCATAATTTCTTTTCAATGATTTATGCCATCCGGCGCAGCAATTTCGCGATCACCGATACGCTTCAATTCCACCTGGATGTGGAATCGCTGATTTGGGAAGTGCGCATGGTTAAGCGGGGTATCGAATCCATTGACGTGCCGGCGGGAAACTTTGAAGCGGTGAAATTTGAAGTCGATTTTATTCCGCTGAAAAAGGGCAGCAAACGCGCCTGGAAGACCGACTTGCTCACCAACCGTCTGGCGCGCGAAAACTCGAGCGGCGCGATGTGGTTCAGCAATGATGAATATAAAACGTTGCTGAAGATCCACTACAAACAGTCAATTAATTCGCTGAAAGTCCAATTGCGGGGCGTGCATCCGTCAAAGCAAAATTAACCTCATGACAGTATTTGAAATCACGATTTTAATTCTGATCGGTTTTTATGTGCTCGAAGCATTACTCATTATTATCGGGATAACCCGGTTAAATTACACTCGAAACGAGCAAAAGCCCCGTGTTTCGGTGATTATCGTTGCGCGAAATGAAGAACAAAATCTGGGCGAATGCCTGGCATCAATCTCCGGACTCAATTATTCGCACGAGCGAATGGAAATCATCTTGATTGATGATCGGTCTGATGACAGAACCGGGATGATGATGCGTGAATTTGCCGACCGGCATCCGCATGTCAAATCCATTCGTATTCAGCAGAATCCTGCAACCAACATCTCGGGAAAAGCCAATGCCGTATCCAAAGGAATCGATGTGAGCAGCGGCGAAATCATCCTGTTGACCGATGCCGATTGCGTGCTCCCCCAAAGCTGGATCGAAGAATATGTGTCATTATTTACCAACCAGGTGGGACTGGTCGCCGGGATGACCTTACTGGACGCCGCCGGTGATACAACGCCCATATTCGGAAAAATCCAATCGCTGGATTGGGCATATTTATTAACTGTCGGCGCTGGTGCTGTGGGATTGGGAATTCCTCTGAGCTGCGTCGGCAATAATTTTGGCTTCAGAAGACAGGTTTACCGCGATGTGGGTGGCTTCGAAAATCTCGGATTCAGCCTTACCGAAGACTTCTCATTTGTCAAGGCGATCATGCAGAAAACAAACTGGCAGATCAGGGTTACCATGAATCCGCGAATACTCGTCCGCAGCAAAGCCATGCGCGATTTGATAAGCTTTTATCACCAGCGCAAGCGATGGGCAACCGGCAGTCTTGGCGTCAGGGCGTTCGGCAAATTTTTAATCGCCACCGCCATTCTCACCCATATTCTCATTCCTGTTGGTTTGTTTTTTGGCACCGGATGGTTGATCGCAACCGGGTCGCTTGCGGCTGTTTTCATGGCGGATTTTGCCCTTTTATTTAAAACATGCCGGCGATTGAAACGATTGGATCTGATAAAATATTTTCCGATATTTGAATTGTTCTATTTTGGCTATACCACGCTTTTTACATTGGTCATGCCATTTAGTTCGAAAGTGAAATGGAAAAACATTGTATACGATATCAAGAAAGGACCGGTTTGCAACGAATGCCTTTAAAGCCGCAACAGATGAAACGCTGGTATGAAGAAACGTTCGGTGATGATTATGTAAAGATTTATATGCATCGGGATCGAAAAGAAGCTATCGCCCAGATTGATTTCCTGGTTAGACATACAAATCTACAGAGAAATGATCTGTGTTTCGACCTGGGGTGCGGCGCGGGAAGACATTCAATTGAACTGGCTCGAAGGGGTTACCGGGTAATCGGGTTGGATTTATCATCGCCGCTGCTGAGGTTGGCACAAAAAAAGGCGAAAACGGCAGGGATGACCATTCAACTCGTTCGGGGCGATATGCGCCATCTACCCTTCAGATGTTCTTTCGACATCGTGTGCAGCTTTTTCACCACTTTCGGCTACTTTGATTCTGATTCCGAAAACTTGTCGGTACTGATTGCCGTTTACAATATTTTGAAGCCGGGCGGCACATTTTTAATTGATTATTTGAACAAAACGCAGGCAATTGATGAGTTGGTGCCAGTCGATGAAAAAGTCATCAACGGCATCATCATCCGCCAGGAACGCAGCTATGATTCGCGCAGCGGGCGATTGAATAAAAACATCTGCGTGATCCGGGGTACTTCAACCAGATGTTATGTTGAATCGGTGCGCGCATATTCTCCAATCGAAATGCAACGAATGCTTGAAACTGCCGGCTTCGAATCGATAAAAATATTTGGAAATTTTGACGATTCACCGTTCGACAGGAACTCGCCGAGGCTCATCATGCTTGCACAAAGAAAATAGCATTTTATGGATATTAACGATGATCGATACAATCGCGTTTGAACAGCTTCCGGGATTTGATAAGCTTTTTCTGGATTACATCACTCGATATGACAGGGTACGAGAGTTTTATCCCGGCGATCCAGCCTCCCCGGACTCCTTCGCAGATATTGCCCGGAAAAGAGCTGACACGCCGTACGAGGCAGGCGAACTGGCAGAAGTGTTGTACGATCAAAACGAACGTTACGGTCAGGGCGATGCCACCCGGCATAATATTGACGCGCTTGCCCGGGGCGATGCGCTGGTGGTTGTTACGGGACAGCAAGCCGGTCTTTTCTCCGGACCAATGTATACGATTTTGAAAATCATCACGACAATAAAATTAGCTGCACAGCTTTCGGCATCACTGAAGCAGCAGGTACTCCCCGTTTTCTGGATCGCTTCGGATGATCACGATTTCAATGAAATCAATCATGTTTACCTGGTGGATAAGGAGAATCGGCTCGCCCGGTTCGAATATGGGGATGACACAAGCCCACCTCGTATTCCGATTTTCTCGCGCGTTTTCGGAGAATCCATCGCGCCTTTGATTGCGGACATTTCCGAGCGCACCCATCCGTCCGAGTGGAAGCCTGACCTCATTCATACGCTGGAGACCATTTATGCACCAGGCGAGAATTGGATTTTGGCAACCGGAAAATTTCTGATGTGGCTATTCAAAACGCATGGTTTGATCATCGTCGATCCCTCTGATGCGCGGTTAAAAAAACTCGGTGCCAGTCTGTTTGAAACGGAAATCAGGCATCCCGAAAAATCATCCGCACTGGTAAGAGAAATGAGCCAGCAATTAACCGAACAGGGTTATGCACCCAAAATACAGCTTAACAAATCCTGCCTCAATCTATTTTATATCGACCAGCAGCGGAAAACGATCTTCCTCAAGGACGAGGAGTTTGAGATTCAACCCGGCGATGCAGTGACCAGCCGCGAGAGCTTGCTGACGATTTTGAAGCAAACGCCGGAACGTTTCAGCCCAAATGTTGTTTTGCGCCCGCTGTATCAGGATGCGATCTTCCCGACAATTGCGTATGTCGCCGGACCAAATGAACTCGCTTATTTTGCGCAATTGATGCCGGTTTATAAATTTTTCGGAGTCCAGCAGCCGCTTCTTTTTCCAAGAAACAGCAGCACCGTGATTGATAAAAAGGCAGAAAGAATTCTCACGCGTAATCGCATTCAACTGACTGATATTTATAGCGGAATGGATAGCCTTTTCAGGCAGCTCGTCGCGCAAAATATGCCGCCGAATCTGCAGCAGCGACTGCTTGACCTTTCTGACAACCTTGACAGCCAATTCCGGCAATTGAAGGCAGAGGCAGAACAAATCGATCCCACCTTAGGCGCATTTATTCAAAATAACCACAACCGGATTCAGGGTCAAATAAAAGCGATTGAAAAAAAGCTGCTCCAAAGCATGAAGCAAAAAAATAGCCTTCTGGAACAGCAGTTGACCTATTTATACAGCGCCATTTTTCCGGATGGCGGATTGCAGGAACGGCGACTCAATATTCTGACTTACCTGTTCAAATTTAATACGGATTTCATCACCTTGCTTCATGAACAAATGAATATTAACAGATTTCAGCACACCTTAATATATTTATAGTCAGACAAAACCTTTGTAGAATCTTATAGTTAAAGACTGTTCTCCTTTGAGACAGTTTCTTCGGAAAAGCCATTCTTGAATTTAAAAATACGGTAATTCGTAAAAAATCCTCAAGTATCTGATTGATTTTCTTACTCCTGCCTGTTAAAAAACTGAAAAAATACCTTGACAATTTATTAAAATGTTGTTAATTTACGGGGTCACAAATGCACTACTTCGTTGATTATCCACAGCATGTTGACGCTTTAATATTTGCATACCAGGGGAATTTCTGATTTTTGAGAGCATCATTGCTCACTCACCATTTTTGCTGCAATCTGCAAAGGGGTAGGATTTAGGAGGTGGGGTAATAGAATAGAAGAATTTTATTTCAATTTTGGATTTCCTTGCTAATAATAATAAAATCAATTTATCCCACCCCCTAAAATGGGTAACTTATTTTATCCCACCTCTTTAGTTATTTCTCTTGTGAATTTTATTTCGAATTGAAATAGCCTGCTATTGATTTAATGTAGGCACTTGTTTTTTCTCGCCTCTTTTCATAGCCAGAAAGCGATGGCATGTCGCAATATAAATATATCAGATACGTGCAAATGTGAGGTAGCAATCCGCTCATCGAATGCTCTCGATGAATTCCTGTTCACTTGATTTTGTTTTATCTGATAGTATTTTACCCAGTCATTTTACTGACAGATATGAAGGCTATCAAAAAAATAAATCCTGGAATGAAAGGCACGCAAAAATTGGTTGAACGATATGGCGATAAGTTAATCTGCGTGCGTTTTCGCCATGATTATAACCATCAGCGAAAAACAATCGAATTGATCCGTAATGAAAGCCCGCTTTCCAGCAGTCCGACAAAAATTCCCGCGAATAAGATTGTATAATTAAGGAAGTGGGATAAATTAACTTGGACATTTTGCTTAAAAATAATTTTGATAAATAGCCGCTTAAGAGATTCAGGGGGTGGGATAATAGAAGAATTTTATTTCAATTTTGGATTTCCTTGCTAATAATAATAAAATCAATTTATCCTACTCCCTAAAATGGGTAACTTGTTTTATCCCGCCTCCTAAAAGTGAAATATGGAGAAATCCGGATTGGCAAGTTGATCCGAAACGCCGGCGGGAATTGGAATCGAAAACAGGGTGTGTGGGAATTGCATTTTCCGCTCGCAGGGGATTTGGAATCCCCTGCGGAATCAATAGTGTTTGGAATTTTATTCCATAAATGATTTAGGAATTCAATTCATGCTTCATTTGTTCCGCAAGGGATTCTTTGGAAAAAAGACATGTGGGCGTAAATCCCTTGCGAGCAACTAAATGTCTATCAGAAAGGTAAATCGAAGATTTATCAAGTCGTTAGAGTAAGCTCCACAGGTATCAGAAGACACAGGAAAATCAAAGCCGATGCGAATCCTTATCTGCCGGAATACGGAAGATATTTCTGGGAACGAAGGCATAACAAGGAAGCAAAGCTTCTGAATGGATTTACATCCAGACAAATCAGGATGTCTTTCCAATAGAGGCTAACTGCCGGGTTATCCCACCAGGATACCCTTTTGAAATGCTTGAGCCGGATGAGGTGAAAGTCTCGTTGCACGCCGCCAAGTCCGGTTCTGAGGGGGGAATCGGGGCGCAAGCCCCGAGACCTACCCGGTCTTGCTATACGTATTGAATTAATAAAAATAATGATATTATAAAATTCTATTGTTTTTATATGCTATTTTTCTTAATTTATGAATGTAATTTTTTGATTTTAAAAATCATTTATCTGGAGATAATAAAGATGAAATATACAGTGATATTGACAGAAGACAATAAGGGTAATTTCTATGCTAAAGTCCCAAGTATTCCAGATTGCAGTGCGAAAGCGAAAACAAAAAATGAAGCAATAAATTTAATTCGCAATGCGATTTCTAAAGTTATGAGTAGAAGTGAAATTATTCAACTTGACTTGCCAACTATGCCTAAATCTGGAAGCTTACTTAGTGAAACACCGTGGGAATTATTCGGTGCATTTAAAGATACTTCAGATTGGAGTAAATTATTTGATGAAATTGAAATTCAACGAAATAACAGTTTAATTTAGCAAATAGATATGTATCTTTTAGATTCTAATATACTCAGACATTTTGGTGAAGGTCATCCAATTTTACAACTTCATTTGGAACATACACCTTGGTCTGAAATTGCTTTACCTTCCGTTGTTTTGGCTGAAGTTATGCAAGGTCGGAGTGCTTTTGCTTTAAAAGCTATCCCTTCAGACGCACCCTTAGCACATTCTCTCCTACTAAAAACGTTTCATTTCTTAGGACAATTTAATGTAATTATATTTGATGATAAGTGTACTGAAATAATGGAACAACTTCAAAAAAGATATAAAAAACACAAGCGTTATGCAGATATGATGATAGCTGCTACAGCAAAAGCAGGTAACCATATTGTAGTAACAAGAAATCAAAAGCATTTTTCTGATTTACTTCCTAAAAATCAGTTAGTCAATTGGATAGATGAAAAGCCTATGTACAAATGATCAATTTCAAAATAACTCGATATCTTTAAAATTTTTATAAATATCATTTAAGGCGGCTAACATATATTTGTCCTTAAAAGTCAAGAGAAAAAAATCCCCCTGTTCGAAAAAGCGCTATTTTTTTTCGAATACCCTGTTCT
>JAFGMA010000223.1 GCA_016927835.1 Candidatus Zhuqueibacterota bacterium | reverse complement strand
GGACGGATGCAATTCTCATTGCTCCTGTACGGCGGCGTGTGAGATAAACGGCGTGAATATCTCACAATATAATAGATTATTTTTTAAAGTCAAGTAAAAAGTGTTACATTGAGGTTGAATTTAGAATAAAAATTGCGGGTACATGATATTTTCGGGTGGGAGAGAGTGACGCCAGAATTTGACTCAGATGAAGCCATCACCTGAAAAAAAGATTTCCCTGCCCTGATATTCATAGTCAGTACAAATGCCTTTACGCATAATAATTGCAATTTGCTGATTGACTCATCGGAGTATCGCACCGGACACATCACACGAATATCTAATGTCCTACGTCCTTCAGACTATCGTGAAACTCACGACTCGCCTTTTCATTGCGCTGGTCGTAATTCTTCGCTTTTATAAACGTCAAAATCATGGACTGGATAACGGTTGCCCAATTCAGCACCAGGGCGATGTACAGCAGCACCAGCGAAATATCGGATTGGATCGGTTGAAAGAACAGTGCTGCCAGGAACAGCACCACGTATTCGATGCGAAATGCGAAGCGCCAGATGACCTTTTCAGTGGGATCGGGTACGGCGCGCCGGTGATTGGCATACGCCACGATGAACGGCGGCAGCAGCGTTGCGAACAGCAAAATGAACAGCATGAGTTTGATGTCCATTCCCCATTCCGGCAATTCCAGAAAGAAGAAGCACAGAATCATCAGGAAATCTACAAAGCGATCTATGGTGCCGTCGGTGAAGCCCCCGAGATAGGTCGCCCGATAGGTTACTCGCGCCACCTTGCCGTCGATTTCATCCATTAACGCGCTGATGAGAAATCCGGCGAATCCCCAGTAAACAAAGCCCAGCGCAACCAGGATGAAAGCTGCGATGGCTGCGACCAGCGAAAGCCAGGTCCAGGTCATCGGGGAAAAGAATGAACAGGCGGTTCCTACAAATAATCCCCAGCGTTTCATTTCGAAGAATTCTTTGATCATGTGAGAGCTCCATATTAATAGCGGATGGATTGATTCAACAAATCGTCACGTTGCGTTTTGGTCCGGCAGTCCGACGCCGGTTATGAACCGTATAATACAAACTTGCCCGTAAAAAATCAACACAATTTATGGCGCAGCGCTTTCCAACCTGCCCGGCGCTACGACATTGGAACCCGGAAGCGATGCTGTCGTAAGATTACCATTTTCGGTCGAGTCTGTGTTACATTTTGGAGGGAATCATGCGCTTAAAAAATATCTTGCCGGAGTATTTAGGCATCACTCTCGGCGCGGTGCTGGTGTCATTGTCATTGCTCCTTTTTCTCGTGCCCGCGAAAATTGCCCCAGGTGGCGTCAGCGGGCTTGCAATGGTTTTCTACCACCTGTTCGGCTTGCCGGTGGGCGTGATGATGCTGTGTTTCAATATTCCGCTATTTTTAATTGGTATAAAACTATTGGGCAAGCGCTTCGGGGTGCGAACCTTGTTTGCGTTTACCGGGGTCTCGCTGGTTTATGATTTCATTGATACCTTCTACAAAGTTCAGCCCGCAACCAAGGAACCATTGCTGGCAGCGGTTTTCGGCGGGATCATTCTGGGGCTGGGACTCGGGCTCGTATTCAGAATGAAAGGAACCACCGGGGGATCGGATATCCTGGGGCAGATCATCCACAAATACAGCAATGTTTCTTTGGGCATCGGGATCATGATCGTCGATTTCGTGGTGATCAGCCTCGCCGGCGCCGCGTTCAAGGACATCACCCTCGCGCTTTACGGCTTCATCAGCTTATATGCATCGAGCAAAGTGATCGATCTTGTGCTGGATGGCTTCGATTACGCGCGGTCGATTCAAATCATCAGTTCGCAGAAGGATGAAATCATTGCCGCTATCACCGAGGAGATGGGGCGCGGCGGCACTGAAATCCGCGGGGTGGGATTCTATACCAAAGAGGAGCGCAACATTTTATTTACTGTCGTTACGCGGAAGGAGGTCGCGACCGTGGTGCAAACCATAAAACAGATCGATCCCAACGCATTCGTCATCATATCGAACGTGCATGAAGTACTCGGAGAAGGCTTTCGCCCGCGAGTATAGCGCGAAGAAATCCGCGAGATTCCGCCGGTCACCCTCAGGCAGACTCTCGCACTGTAAATTTTACATCCCTGTCTGCATCCGTCCAATCGCTTTAAATTTAAATAGTTACCCGCATTGAGCCGGCATGATTCGGCTTCCAATTTCCTGACCTGTAAAAAAATTACATGATTCAGCAGATGGCGCCCGGGTCGCCAACGCAATTTCCTATATGCTTTAACTCGCTAAAATTTAATATATTAAAATAGGTATAAAACCCTCCCGATTTAATGGCATCGGTTTTGTATTACCCCTGCGCGAACAACGAAGCACGAACCGGACGTGACCAAAACGAAATTTGAATAGACGGTCGTGCAGTTGCAAACGATTCAACAGCTCCGGGAGGATCATCCATGAAAAAGACGCTACTACTCACAGGGGGAACCATATTACTCCTGGCGGTACTTTTACCGGGCGCAATGGTTGGGGGCAGCAACGACGTTTTGAAAACGCCGACAATTCATCGAATTACAGAAGGAGAGTATCTCAGCAAGATTTCTTTGCAATATTATCATACGGCGAAATACTGGCGGGAACTCGCATTAATCAACCGGGCGCCAGAATCCAACCTGGTGTTTCCGGGCGAAGAGATTTTCGTTCCCAGCCAGAAAACAATCGAACGAATTCATCAAGCGCGCAGTCTCTCGAAAGTGAATTTGCTTTTCACTGAGGATGAACGGCTTGTCACGCCAGAGCCAGGTAAGGTTGACACAACGCAGGCTGCGGTGTTGGTTGATTCGGCAAAGGTTGTTGCCAATCAGTCTTTTGATTCTGAACCGGCGTTGACTGAAACAGCCGGAGAGAACACGCAAGATGAGCCTTCAAAATCCGGAAGTTCAATGCTATTTTTAATCGCCGGCATCACCGGTCTTGCTGGATTACTGGTAATCCTGGGCTTCGTCCTTATTAGAAGACGGAAGCAGGCTGAAGACCAGGATTTATTGAAGGAACTGCACGAATTGGAAACCGATACGTTGGTAATCGAAGATGGTGACGACTCTGGCAATGAGCCAGACTATGAAACGTATCGAAAAAATCGCAGTGAACGCGTATATATTTAAGCAGATAAAGAAGTTGCCCTGTCCCTTCAATCACTGGCGATATCTCCCGCTGCGACACCCCCTGAGATGATTCACAGCATTACGCAGCGGGAGATATCAATGCCACGGAATCGACATTCTGGCTCCGGCTAAAAATTAATCCGAATTACTTCACGATGTGTGTTTGTCGGATTTTGCCTTGTAAGCTGTGCCGGAATCCGGACGCGCTAAAAGCTGAATGCTTGAGTCCGCTCTAAAAAGAGTTGAACCACGAATTTCACCAATTTTCACTAGTTGATTTTGTTGAACTTAATTTGTACCAATTCGTGCTTATTGGTGCAATTGTGGTTTATAGAATGGCATCATGTTTCATTAGAACGAATCCTCAATTTCCTCATTTCCCTTCACTTAAATCAAGGCGCTTCAGCAGCATTCGCCGAAGCGCCTTACCTTTTTAGCGGCTTGAAAAGCGGCGTTTCACACTTGAGAAAAAATATTTGGCAATATTATTTAAATCCCTTGACTTTTAAATATTTTTTAATATTTTTTAAGGTGGTTACGAAGCGTTCACTTTTGTCGCCTTCAAGAAAATTGGATTTTTTGCTTGAAGCTGATATTCATCTGCGGTGCGCGGGTACTTGCCGGGAAAATCTGGTCTCTCGCTCCCGTCATCCCGTACTACTGAATTTTTATTTTCTTGAGCCAGAGCCTCAAGATGCGCATTCACAGCCGGAGACCGGGAACGAGAAAAAGAATTTTTGCCGGGGATGCGGCATCATCAAGCGTCTATCCAAAAATCGAATTTAAAGATCGCGACTGCTTCATGTCGGCAAGCAGTAAAATCCAGCTTCCTTGCACTTAATGTTTTTCATATTTGAAAAGGATATCTTATGGTTAATTCCTGTTCGTTGATTGCCCGCCTTATCCTTGCCTTTCTTTTATTTTCCTTCGCCTCTGGCATGGCTTTAAATCCGGATTTTCAACAATATCACAAATTTTCCGAATTATCCCGCTCGCTGAAGCAATTGGTAAAAGAGCATCCCCAGCTAGCTACGATGGAATCTATCGGCAAAACCGCAGCGGGAACGGATATCTGGATGGTGAAGATCGATAATAAGCATACCGGGGACGAATTGCAGAAACCGGGCATCTGCATCGTCGCCAATATCGAAGGCAATCACCTTGCCGGCAGCGAGCTCGCAATATTTGCCATTGATTATTTATTGAGCCAAGCTGCTGAATCGGATTCGGTTGCCAGGCTTCTCGATAAGTGCGTTTTTTACATAATCCCGAGAGCCAATCCCGATGCCGCCGAAATCATGTTTGGAAAAGTCAGGTTCGAGCAGATATGCAATTTCACGCCGGTGGATGACGATTTTGACGGGCGTTCCGATGAGGACGGGCCCGAAGACCTGAACGGTGATGGCTACATTACCCTGATGCGTGTGCCCGACTCATCGGGGACGTTGATACCTGATCAAACAGATCCGCGGTTGCAGCGCGCTGCCGATGCCGCCAAAGGTGAGCGCGGAATTTTTCGCATCGAGACAGAGGGTATCGATAACGATGGCGACGGAAAGATCAACGAGGATCCACCGGGCGGTGTCAATATCAATCGGAATTTCCCGGAACAGTATGCGGAGTACGGAGCCGCCGCCGGGCAATATATGTGCAGTGAGCCGGAAACGCGTGCACTGCTGCACTTCATCGCGGCGCATAAAAATATCAATATGATGCTGATTTACGGACTTCATGATAACCTGGTAAATTCACAGCAGGCGAACGCAAATCCGAAGCAGATGACGGAAGAGGAGCCATCGCGTGGTCGAAGGCAAAGCCGACGTCGCCAACCGGTTACAACGCGCATGGCAAAGGATATCACCTACTTCAAGCAGATAAGCGAGCATTACAAAAAATTGACAACCATTGAAGCGAAATCCGACGGATTGAAAGCGGATGGCGCTCTGCATCAGTGGGCATATTTTCAGCAAGGAATCTGGGCTCTCGCCGCAAAGACGTGGTGGCAGCCCGAAATGAAAGCGGAGGCAACGCCGGCGGATAGCGGGAAAAACAAATCAGCACCTGAAGACTCTATTAATAACAGAAAGGGAAAGCCGGCGAGAGCCAAAAAGAAAGCAGAGAAAAAGGAGATCGATGAATTGGCAGCCGAAAGAGCCTGGTTGAAATGGAGTGATGACGCGCGTGCAGGTGAAGGATTCAGCGCCTGGCAGCCTTACGAGCACCCTGATTTAGGTCGGGTTGAAATCGGCGGATTCAAGCCCTTTTTTCAAACGAATCCGCCCGCGGATAAATTGGCGGAGCTCGGTGAATCCCACGCGCGATTTGCACTGTACCTTGCCGGACTGCTGCCGCGAGTGAAAATCGCCAGTGCCGGGGTGGAAAAGAAAGGGGAAGGGATATATCTAATCACCGCTGAAATTGCCAACACAGGCTATCTGCCAACTGTGCCCGAAATTGCCAACCGGACGGATGCTGTTTCGCCCACGCGGGTTACGTTGGAATTAATGTCAGGGAAAATTATTGCCGGTGAAAAGCATCACTTCATCAGATATATCGAAGGCTCCGGGCGCAGGCAGAAAGTGCAGTGGTTGATTAACGCCAAAAAAGGCACAGACCTGAAGCTCGAATTGGTATCTCCCAGAGCCGGATCTGACGTAAAATCATTGAAATTGAATTAACACCTGAATTTTTGAATTGAGATCGAAATAAGCGTGTGCATCGACACAGACGATGCACTCCTTATGAAATATTGAACTTAGGTATGAATTAATTTGTCAATTTCATAGATTCAGGTAACATACATTTGTGCGAAAGAGGCTTATCGATGAACCGACAATCATTTTGGTTAATTTGTTCTTCAATTATTTTGATAATCGCAGGCGCACTGTGCGCAAGCGGGTTTGCCGCAGCCGGAAGCAAGCGCCCTGCCCTTTCATTTACCAAATATTACACATATCAAGAACTTACCGCTGCTTTGAAGTCGCTGGCTGAAACGCATCCCCAATTGCTTAAACTGGAATCAATCGGAAAAAGCTATGAGCATCGGGATATCTGGCTGATGACGCTAAACAATCCTGAAACCGGTGATGAAGCCGCCAAAGCCGCGATGTACATAGACGGCAACATTCACGGTAACGAAATTCAGGCGGCGGAGGTTTGCTTGTATACAATCTGGTATCTTGCGGAAAATTATGGCAAGATCAAGAAAATCACTGATCTCGTTGATCAGCGAGTTTTTTACATATTGCCAACCGTGAATCCGGATGGGAGGGCGCATTGGTTTGATGATCCAAATACTTCACATTCCCAACGCGGCGGCGTGAAACCCGTTGATAATGATAATGACGGATTGTTCGATGAGGACGACTATGACGACCTCGATGGGGATGGCGAAATTTTACAGATGCGTATCAAGGATCCCGAAGGTCGATTCAAAGTCCATCCGGATGATCCGCGGCTGATGATGTATGTCAGGGATGATGAAAAAGGCGAATACACGCGCTTGGGAGAGGAGGGCATTGATAATGACGGCGATGGCAAAATAAATGAGGATGGTCCCGGCGGCTATGATCCGAATCGGGATTGGCCCGCGGATTGGCGTCCGCGCTATATGCAGTACGGCGTGGGCGATTATCCGCTGCACCTTCCCGAAAGCCAGGCTGTGGCGAAATTTGTACTGGCTCATCCGAATATCGCCGGCGTACAGGCATATCACAATTCCGGCGGCATGATCTTGCGCGGACCCGGCAGCAAAGAAAAAGGCGAGTACCCCGGTTCAGATATAAAGGTGTACGATGCGCTGGCAAAAAAAGGTGAGGTGATTTTGCCTTTCTACCGTTACATGGTGATTTGGAAAGATTTGTATACCGTGTTTGGCGGATTCATCAATTGGACGTATGAATCGTTGGGGATATTCTCATTCACGAACGAGCTTTTTTCTTCAAATCAATACATGAACCGTGAACCAAAAACGGATCAATCATGGCAGGAGCGTTTTGAATCCGGTTCAAAGCAGCGGATGGTTTTCAATGATTTGGTGGAATTCGGGGATATGTTCGTCGAATGGAAGCCGTACAATCATCCGCAATTCGGCGAAATTGAAATCGGCGGTTGGAAGCGTTTTTCACGGCGGATTAATCCGTCATTTATGCTGCCGGAATTGTGCCATCGAAATTGCGCTTTCACCTTATATCACGCTGATCAGATGCCGCTGCCAAGAATAAAAAATGTCGATATTGTAAAATTGAACAACAACGTATTCAAGTTACGGGTGACGCTGGAAAATCGACGAGAGATTCCCACGGTTTCACAACTGGCATCGGATAGGCAGCTTCATCGCCCCGATATTTTGTCGCTCGAAGGCGAATCCGCCAGGGTGTTGAGCGCGGGATTTCTTTGGAACAAATGGTTCGGCTCAGTTGACTTAATCGAAAAACAACCCGAACGTATTGTATTAAAACAAGGCATAAAAGGGAATTCAACCGAATTGATTGAATGGATCGTACAGGGACGTGGATCGGCTCGCATTAAACTGGATTGTTTAAAAGGTGGAATCGATGAGAAACGAATAGAGCTAAAATAATCTAGATTACTCCGGGAACGTCTATGTCGCTGAAAAATCTTCTGTTGGTGCTTGTTCTGCTACTGGTGCTGGTCTCCTCTCCGATTGGTTTCTGCCAGGAAACGCGGGGTCTCTGGTTCACACGGTTCGATTACGCAAACGCATACCACATCATCGAAACGATTCAAAAAGCTCATCAGGCAAATTTCAATATGATTTTAATGCAAATACGCGGTCAGGGCGATGCCTTTTATGAATCCGGGTACGAACCCTGGTCGGATCGGCTCGGAGGCAGGT
This sequence comes from Candidatus Zhuqueibacterota bacterium, assembly GCA_016927835.1. Classification (GTDB taxonomy): domain Bacteria; phylum Zhuqueibacterota; class Zhuqueibacteria; order Thermofontimicrobiales; family Sulfurfontimicrobiaceae; genus Sulfurfontimicrobium. The sequence continues at coordinate 8,991 of JAFGMA010000223.1, read as the reverse complement.
ATCCGGGCTTCGATCCGTTGCAGCTTGCGATTGAGGAAGCGCACACCCTGGGCATTGAGCTGCATGCGTATGTCAATGTGGTGCCGATGTGGAGTGGGGCAAAGCTGCCGTCATCGCCGGATCACATCTATAATGCGCATCCTGAATGGGTGATGGTCGATGACGCCGGCGTTCCAATGGATCCGGCGACGACGCGCTATGCGTATGCCTGCGGAAATATCGCTCATCCCGATTTCAGACGCCACCTTTTAAATGTATTCATGGAAATCGTTGAAAAATATGATATCGATGGTTTGCACCTGGATTATATCCGGTACCCCGGAACCGAATATTCTTACGACGAGATCAGTCTGACGCGCTTCACGGCTGAAACAGGTGTTGCGCGCCCGGCTGATAATCTTGCCAAATGGAATGATTGGCGCCGGAACCAGGTCACATCGCTGGTGAAGGAAATTCATGAGGGAATTCGGCAGCGAAAGCCCGGGATTAAATTATCCGCAGCGGTATGGGCAAACTACTATTCGGGCTACAGCTCGGTCTTGCAGGATTCCAGAAGGTGGCTTCAGGAGCAGATCGTCGACTTCAATGTGCCCATGGCGTACACACTTGATTCTAATGACTTCAGGAACTGGATTTTCACGCATTGCCGGAACAAATATGAGCGCCACATTTATGCGGGTATCGGTTCAAATAACCTGAGCCCCGCAGCAGTCATTGACCAAGTCGAAATCGCCCGCGAAAATGGCGCCGACGGGATCGTGCTGTTTTCGGCGGAATCGCTCGATTCCGAAATGAGCTGGGCGTTGTTCCAGGATCCGTTTTCAGAATATTTGTCGGTGGCAAACATGCCGTGGCTGGACATTCCGATCATCGCCCATACACCGCTGCGCGATACGGACGATACAGATTTCCCGTACAATGTGATCGCCCGAATCAGTACGCACGCGCCAGTTAAGCCCGAAAATGCGACGCTTTTCTGGCAAATACTCGGTGATAGCAGTTTCAATCCGGTGCCGATGCTGCTGCACGGTGATTCGATTGCAGCGGGTCAAATTCCGCCGGTAGAACACGGAACAGTGGCTTATTATCTGGAAATAATGAACGATGCGGGATTTATCGCAACGCATCCGCAATGGGCACCGACACGATTGTCAACCTTCACCGTCGGACCCGACACCGTGCCGCCGGCTATTACGTTTTCAGGCAAAATGAACTATTTAATCCCTCAGTCCGAGTATACCTTTTCAATCCTTATTCGCGATAATATGGCGCTGGCTCCCAATTCGGTCTGGGTAAATTATCGGACTTCACAGGGTGAATCCGATTCCAGTCAGATACAACTGGCGGAAGGCGAATTGTTTGCGGGTCGGATTAACGCGCGGGCAACATTCGATGATTCCATTTTTCTGCGCATCACTGCCGCGGATAAAGCCAATAACCGGGCGCAATGTGAATCGATCATCACGGTTGGCGCTGAGGGATTTGAAAGCGATCCCGCGGAGATATGGGCTTTGCAAGAGGGCTGGGCGTTTGAATCCGGAGCAGCACATTCGGGCAAATTGGGAGCGGGTTACCACCTGGTTAAAAATCCATTGCCCGGAACGAGCCAATCGATGACGCTGGCGCAAGCGCTGGATTTTTCATCATTGGCAGCAGCGTCGCTCAAATTCTGGTCTTCATTTGCATTGGAACAGGATTATGGTTTCGGTTATATCGAAGCCAGTCGAGATAGCGGTCAAACCTGGGAATCGCTGGATTCAGCGCTAACCGGATTTAGCGACTGGGATGAATACAGCTTTTCGCTCACGTCGTTTTGTGGTGCGGGGAATGACGCTGTTTTCCTTCGCTTCCGGTTCTGCCTTGCAAATGATCCGGGGCAGGAACAAATTGAGTGGCGCATCGATGATTTGCGGATCGTGCCGGAAGCGCCGACCTTCGCAAGCGGCTCGAAAAGCGTTGTTCTGCCGCAGAAGCTCATGCTATTCCAGAATTTCCCGAATCCGTTCAATGCGACAACCTTGCTGCGATATCACATTCCTGCCGGTCATACGTCGGCAGTCGAAATTTTAGTCTATAATGTTATCGGGCAACAAATTATCGCATTCAGGGATGATGCCGCGCTGCCGGGCTTGCGGCAGATTGAATGGGATCGCCAGAATGCCATCGGCAAAAACGTATCTGCCGGCGTTTATTTTTATAGCCTTGTTTCAGGTGACTTCCGCCAGACGCTGAAGATGGTTCTATTGCCATGAGGAAGCTGTTTTCATGCGCAACGAAATGGGTACAACGTCTTCGGTTGCCTTCACCTGCATAGAATTCGGTTGGGCTATTTCTCCCGCTGGTCACCTGGTTCCTGTTCGAAAGGTTTTCAGTTTTATTGATCCAGGTAACGGAGGCAAATGATGAAACGATCGCTCCTGGTTTCATATTTTTTAATACTCAGTTTTGCCAGTGTCTGCCTTTCGCGGACACCGGAACCGTTTGATTGGCGAGCATCATCCCCGAAAAATTATACCGCTCCCCAGGACACACAGTCATTGCAACCATCCCCCGCGGGCAATCTGCTGGATTCGTTGTTAGTCGAAGCGCAATCTGTATTTTTTCAGAAAAAATACCAGACCGCTATCCGAAAATGGCGTCAATTTTTAGCGTTGAATACACAGGCGGATACGCTGGTGATCAGCCAGACTTATATCAACCTTGGCATCGCGTACACCAAAGTGGGCGATTTCAATATGGCAGTGGACTCATTTGAAAAAGCGCATACGTTGTACGTGGGTGCCGGGCAGACTACCGGGGCAATCCTCAGTTTGCGCTATCTAGGCAATGTGTATTTTCAAATTGATGATTTTCGAAATGCGTTGAAAGCTTACTACCGTGCCAATGAAATCACCAACGCAATTGATGATGAAACGTACAGCGCTTCCATTCTTGGATTGATCGGCAATTCACATTTAAAATTGGGTGAATTCAATCGAGCGCGCCAGAGCTTCTACCGATTGATGCGGTTGAAGCAGCAATCGGAAGATGAATTGGTTCAGGGTCAAATTATAGCCCAAATCGGTGTTTTAAATTTTTATGAAGGCAATCTCGATAGTGCTGAAATTTTATTTCAACGCGCCATCGCGATTCAGGAGCATTATGGATATCATGCAGGACTGAAAATTTCGTATCTAAACCTGGGTTTACTTCACTACGGTCAAAACAAGCTGAGCCCGGCAATGCTAAATTTTAAAGCGGCGCTGGAATCGCAAAAGCGTGTTGACGACCTGGTTTCACAACCCCGGACATTGTTAAGAATAAGCGATGTGGCTTATCGGAGACAAAGACTGGTTGAAGCTTCGGGATGGTGTCAACAGGCATTGAAAATTGCAGAAAAACTGGGCGATCCCGCGGAGCAAGCCGAATGCCTGAGAAAGATGGGATTGATTAATTTTTCGTGGGGGCGCTATTACCAGGCGATTGATGAACTGGATCGGGCGCTGAAACTGGCATTGAGCGTTGATTCGCCCGAGCTTATCTGGAAAATATGCTTCAGCATGGGCATTGTCAGGGAGAAGCAGGAGCTGTATCTCGAAGCCAGCGAGCATTTCAAACAAGCTATCAGCTTCATCGAGCGCACGGTCTATAAAAGACAAATCTTTAAAACGCTCCGTGACTTCGACACCGCCCAGGATTTGATCCATGATGAATCCAACGCCTATCTCAAAGCAATTGGTACGTTGATTAAGCTGGATTCAAAATTTCCGGAGAAGGGCTATCTCAAACAGGCTTTCGAAATATCAGAGCAATATGGCACACGTAGAATTCACAATGAAATGAGCGGGCTTCTCCCGGAAGCACCCGAACCTGCCGTTACTGCAAAGATATTGGGAATATTCGGATTACAGGCTCAGAAATCCGCTTTCGAGAGAATGCTGCAAAAAGAAAAAATCCTACCGGAAATGCAGCAAAGCGTCTGGAAAATGATACGCTTGAGAGAATATATCAGCAATGTCAATCAAAGGATTCGCAAGCTTGAAGCAGAATTGTTTCGTGTGCACCCGGATTATCGTTTGCTCTTCGTAACGCCCGGCGCGACTGTTGACAGTTTGCAGAAGCATTTGAACCACGATCAGGTGCTGCTGAAATTTCAGACATTACCCGATAAATTGCTGGTCTTCATTCTTACCAAATCTCAATTGAAAGCGCGAGAAATTTACCTCCCCGAAACAAAACTGGTGGAATTGGTGCAAGTATTCCACGCAGCAGCGAAAGAAGCCACTGCAACATTCGTGAATGATAAAAGGGATTTCGCTAATTTCAATTCATCGCTCGAAGCGCTAGCGGATTATCTGGCACCGGTTATCCGGGAAGAATCGACCGAATCCAGCGAACTGCTGATTATTCCCGATCAGCTTTTATCCCTGGTTCCTTTCGCAAATCTGAATATCGGATCCGAATCATCGCCATCACTTCGCCTGATTCAGCGGAATCCGATCCGGATGTTCAACTACGGGATGCATGTTTTGTCGGCGAAACGCTTCACCGCAACAAAACCGTTGAAAATCCTTTTGCTGTCTTCAGATGACCCAGATTCTACGAGTGAAGCCAGTACTTTTCAGGGTGGTTCAAGAGATGCCCCAATTCAACTCGAGCGATTTGATTGGGCGAATTCCGCAACTCATCGGCTCGATTCTCATATTGCGCAATTCAATGTGCCCGCCCAAGTGGACGAGAAGTCGGTTCGCGATTCCTACCTCGAGATGCCAAGCCCGAAAGAATCAGCGGATTATGGGCGGATACTGCTACCCCAATGGTATAGGATTCCCATTGCCGATTCCGGGCTATTCATCCTGAGTTCGCTGAATGCCTTGCGAAACGATGTGCAGACTGACCAGGATTTGCTTCCATTCATCGAGTGCCTGAAAATGATGAGTGCGGCATCGGGGGCAGTTTCGTTGTGGCGGATACCGCACCAACCGCAACAATTGATTTATGAGGTGTTTTATCGGGAATTGCTAAACGGAAAGCCGCCATCGCAAGCTCTGCGTTCGGCTCAACTCGCATTGATGAGTGACAAACGATTCAGTGATCCGGTCTTCTGGTCAGGTTTTCTGGTGTATGGCGATTGAGAAGTTGAATCGATTTGGAGCCTGGTGAAATCCTGATCGCAAAAATTAAAATGAGTGAAGGATAAAGTTTTGAAGCTCAATAAAGTAGCGAAAGTGCAATTTGCACTATTTTACCTGGTTATTTTTTTGAGGATTGGTGTTGCTGCCAATCTGCGGCAGGAATTGGAGCGCGATATTGAAGATGGCAGACTCGACAGGTTCTCGAGGATCGAAGCGGCATTTATCCTGTCGGGTGCAGAGCGGACGAATGCACTTGATTCGTTGATGCAATGGCACCGGTTGCTGATCGAAGATATTGAATTGAAGCGGCTGGTCGATCCCATGAAGGAAACGCAGTCGGCGGAGCGATTATTTTTATATCTGCATACCACCTGGTTGAAAACGTATAAAAAGGAAGCCACGACGCTAATCGACATCAGGCGCAAGCAGGAATTCAATTGTGTCAGCGCGACCATCTTATATAATTTAACATGCGACGAATTCAGGCTGGATACCGAGGGATTTGAGACACCGAGTCACGTGTACACGATATTTACTAATTTTTCTGAAAATGTTATGGTTGAAAATACCACGCCAATGGGATTTAACATCATCAAAAATCTCAGGGCGTATTCCAGGTACCTGTCACAATATTTCCCGGATAAAATCAATCTCAAAATCGGTCTCGACCGGATCTACGCCTACGAAAACTCGAATGGACGCAGGATTGATAATACGGAATTGTTGGGCTTGCTGTGTTACAACCAGGCATTCTTTGCTGCCGACCAGAAAAATTATGCAGTAGCGTATGATTATGTATTACTTGCGCAAAAATTCAATCGAAATTCACTATCTAACGAAAAATTTGAAATCAATCTTTACTACAAGTGGGGTCATAACCTGTTTCGCCAACAAAAATTTTTCGATGCCTTCGAGGTTTTTGCCGATGCAACGTACCGGTATGAGAAAAATGAAGATTTCTCGAGAAATTGCGTATCGGCTTTTATGAATGCCCTGAGCATCGGCTTCGGGCAGAAAAATTGGGAGCAGTCAGAAAAAATTATTTTTGAGATGGGGCAACTGGAATTATTAAATAGCAAAGAGCTTAACATCCAGAGAAACATAGTATTGGAATGGCTGAATTATTACCTGAAAAGTAAGAATAAACACCTGGCATATCGCGTATTCAAAACATTTGAACAGCATTATAAGTCCGATAGAGCATATTCATCCATAAAAGAATTGATAGAAGGCTTGAAGTGATAGTCGCTGATGCGGAATAAGCTGAATATTATAACAGCAATAAAAAGCGTATGATATGTTGATAGTATTAATAATAAAATGAAGTTGCTTTTTATGAAAAAATTTTAATATACATGGCATCATTATCTTTTCTCTTGCTTTTTAGCAAAAAACAAATTACATTGAAAAGTACGAATTGAGAGTTTGGAAAACGCTGAATCACTATATTGTTGAGCGAGGCATGTCGAGATGAAGAAAGTTGATCGGCGTGCCTTTTTTTATTGTTGCTTCCCAAACGAAAGCTTTAGTAGATGATTTGCTGAACCTGTATCAACCCGCCGGAATTCCCCGGTGAACTGGCGAAATTGAAAGAAAGAGATGTGCAAAATACAATGAGTGTCGATTTGATTAAATCTAAGACCGAAGATAAGTCAGGATTGAAGCTCCGGTCGAAGGAGTATCATGATGAAAAAACTTCGCAGGCACTTTAACATTTACAGACCAAGTATTTCTACCGCGTGTCAGACTTGCAGTTATTATTTGTGTCGAGTTTTTCCGGTTTTTCTAATCCATTTCCTTTTTTTTTCATTTTCAGCGAGACAGGTCTGCCGGAGCGGCATCAGACAGCCTGTTAGATTTGCCATTTGAGAAGCTGTGCGAAATCAGCACTGTTTCTCGAAAGACTGAATATTGGATCGATGCCAACAAATGGGCAATCAGTTCGAGGGGATTCAACGGTGTGTTTGCAAATAAGCTGCTGGTGCTCATTGACGGCAGAAGCGTTTACACGCCATTATTTTCCGGCGCCTTCTGGGAAGCCCAGGATGTGCTTTTAGAGGATGTGGAGCGCATTGAGGTAATCCGTGGACCTGGCGCTACCCTGTGGGGTGCAAACGCGGTCAATGGGATCATCAATGTTATTACCAAAGATGCACGGGATACGCAAGGAACGGTGGTAAAATTCGGGGGGTACTGAGGAAAAAGCATTCGGCAGTCTGCGATACGGCGGTGAGATTGGAGAAAATTTAAACTGCCGGTTCTACACAAAATATTTCAAGCACGACAATTATGTTGATTCTGCCGGCACGACCGCCGCCGATAAATGGAATGTGTTACGATCCGGCTTCAGGCTCGATTGGGATACGGCGAATCGTGGTGCGTTCGTGCTCCAGGGAGATATTTATGATGGGCGCGTCGGGCACAGATGCCGCATCATCCCATCTATGCCGGCGCTTTCATTCCAAACCTTCGATAGTGTGGCTACCATCAGTGGCGGGAATGTGTTGGGACGCTGGAAATACTTTTTTTCTGAAGCAAGCGAAATTGTGGTACAGGCTTATTACGATATAGCAAAGCGAAAAGATGTGATACTCGATGGCGCCATTCACACCTTTGATGTCGATTTTCAGCATTTGATCGGGCTCTGCCCCTGGAATGAAATCATTTGGGGTTTGGGTTATCGCCGGATTTCCGATCATATCAAAGGTACGTTTCACTCGACACTGGTGCCTGAGAACCTTGAGGTAGTCAATTGGAGCGCATTTATTCAAGATAAGGTATTCTTGGCTAATGACAGAATTTGCCTGACTCTGGGTTCAAAATTCGAACGGATTGAATATACAGGCTTGGAAATTGAACCCAATGTACGACTTACCTTTAAGCCACATGATTACCATACCTTCTGGGGAGCCATATCTCGCGCCGCCAGGACACCTTCGAGATCTGAGATGGATCTGCAAAGCGTTCGGGACATACAAACATTTGCATATTTTCCACCAATTTTGCAGAAGTTTGCTGGTAACAGGGATTTTGAATCCGAACAGCTTACAGCGTATGAAATAGGTTATCGCGTGTATCTGCCGAATTCGATCTCGCTGGATTTGACCACTTTTTATAATTCGTATAACAAGCTCCGCAGCTATGAAATTGGTACGCCTTACGAAGAAAAGCATCCCCCCGCCGAACCATAATGTCATTCCCATGTTCCCTGATAACCTGACGTTTGGAAAATCGTATGTCGGTGAGCTTGCAATCCAATATCGTCCGCTCCCGTGGTTGCGAATTATGGCAGCCTATGCCCGTTTGCGTATTTTTGTAGATTTTCGGGAAGAGAGCGCCAAACTCAGTTTTGCAAAAGGAACGGAAGGAGAAAGCCCCAGAAATCAACTGCAATGTCGGGGTTTGGTCAATTTCCCGGCGAATATTGCATTATTTTCCGGTTTTCGATGGATCGATGCGCTTCCGGTGTTGAATTTTGGTGCATATTCAACTTTTGATTTTCGGCTTGAATGGTGTCCGGTGAAATATCTGGAGTTTGCCTTGAATGGACAAAATTTATTCAAGAAACATCACTCCGAATATAAGCCATCATATTCAGATATTCAGCCTTCTGAAGTTGAACGCGGATTTTACGCATCATTCACATTCAGGTATTGATTTCAATCGTCGACCCAGGATAATACTAACTGGGTATTCGCAGGAGCGGGCAAAAAAGCATTTACACCAGGGCTTCGAAGCAATTGCCCCGATAACAAAAAAGCCGTTGCATTTATCCCACTGTGTTTGCACGCTATCTTATAATTATGACTGTCGTCTTATCTGGAAATATATTTTGAGCCCGAATGAAAAGCTAGAATTTTTACCCTGAGCGAAGTCG
>JAFGMA010000222.1 GCA_016927835.1 Candidatus Zhuqueibacterota bacterium | reverse complement strand
GATTTTTTCAGGCAAACATTTTGGCTCTGGCTTTTCTGGATTCGATGTCAATTTTTAATTTTGCATTTCTAATTTTTAATTCCAGCTTGTCTGGGTCAGGAGAAAGGGCAGAGGTATTCTCGGGGATCCGAGGATTCACTCTGCAAATCCGAATATGCTTCGCTTCTCTGGTGTGCCACTCAACTACAAAAAGTGCAAATATAGCGAATTCTCAAGAATTAGTCAAGATTTTCCTTTTTTCCCTTGACATTAAAAAAATTAAATGTTATTTTTAAAATCGGTTTCGATAATCAAACAGAAGCTGGAAGTCGGGACCGTATTACACATTACATGTATAATTATTAAGGAGGTTTCAATGAAACGAGTGCTTGCTCTTGTTCTCATCGTTGCGTTTATCTGCATTTTGGGAACCATTTATGCGGGTGAGAAGAATTTTCAGTACGTTGGCGCAAGTAAGTGCAAAATGTGCCACAAGTCTGAAAAAAGCGGTAACCAATACGGATTGTGGATGGAACGTAAGCATTCCAAAGCCTATGCGACCCTGGCGACTGCGGAATCAAAAGAGGTTGCCCAAAAAGCTGGTGTGACCGGTGATCCACAAAAGGCAAAAGAATGCCTCGTTTGCCATGTTACTGCATTCGAAGCTTCGGATGCTCAAAAAGCGGAGACACTAACCCTGGAAGAGGGCGTTTCATGCGAAGCCTGTCACGGACCGGGTTCCGAGTACAAAGGGATGAAGGTGATGAAAGGCATTTACGCCAAAACGATGAAAGGTGCCGACTATGGATTGATTGCTCCTTCAGAGGAAGTCTGCGTTAAATGCCATAATACGAAAAGCCCAACCTATCAAAAATTCGAGTATGCGAAAGCTGTTAAAATCGTTTCGCATCCGGTTCCCAAGAAATAATATAGTACCCGTTTCAACCAAAATATTCCTAAGCCAGCATAATTCTCCTGGAATGCTGGCTTTTTTATTTGGGACAGTCTATTCATGCCAGAAGCAAATTGCAAGAAGGCTCGCCAGATCAAATTCCTCTCACAAAATTTGCGGTGACTATTTGATTTTGATGCAATTACATTAAACGGGCAAGGGTCAGGTGCGATCTTTCGAAAAGCAAGTTGTTATGAAGGGACTAATGATAGGCATTGAATTGATTTGAAAGCGCAGAAAGAACTCATGGTGAGGGATTCATGCCCGTCCCGACTTTGTGCTTGACTTTTATGAATTGATTTTGTATACTTCATTTTTGATTAAATTACTTGATTTATGCCGATAACTCCTCAACGGATGTCCAGGAATTTGCACCGGTGAATGCTTGAACAATGAGCGGTAACGATGACCAGACTGCCGTAAACTGAATGATTGTGCAAATAATCTGCAATAAAAAGCCTATTTCTATTAGCCATTTAAATTGTACTCAGATCGTCCGAATCTGATCTCAGGTAAAAGGATTCAAGCAATCGCGATCCCAAATTCGGAAAATAGAAGGCGGCTCAACAAACGAACATATAGCATATTGCTATACATTTAAACCATCAGCTTGAGAGTGTCAGAACTTGCAATGAACGCCAGTCCGAAAATGCTCATCGTCATTTCAAAATCCCGCTACACCCGGAAATTTAAAATTCCAATAATGATTGGTTCCTGCTTCATGTCCGGAACCTGCGCGGAAGATAGATGCCTTGAGCAATTGCAGGGTTTGGTTCCACATCGGCGCTTAAGGGCACACGTTTTTTGATGTTCAACACACAATAATTGGAGGAGGGTTTAAATTGAAAACACGCTTATATGTGTTTTATGCTGTCATTTTATGTTGTTTCATTTTACCTGTCACCGGATCGTTTTGCAGTGATTTTTCAAATGAAGATTGTATGGAATGCCACAGTGATAGCACGTTGACGAAAATGTCCGAAAAAGGCGTTGAAGTCCCGCTATATGTGGATCTTTCAAAATTTTCAGCCTCGTTACATGGAGAGTTTCAATGCACGGAATGCCATGCCAGCATCACGGAACTACCGCACGAAGAGGAATTAAAAAAGCCTGATTGTGGATTATGCCACGAAGATGTAACTGAAGTTTATTTAAAAAGCTACCACGGACACGCATTGGCTGAAGGTGACCTGGACGCACCGTGCTGTTGGTGCTGCCATAGTAAGCACTACATCTATCCGAAGGATGACTCGTTATCAACAATCAACCCTTTAAACCAGCCAAAGACCTGCGCAAGATGTCATTCCGATCCAACGCTAGTTGAAAAACATCGAATCCCCATTCCGGATCCTTCTGAAGCATACCAGAAGAGCATTCATTACAAGCGAATTCGCGAGGAAGAAATCATATCTTCTGCAACGTGCAGCGATTGTCATGGTGCCCATGACCTGCAACCGGCAACGCACCCGGGTTCGATGATCAACCGCATGAATGTGCCGAAAACTTGCTCGAAGTGCCATGAGGAAATTTACAAGGTATATATGGAAAGCGTTCACGGACAGGGTTTGCTTGCTGGCGCGAGCGAGTCCCCGGTTTGCACCGATTGCCATTCGGAGCATTCAATCAAGGAACACACAGATCCTACTTCAACAGTATTCACGACAGTGGTTTCGAAAAGAACTTGCGCTCATTGTCATGAAGCCGAGCAAATCATTAGTAAATACGGATTAACAGAAGCACCGGTTAATTCTTACAATGATAGCTATCACGGTCTTGCCGTACGCGGCGGATCGACAGTCGCGGCGAATTGTGCAAGTTGCCATGGCGTGCATGACATCCGACCTTCAAGCGATCCAAAATCATCGATTCATAAAGACAATCTCATGAAAACCTGCGCCAAGTGCCACCCGGGTATTTCCGCCAACGTGGCAGTCGGGAAAGTTCACATCAAGCCTACCTCCGAGTCGGACAGGCTGATATATTACATCAGCAAAATTTATATCATCCTGATTTTCGTCGTTATCGGCGGAATGCTCCTGCATAATGGTCTGGACTTTCTAAAAAAAGCCAGGGCTAAATATAAGAATATTCATTCACATAGCGACACAAAGGTTTCAGCGAACGAATTCGTTCGTTTAAATTTAAACGAGCGGGTACAGCATGTTTTACTCATGGTTTCGTTTTTCATTCTTGTATTCACAGGTTTCGCGTTAAAATATCCCGAATCATGGTGGGCGGCGCCCCTCGTCCGCTGGGAAGGCGCGTTTGCCTTTAGAGGGCTGCTCCATCGAATTGCCGGCGCCGTGATGATCGCTTTGTCATTTTATCATTTATTCTACATTGGGATAACCCGACGCGGGCGCAGGCATTTGATCGACCTGTTCCCAAGATGGAAAGATGTCAGTGATGTGATCCAGATGGTGAAATATTACATCGGATTGGCTAAAGATAAACCCAGATTCGCGCGCTATAATTATATGGAAAAAGCCGAATACTGGGCGCTTGTCTGGGGAACAATCGTCATGTCGGTAACCGGCGTCATTCTCTGGTATGAGAACCTTGCTATGAAGTTCTTCCCCAAATGGGTTTCAGACGTGAGCACCGTAATCCATTTATATGAAGCCATATTGGCAACGTTGGCGATAATCGTCTGGCATTTTTACTTTCAGTTCCTGGATCCCCATGTGTATCCGATGAATTTTACCTGTATCACCGGCAAAATTTCCGAGGAAGATATGAAGGAAGAGCACCCTTTGGAATATGAAAAGCTCACTGATACATCGAAGGGATAAAGCATTAATCCGTCGATGCATTAGCATGGTATAATTAAAAAGGCATAAGTTAAGGGGATGTTGTAATTTCCGTATATTTTCAGGATGCGGGATAAAATAACCTGAACATTTTGTTAAAGAATCATTTTGATAAACAGCCACCTAAGAAATTTAAATGAATAACTTATTTTATCCCAAATCCTTAACGGGATCCCGCGCACGGGAGTCCAGGATGGAGTGCGCATTAATTTTTCTCCTGACTTAGAGCCATTCTCGTTCCCAGTCTCCGGCTGAGAATGCACCTCTCGAGGCTCTGCCTAAATAAAATATAAATTCGGTAATGCGGCAGAGCCGCAACTTCACACTTGCAGCGGGGCGCTGGGAGCGAGAGAAAAAAATAATGCATCTGGAGTATCATTATGAAAATGAACTACTTATCGGGCTTTTTAATGGCATCTGTGCTGATTTTAATAATTTTCGGCGTGTTTGCGGAACATGGATATGCAAGACCGCATCGGGATATTTGGTTAAAAAACGAGTTAGGAAACAAAATATTACCATCGCGAAATTCACATGAACCGTATAGCCCGCGCAAAACATGCGGAACGTGTCACGGATATTCCGTCATCACCGCGGGCTACCATTTCATGCAAGGATTCTCCGAAATCAGCGATACCTATGATAAACTGAAGCCGTGGATTGTTTCACCCGGCATGTATGGCAAGTGGTGACCACCGGCTTCGAGATCTGGCCGGGTTGCCAGAAAAAAGAATGATGGTCCGAAAGAAATATCCCTTGCGCTGTATGACTGGATTGGAGCCGGCAAAATAAATTCAAAAGAGAAGATCAAAGTACCGCCTTGCGGCGGATGCCATCCGGGCGGCGGACCATTGGAGTATCCGCGCCAAAGTGATGGTAAGGCGGATTTTTCGATGAAATTGATCGAGGCTGAACAGCGTAATCAGGATGAACTCGATGGTGATTTCTATTCCCATTATACGCCTGATAACAAAAGCCACTTTATGGAAAGCGGCATATTAGAAGCCGATTGTATGATATGCCACAAGCGCAATTATAATTTCGGGGATCGCATCGAGCAGATTATTTCCCGCAACTATAAATGGGCAGCAACCGCGGGTGCAGGGATCGGTAAAATCGAAGGCAAAATTTTTGAGTATTCTGATATGAATACCCGACCCGATTCACCCGACTTTTGGAACGGCAACTGGAATTTTGAAAAACGACCGGTTGTTGCGTACAATTGGCAGGATCGTTCGATTTTCACCGACGCCGGTAAGCTCCGGGGACCGATGATCACCAAATTTGTTTCCTCAGAAAATTGCCTGCAATGTCATAAGGGGCCGGATTCTAAAAAAGTAGGCTGGATTCATAGTGCAGAATATGATGTACATGTCAAGGCGGGATTTGAATGCATCGATTGCCATCCGCTGGTTGGGAACACTAAAAAGCAGAGACTGCAACACCAAATCGCCAAAGGCTGGCATCCATCAGGTTCGGTGCGCGACGATCTGGACGGTAAAGGAATGCGGACTTGCCAATCGTGTCACATCGAAGGCAAATATAAACCCACACGCGCAGGATTGCCGGCGGTTGCTAAAAATCCTTCCGAACGACATGTTGAAAAATATGAAGATGTGGAATTTCATTTCGATATCATCTCCTGCGAGGGTTGCCATGCCGTTCGGCAACCGGCGAAGGGCGGATACCTCATTGATATGTCAACCGGATCCCAGGTCTGGTACACTGCCTCCGCTCTGGAAACGATCGTCTGGTCAGGGGATTTTGCTCTCCCGGCACAAAAACGTTGGGAACCCTGGCTGTTAAAATACGATGTCGGAAGCGGTGAGGGTGAAAAATACATCTCTTATGTGCCCAAAATAGCGCAATGGTTCGGTCAGAAGTTCGGAGCAGGTGAAATTCGTCCCATTCGCCTCGAATGGGTAAAAAGCGCCTACGAGCAAGTTGACTCCAAAATCACAACAGTGAAGGTGAATCGTGTTGATGGGAAAACGGTTGCTCGTTCAACCGTTGCAACCGATAATGACATCAGCTTGATGTTGCATCAACTCCAAAAACACGGATTTCCAAACGCAGTTTTCGTACGAGAAAAGGTTTATGAGCTTCTAAACGGCAAGCTATTTTCGTATGAGGATTTGCACGCGACACATGCGCATATCTTCCCCGTTCATCACAACATTGTGCCGATTTCCGACGAAGCAACCTACGGTCACGATGGCATTCCCTCCGGGTGCGCTGATTGCCATTCCAAAACAGCACCGTTCTTCACGAAAATGATCATTAAAAATCCCGGTGGATTCCTGAAATATAGTTATCCAAATCCAAAAGAACCTTATGCAATTCCCCTGTACAAGGAATTTCAATTGGAAGAAGTTCCTGAATCTGGATTTGAAGAAGAACAATAAATAAGCGAGGTGATCCAATGAAGCAAATTCTGTATCTCGCGTGTATTTTAGCTTTTGCGCTGGGACTTTCAGCCGATAGCTCTGCTGCCGGCGACAAGCCTTCAAAATGGCACAATATCTCAGCCGACAGCTTGAATAACCAGTTGACTAAAGGCGATGATTCAATTCTGGTAATTAATACGTTGAGTCCGATTGAATACCGGGATTGCAGCATTCCCAATTCGATTAATATCCCGCTCGAAAAAATTGAAACAACAGATAAATTACCGAAAGACAAAGCGACTCAAATCGTTTTTTATTGTTGCTCCGAACGCTGTGTAATCAGCAAAACGACTGCGGACGTCGCGGTTTCCAAATTGGGCTATACCAACGTCTTTATACTCGATGGCGGTCTGCCTGCCTGGAAAATCGCCGGCTATCCGACCACGACAATCGAACGCGTGCAACGGACGAATATTTTAAGTCTTAAACCAGATGCGCTGAAAAAATCCATGGATACAAAAAATAATTGGGTGATTGTGGATATTTGTCCCCCGATTGTTTATAAGACGCAACGATTGCCGAACTCGATAAATATCCCCTTCGCCGATCTGGAAAACAGGTATGTCGAATTGCCTATGAATAAAATGATTATCATCGTCGATAAAGTCGGACATCGATCGTTTATTGCCGCCAGATTTCTGAAAATGAAGGGTGTCAAGGATGTTCGTCGGCTGTTTGGCGGAATTGAAGAATGGATCGAATATTTCGGTGAAGAATCGCTCGTAACGGACGCGCAAACTAAAAACTAGATAAATTGTAATGGTTCAGTTTTTGGTTCCTTTTATGGTTGTTTATAATGCCCCAAGGATTCCCAAGCTGGAGTTTGGGAACTAATAACTGAGGGATTACGCTGAATTATCATCGGGAATAGCTTATGAAAATATACAAATTTACCCTGGTGTCTATGCTTTTGTTCGGATTTTTAATTTCCGGCGTGCAATTAGCTTCAGGTCAAATCAACCATTTTGTAATGGACAATCAATCGCCTAAAAAGATATTCAATTGCATTGAGTGTCATGATGATTATGAATTTATAACAGGATACCCCCGGTCAGTGCACAGTGAAAATTCATGCACCTCATGTCATAAGGGCATTGATGATATTGAAAAGCACTCTGAAGGACTTCAACTGCCAACCAAGCCGTATTGCAAAAGCTGTCATGCGCGGGAAGCCGAAGACTTCCGCATGAATGTGCATTTTCTGATGCAAAATTTTTCATGTTACGATTGTCACCTTGATATCCACACTATCCAAAGAACTGAAGAGAAGCGGAAAAAAGAAATCATCAATAGATGCGCTGCATGCCACCCGCAGGATGATTATGTAAAGTCGGGACACGCGCTGGCTGTATTGGAGAAAGATAATCTGGATGCCGCCTCGTGTGATGACTGTCATGGGTTACACAACACGCGAGTGTTGCATACATCCGCTGAAAAATATCCGGAAGAGGCGCGCGAATTTTATAACAAAAGCTGCAAGCAGTGCCATGGAGATGAGGAGATGATGCGCCGGAATGGGCTATCGACGATCACCGTAACTGAATATGAACACACCTATCACGGAAAAGTGCAAGATTTGGGATATCCGACCACTGTCGCCGGATGTGCCGATTGTCATACATCCCATAATATTTTGCCAAAAGACGATCCGAGATCAACGGTTCACCCGGATAATCTGGTTAAAAATTGCGGTCGATGCCATACAAACTCCAACGCCAACTTTGTCAAGTACGCGCCGCACGCGGACTATACGGATTATTCAAAACATCCCACGCTGTTTATTACCTTTTTCGCAATGTCGGCGCTGCTGATCATCGTGTTTGTGTTTTTCTGGATCCATACCTTTTTATGGTGGCGCAAAGACTATTGGGATAAGCACAAAATGGAAGCCGAGGGCAAGGTACTCCGTACCCATCTGCCGGTTGACCAGGCTATGCAAATTGTCCAGCGATTTGATGTAAAAGAAAGGATAATGCATTTCATACTCATCGTGAGTTTCTTTCTGCTGGTGATCACTGGCATGCCCTTAAAATTTCACACAACAACCTGGGCGAGATTCCTGATTCAAGTGCTTGGAGGTGCTCATACTGCCGGCTTGATTCACCGCATCTCTGCCCTGGTGATGATCGGATTGTTTGTATATACGCTCTTGCTGACAATAAGGTATTTAAAACCTGAAGGCAAGTTTTCATTAAAAGCCATCTGGAAAAAATTAATCAGTGAAACATCGCTATTCCCAAATAAAAAAGACTGGGAAGATCTGAAAGGCATGTTTCGCTGGTTTTTTGATAAAGGTGAAAAACCGAAATTCGAACGATGGACGTATTGGGAAAAATTTGATTTTCTGGCGGTCTTCTGGGGAATGTTTGCTATCGGTGGATCAGGCATTATTCTCTGGGCGCCGGAATGGACTTCGCGGTTTTTCCCGGGCTGGATTTTTAACGTCGCTACCATCATCCATTCCGATGAAGCGCTGCTGGCGTCGGGTTTCATTTTCACGGTTCACTTTTTCAATACGCACTTTATCCCGTCCAAATTTCCGCTGGATACGGTGATTTTTACCGGTAGATATCGACTTGATGAGCTTTATGAATCAAGACCACTTGAATACGAGCGCCTGAAAGAAGCCGGCAGGCTTGACCAGATTAAGCGCAAATACCCAAATATTATTACATCGCTAATCTCGGCTGGTGTTGGATTATTTTCACTTGCGCTGGGGCTCGTATTAACGGTACTGATTATCTGGGGCTTATTCTTTTAATGAGGCAGACCTCATTCGTTTGATTGCCTGAAATGTTTTTCCGAACGTCAGAGATCTGCAAAATAGGCATTTTAAGGATCAATCATGGATCGACTCCGCTCACCATGATGTCCTTAGGTTAATAATTATCAATCGATTATGCGAAACTTTGTCCTGAGCGGAGTCGAAGATGAACTGGCTTTGACCTTATTTTGCAGAACTCTATTCGGATGTAAATAAGGAGTCAGAATTTCAGAATGAGGAATTTATAAGATCCCGCTTCCGAATAGAGAAGCGGCTCGACATGCAAGGTTTTACTGTTCAAAGTCACTTTGAATAACTAACATTTCAGGCGCATCCCAATCTGAGCATTTTTTCAGGAATGATCGGGAATCTGGACAAGATAAACCTGAAGCGTGCAATTATTTTTATCCCAAACGAGGTGTAGTGAAGGTGAATTCGAATGAAAAACTTCTGCGCGCGATTTTGGATTCTATTGGGGATGGCTTGTTCGCAGTTGACAAAGATTTCAAGATAACCAGTTTTAATCGTTCTGCAGAAAGAATTACCGGTTTTCCCGCAAAGAATGCGCTTGGTAAGTTTTGTAAATATGTATTGAGGACCAATAAATGCTTCCAGGATTGTCCCCTGGCGCTCACATTGGAAAAAGCGCATAACATATTTGATTATGAAATGGTTATAAGAGATCGGTATGCCAAACAGATTCCGGTCAAAGTGAATACTGCCATTTTATTCGACAGCAACGACCAACCTGGCGGGGGAGTTGTTTCTTTCAGAGATTGCCGCCCATGCAGCGCTCTGGAAGATGAGCTTGACGATCAAATGCATTTCGATGGTATCGTCGGCGTTTCAAATCAAATGCGGGAAATTTTCACGCTCATCGAAGAAATTTCTGATTCCGATGCCAGCGTTTTGATTCAGGGAGAATCCGGAACAGGCAAGGAAATGGTCGCCAACTCAATTCAAAAGCGCAGCAGCCGTGCTGATAAACCATTCGTGAAAGTAAACTGCTCCGTCTTCCCGGAAGCACTGCTAACCAGCGAGCTTTTCGGGCATTGCAAGGGAGCCTTCACAGGTGCGCATCAGGATCGAATCGGGCGCTTTGAAGCCGCCGATGAGGGCACAATTTTTTTGGATGAAATCGCCGAGGCTTCTCCGCAGGTACAACTACAATTGTTGCGGGTTTTACAGGATGGAACCTTCGAAAGAGTCGGTGAGACGGTTACCAGGCAGTGTGACGTGAGAATTATCACCGCAACCAACGTGAACCTGGAACAAGCGCTCGAAAAAGGAAAGTTTAGAGAAGACTTGTATTATCGCCTGAATGTCATCCCACTCACGCTTCCACCATTGAGGGAAAGGAAGGCGGATATACCTTTTCTCATCCAATATTTCCTGAAAAAGTATCGCACGCTCGCCAATAAACCAATTGTAGACATTGATGATGCCGCCATCGATACATTTCTGGAATACGAATGGCCCGGCAATGTTCGCGAATTGGAAAATACCATTGCGTACTTGTTTGCTCGTACCAAAGAAAATGTTATCACGACAGAAAAACTCCCGAGCAAGCTATTTAAAAATCGCTCGATTCTGCGTCAACAAGCCGGCAATCCTTCGGATGAAACTATGAAATTGAAGGAGGTCCTTGATAGTTCACGCTGGAATAAAACAAAAGCTGCAAAGCAATTGGGAATCGGTAGAACGACGCTGTGGCGAAAGATGAAACGTCTGGGGCTGGCTGAGGAAGAACTCACCTGAAATAATGAATTCTACCAAAACGAAACGTTTCATTTTCGATACGATAGAAACAATTTGTTTCACAGTTCGCAACTATCATTATCTGCTTATCATTATTAAAATTTGAAATTTTTATCGAAACGATTTGTTTCATTTAACCGGCGATCATTGAAAATAATCGTTGTAAATATTGAAGTTACAATTTGGCATACATTTTGTTAAAGATGCCTGCTTTGGAGGTTTGAATGTCCGAAATGCTTGCAAATCAATACTTCATGGCTCGGCATTATAACAAAGCGATACCGCTGCTTCAAAAAGTGCTTGACAACGATCCGGGCAATATAAATTGCATAAAAAAAATAATCATCTGCTATGCCCAGGTTGGTGAAATATCGCGCGCACAAGAACATTTTATGCAAATCATGCGTCGCGATCCCTCAATAATAATTGATACCGATCCGCTTGAAGATGATTGCCCCTGCCCGGGGATCGTTCAAAAAATGGAGAAGAAAACGATATTAGTGCAGGACCTGGCAACTCATTTCACGGTGCTGGGCATGCTCTATCTTTATTGTGATTTGCCAAAGTCGATTTCATATTTTGAGCTTTCGCTGGAGAAAAGTCCCGACCAGCCGATTCTCAAGGAGGTTCTGCGGATACTGCGTGCATTTTAGCATATCCGTATATCAATTCGCGAGAAACTTTTTTCTTAATAGTCCGATGAGTGCGATATGAAAAAATGGCTTAACGTTTCATCCATACGTCTTAAAAATGGAGATGAGCTTATGAAAATGCGAATGCCCATTCAGGGCGCTTTCTGCCTGCTTTTCATCATCATTTTATTGTTTGGCTGTACGGAAAAATATCCGCCGGCGCCTGTTGATGAACTTCAAACAGGTTTTGCGGGAAGCAGTTGTACAGGCTGCCATCTGGATAAAGAGCTGCTAAAAAAAGTCGCGACGCCAATTGAAATTGAACCTGAAAGCGGCGAAGGCTGAGGCGGCTCAGTGCCTCCGTTGGAGGCATGGGAGATGGTTCTCGTCAAAGAGAGTTTCCTGGAAAATGTACATGGGCAAATACCTTGCACAGCTTGCCATCGTGGGGATTCCACAGCGAGCGATAAAGAAAATGCCCATAATGGATTGGTAGCTCTACCCAGCGATAATCCCAAAGAATTCTGCGGCGGTTGCCATGGATCTGTGGTGTCGAATTACGAAAGCAGCCTGCATGCCGATCTCGATGGCTATCACAAGAGCATCGAAAAACGGCTGGGACAGAGCATCAAGAATGATACTGAAATAATGGCAAAATTCAATACAGAATGCGGAAAATGCCACGCCAGTTGCGGGCAATGCCACATTTCACGTCCGGTTTCCGTTCATGGTGGTTTTTTGGATGGGCACGCTTTTATGATGCAGCCAACTTCGAAGAATAATTGTACTGCCTGCCATGGCAGCCGCGTTGGTGCAGAGTATTTCGGAGAAAATGCTGTCCGCGCCGATGTGCATTGGATTCCCGAAGTCATGCAGTGCATTGATTGCCATAAAGGCGGGGAAATGCACGGTACAGGAAAACCATTCGAACATCGATACCAGACAACAGCAATGCCTCGATGTGATGACGCTGGCTGCCATCCCGGATTGGAAAACGCTAATAAGTACCATACGGTTCATGCAACCAGCTCAATGAATGCAAAATTAGCGTGTCAGGTGTGCCATTCGCAAGAATACAAGAATTGCAATGGCTGCCATACCGGCGGCGCGGGTATCACCGGTTCGTCCTATATGACGTTCAAAATTGCAAAAAATTATCTGCCACCAGAATATGGGCGCGATTGCGATTACATTGTCGTCCGCCACATCCCGATTGTGAAAGATACTTATAGCAGTTGGGGCATCACCGATTTGCCAAATTTCGATGCGGTGCCAACCTGGAAGTATGCAACACCGCACAACATCCTTCGGTGGACGCCACAAACCGAGACGACAGGCGATGCAGCATGTTATGAAAATTGCCACGATTCAGAGTACTATCTAACTGACGAGGACATCAAGGAATATGATGGCAACGCCAATGATGCAATTTTAATAAATCCTTAAATCGAGTTCTATCAATAATTAATTATAATTAACCGAACCAATACGGAGGAAACGAGTATGTCAAAGAAACTACTCCTGTTACTGTTATGCCTGGGCTTAAGCCTTTCCCTTTTCATAAATTGTGATAAGGATAATCCGGCAGAACCTGAACCAGAGCCAATTAACGAGTTCAACCTGGTTGCAGCAGTTGGCGACCAATACTTTACCGATTATACCACAGCATCGGGTGGTGTCAATGTGTCTATCACGGATTTATTTCCGATTCTCTCGGACACCGATACATCAAATGATCCTTATATAATCGATTATCGCAGCGCACCTGATTATGCCACTGGTCATATAAAAGGCGCTGTGAATATTGGTCTTAAAAGCTTGCTCGATAAAGTTGAAGATGGTACTATTCCTGCGAACAAGCGAATCGTCAATGTTTGCTATACCGGACAGACTGCCAGCCACGCCACAGCTTTGCTGAATATGTTGGGCTATGATGCGCAAAACCTGTTGTATGGAATGTGTGGTGTTACAACAGACTCCACCATCAATGGAACCCAATTCTGGTCGGGACAGATCGCAGAAGACGAATTTGGCTCGAAATTGGAAGCAAACAAAGAAACGCTTTCAAAGGAATATGCTTTTCCGACATTGAGTACCGGCAAGCAAACAGCGGAAGAAGTCATTAAAGCACGTTTTGCAACCTATATGGAAAATTATGCTTCATGGGCAATGATAAGCGCAGCCGATGTATTCGCGAATCCCAGCGGATTTTTCATTGTGAACTATTGGGCTGAGGCTGATTACGTGGCGCCAGGGCATATTAAAGGCGCGTATCAGTTCACACCGAATGTGTCGCTGCAAAAAGCCGAAAAGCTGAAATATTTGCCCACGGATAAAAAGATCGTGGTTTACTGCTGGACCGGTCAAACATCGGCACAAGTTGTGGCTTACTTGCAGATTCTTGGCTATGAGGCTTATAGCCTGACTTATGGGGTGAATGGATTCGCGTATAAATCACTGAGCTCTCATAAATTTGTTGCGCCGGTAAATGATTATTCATCCATCATTGTAAAATAAAATTCCTGTTCAGCAAACGGGATAAAATAATTGCGCGGTTCAAGTTTTTGATCAAACTGCAATCATTCGGTTACGGGTTTTGGAAATCCAATGCTATTGAAGTCCATGAAAAAAACCAATAACTGAGCCAGTTCAATCAGACAAAACTTTTAGGTTGCATCTTTAGCTCAAGTTGCTTATTTTATCCCGTCTCATTCTCATTGATGATGCCAATTATTGACTGAGCCAAAAATTTTCCACTCTTCTGTGGTTTAATTCGCAGCGGAGATAAAATTGGCTGCAATCCTTTTGCTGCAAACAAGGCAAGGCATCTGCACATTCGAGCTGTTTAGGAAGTGGGATAAAATAGCATGAACTTTCGCTAAAATAATTTTGATAAATAGCCACTTAAGAATTTTAATTGGCAAACTTATCTTATCCCACCTCCTTAATAATGGAATTTTGAACTGAGGGAAGCAGTCTTACGCTCTTAAGGCTGCTTCTGCACTTAATCAACCCTTAGATAAAAATGAGGGCTATGATGAGTAAAAAAAATTTCGTTCTTTTTCTGGCATTATGCTTTCTTGTTTCAAGGGGTATCCGGTCCCAGGAGTTACGATTTCATGGCAAATTTTCTAACACAACCTATAGCTATGAAACCGATAAGGTCCACACGCGCCTGTATCAAACCATTCGTTTCTCGGCTGAAAAGCCGAACTGGAATAAGCTTGCTTTGATCGGCTCATTTCGCGCGCTTACTGATCTAAACGAGACCATCGATGATGATTTGCGGTACAAATTTTATCAATTGAACCTGCAGGTACAAGATATCCTGGGACACCTCGATTTTGTTGCTGGCAGGTTCTTTTTGCATCCGGGAACCGTGCTGGGGGCAGTGGACGGGATGCAGTTGGACGTTCATCTGACACACAAAATTGCCTGGAAGGTCTACGGAGGGGTTGAATCGCATTTCAATCGCTCGATCAAAATCTATGAATCCCAGGACGGGTGGGTCGCAGGCAGCCTGTTCGAGTGGGAAAAACTGCTGTCGAATACATTCCAGTTGCTCTATTTGCAAAAAACTGATGATGAAGAGACCTACTGGCAGATCACAGGGCTGAATATTGTTAATACCCAAATTCCACACACCCAGCTCAAAATTCAATCGCATTATGATTTGAAAAACTCGCGATTTCACAAACTCCTGTTCAATGCCCGCTACAGCCTGGGTACAAAGTTATTTCTTGCCTATGGCTACAAGAATCAATATCCGCAAGTCTATTCAAACTCATTTTTCACAATTTTCGAGATCGATCCGTATCAAAAGCATTCAATCGATCTTTTGTATAATCTGACCAACTCTATATTCGCCAGCGGAACCTACCAACTGATTCAACTAGATGATGAAACAGCAAACCAGGTTATCATCTCATTGGGAAATAATAGCGGCAACATTGGTCTTATTTATGAATCGGGCTACGGCGGCGATCACATTGGGGCGATGGTGGATTACGCATACTGGGTCACAAAAAATCTCTGCGCCTCAGCTTATGTTGATTATTCGCATTATCGCACCCAGGAAATTTATGAATATGAAAACCAGCTAGCAAACGCCCTCAGAATGTCATACCGCTTTAATAAGCGCTGGTTAATCGATCTTGAATATCAATGGTTAACAAACCGTTTTCAGGAGAGCGATTCTCGAATTCTAAATCACATTCATTTAAGCTGGTAATTGAAGGATAAATATCATGAAAAAGTCTCCATATATGATTTGGGCGCTTTGTTTTATTTTTATTTGCCTCGGACAATTATCGGCTCAAAAATTGGAATTGATATTTTCCCATAAATATCACCAAAGCGATGTTGGAACGAGCTGTTCCGATTGTCATGCCAGGGCAGATTCAAGTAAACTGGCACAGGATAATTTGCTTCCTGACATGGAAACATGCTTTGCATGCCACGATTCAGAAGGCGAATGCACGTTGTGCCACAAAGATCCCGATAACGCCATCTCCTATCCGAGAATTGATAAATATATCGCTTATTTTCCGCATGCCATTCATTTGAAAAAGGACGCCGCTTGCAGCAACTGTCACCAGGGTGTCGAAAAAAGCGATAACATCACCGAGAAGCACCTGCCAAAGATGGCGCTCTGCGTTACATGCCATTCTGACATCCGAAAGGATTCATATTGCAATTCATGCCACGCCGCCGGTGAAAACCTCAAGCCAGGTGATCACCTTTATGGCAAGTGGCAAGAACTTCACGGTATCGCGTCGTATTGCGAGGAAAAATCGTGTCAGGCATGTCATACATCCGAATCCTGTCTGAATTGTCACCAGGGCGATAATTTGGACCATAAAGTGCATGCGCTCAATTTTATCAACCATCATGGCATGTATTCAAAAGCCAACAAATCGACTTGCATTACGTGCCATGAAGAACAAGCCTTCTGTAACGACTGCCATCGCCAGAGAATGGTAATGCCCCGCGACCATGCGGCAGCAAACTGGGCAATCCCTTCCGGCACAGGCGGCATGCATGCCAGAAAAGCAAAAATGGATTTGGATAATTGTATCTCATGCCATTCCGATGCAGCCGGCAATCCGGTTTGTATCCAATGCCATACAAAAAAGAAATAATTTGACCCAAATTTAGAGCAATGAGGCTATGAATATGAAACGGATAGTCTTTCCTTTGTTGTTCCTTTCGGCAGTGCTGTGCCTGCTCTTTTGTGCCACAAACAAATCACCGTTACCGAGTGTGGCTCATCCTGACGGCTGGCGCGAAAAAGTATCGGAAGATTTTCACGGGACAAAGGTACTCGAAGCAGGATATACAAGCTGCAAAAATTGCCATGGAAATGACCTGGCTGGCGGTGAAAGTGAAGTTTCATGTTTCCAATGCCATATCACCTATCCGCATGTGAGTGGCTGGACACTCATTGGTGCGTCTGAATTCCACGGCAACTATATCCGCGGCAAAAATTGGTCGATGGCGTCCTGTCAAAAGTGTCATGGGGATGATTATCGGGGTGGGCGCAGCAAAAGTTCCTGCTTTGATTGTCATCCGAATAGCGGTGGACCCGAAGCATGCAATACATGTCATGGAAGCCAGGCGAATGCCGCTCCCCCCGAAGATCTGAGCGATAATGTATCCACCAGCATAATTGCTGTCGGCGCGCATCAGCTTCACGTTACCTTTTTAGGCGGATGCTCAACTTGCCATGCAGTGCCTGCTTCAGTATCGCAGACAGGACACATTGATGAATCTGCCAATGCTGAGGTGCTGTCTGAACTGCAGTGGAATCGAACCAGCCGTACCTGCGTCACCGAATGTCACAGCGACGCGCAAAAAAGCTATATCTGGAATAGCTTCTAAATCAGATCTTGCTGTGAAACGCAAAGCGATGTCATTTCGAATCGAGTGAAACAGGATAGCACTGCTATCCTGCAAATTTTAATTCAATGCACGAATGGAGCTTGAGCATTGGTTTGTGTCTGAGTCACTGTTTGCATGCGGCTGCACCGCAAATGTCGCATGAAGGAACGGCTCAGATTTTTCATGCAGTCCGAAATGACATCAATTTTCTTTCTGCCAATGAGGATTTTTAGAAAACATGTTGCCTCATTGACATCGCCCCGCTGAAAATGCGTCAATGAATGACGATGTTCATTTCATCATCTATTTTCTCGTATAAACGCCATTCTACTTTTCCACTTGTTTTTAACCAGATTGCCGGATACGTCGTCCGGTAAATAATTTTTTAAGTTCAAATAGTTTATCCGGCAGGATCACTGCACTTATCACATCTCTCAGATTGATACGATTTGAGTATAAGTCCTTGTATATCATTTTAGTATGAAAAGTACTGCCTTAGAACTCCAATCAGCTCTAAAATTACTTCTGTTATCCAAATAAATCATAAATAAAAAAAATGTTGACTTTATTATATTTTTTAACTATTTTTCACAATTGACTTAATTTATCAATTGTCTCACTCATTTTTTATTTATCAAAATATTTAAAAATACTTCACATAAATACACATTTCCTACAAAGGTTCTATTTATTTTGGAGTTGGATGCCTCGAAATAAAAGTTGCCTAATATGCTCGTATAAACACCTATGAGTGCTCCGATGAACAGCCGTATATAATGAGAAAAGCTGGATGCATGCACTGTCGGGAATAACCTGATTCGAAGTCGCGAACGTATGGTTTTTGTTATCTATACATTATGATTTCCTATCAAGAAAACACGATAAGAAGACTGCGATAAAGCATTAAAGATGGGTGATTAATCTGTACCATGACAAACGGGGAGTAGCAAACCCACCCATAGCAAACGTTTTCTGGATTGTGATGAGTGTTCCTTGTTATGAGTCGTACTGCTTCTGAGAGATTCTCTAAACTCAAATATTATTACCCGAATTTGCCTTAATATAGATATTTTGCCAAACCGCAATCTGTAGATCATTGGCTCACATTTCGACGATGTGAGTGTGTGTGATTTGCCTTTGTGTTTCACCAGGCAATTTTGTTTCTATTCGCTTCCGGTCTGTTGTCACGATTTTATATGAATCTGACAATTGGGAGGTGGTAATAAAGAAATTGACCGTGCAGGAAATTTACGGTAGATTATCCAACGCATCATTAATTTTAAAACAGCAAACGCCTGATTTTAATTCAATTGCAATTCAACTCCGAATATTACGCTCCTGAAGAGACTGACATGGCATCGACTCCGGTTATCAAGATTATGGGTGTGGGCAATATCCTTTTGGGCGATGATGGCTTTGGGATTCAAGTGGTCGAAAAGCTTCAAAATGAGTTCCAGATCGATCCTCCGATTGAGATTATTGATGGCGGTACCCGCGGGATGTATCTTTTAAGTTACCTTGATGATTGTGATATTATTTATATTGTTGATTGCGCAAATATGGGCAATGCACCGGGTACGTTGTATAAGTTTACTTTCGATGGCTTACCCTTTGATGTTCCCTACAAAACCTCTGTTCACCAGATTGGGCTATTCGAAACGCTTACCGCTTCTTTTATAACAGGCAATTCATTCAAGGCAATTATATTAGCGGTTGAACCGAAACATTTTGAATCGGTACGCGAATCGCTTTCCCCGGAAGTTGAAGACAAGATTGATAAAATAATAGATATTTTAAAAAACGAATTAAACCAACACCAAATTTCATTAACCAGAAAGGGGTAGCAGCGTCTCAAAATTTCTATAATTCACAAATGGTCATTCACCAAGTGGAGGCGACGTACTATGAGTGAATCATTAACCGTATTCGAAGTAATGGAGAGCCGAGGGGTAAAAAGACGTGATTTCCTGAAGTTTTGTGGAGCAACGGCAGCTCTGCTTGGCTTGCCAGCAGGTGGCATGAATGCTATTGCTCAAGCTCTCGAAACCAAGCCTCGTTTACCCGTTATTTGGCACGAATTTCAAAGCTGTACCTGTTGCAGTGAATCGTTTATTCGTTCGGGTGCCCCATTAGCCTCAGATGTCGTCTTGAATACGATATCTCTTGATTATTCCGAAGTATTGATGGCGGCTGCCGGCGAGCAAGCCGAAAAAGCCCGGGAAGATTCAATCAAAAAAAATAAAGGGAAATACATCCTTTGTGTCGAAGGTGCCATCCCCACCAAAGACGATGGCATTTATTGCATGATTGCCGGACATAAAGCAAAAGATATTCTCCGGGAATCGGCAAAAGATGCGTATGCCATTATTGCCTGGGGCAATTGCGCATCTTTCGGATGTATTCAAGCTGCGAAGCCCAATCCGACCGGTGCAACCGTGGTTACCGAAATTTTGAAAGACATGAATAAGCCCATCATCAATGTTCCGGGTTGTCCGCCGGTTGCTGAAGTTATGACCGCCCTGGTAACACACATCCTCACATTTGAAAAAATTCCCGCTCTCGATGAGTACCTCCGACCCAAAGCGTTCTACTCTCACCGCATTCATGATAAATGCTATCGTCGGCCGTTTTATGACGCCGGCATGTTCGTCGAAGAATGGGATGACGAAGGCGCCCGAAACGGTTGGTGTCTCTATAAGATGGGCTGCAAAGGTCCAATAACCTACAATGCCTGTGCCGTTGTAAAGCACAACTTTGGTACCAGCTTCCCAATCCAGTCGGGACACGGTTGTTTTGCTTGTTCCGAGCCAGCTTTCTGGGATACGCCGCTATATGACCACATTCCGGGTCTTGCCGGACCTGGCGCTGGCAATGCAGATACTATCGGTGTTGTCGCAACGGTGGCTGCTGCTGCAGGTGCTGTCGGGCATTATGCGGTTTCAGCAGCAAAAAAATCTTCCAAAAAAGAGAAAGTTGAAAAAAAGGTTCAAGAAAAAAAGTAGGGAGGATGAATTATGGCAACCAAAGTTGTAGTTGATCCAATCACTCGAATTGAAGGACACTTGCGAATTCAGGCTCAACTTGATTCGGCGAACCAAATTGTTGAAGCACAGAGTACAAGTGCCATGTTTCGAGGGATTGAACTCATTGCGAGGGATCGGGATCCCAGAACTATCTGGGCATTGGTTCAGCGTATATGCGGTGTGTGTACGACGGTTCATGCTATCGCTTCGTTGCGTGCTGTTGAAGATGCCCTGAAGATTAAAATCCCTAAAAATGCTGATTTGATCCGAAAAATTATCATCACCGCTCAAAATGCCCAGGACCACCTGGTGCATTTCTATCATCTACACGCAGTGGATTGGGTTGATGTCGTGAGCGCCTTGAAAGGCGATCCCAAAGAAGCTGCCGACATTGCAAAAAATGTCATTAAAACAAAATACCCGAAATCAACCGAAGGCTATTTTTTGGATGTCAAAAAGAAACTAGCCACGTTCGCTGAATCGGGTCAGTTGGGCATTTTTGCCAATGCATACTGGGGACATCCGGCGTATAAACTACCGCCTTCGGTCAACCTGATAGCCGTCGCGCATTATCTGGAAGCATTGAACTTCCAGAAAGAAATTGTGAAAATTCATGCGATTTTTGGTGGCAAGAATCCGCATTTGAATTTTATAGTCGGTGGTATGCCCTGCGCAATAAATCTCGACGCGGTGGACGCCATTAATATGGAACGTCTGAATCGAGTCGCACAAATCATTGACGACACCATTTACTTCATCAACGAAGTATATGTCAAGGATTTGGTTGCAGTCGCGTCGTTCTATAAAAATTGGCTTTATGGCGGCGGTCACAGCAAAAACGCTGTTTTGGCTTATGGCGAATTTGCAACCGAACCAGGCGACTATTCCACAAATATGATTCCTGGTGGCGTGGTGCTCAACGGTGATCTATCAAAGGTCTACGATGTTGACATCGAAAATCCGGAAATATTCCAGGAACATACGACGCATTCATGGTATGAAAATAAACAGGATGCGCTGCATCCGTACGACGGCGAAACAAGTTTCAAATATGCCGGTCCCGAAGCACCCTGGGAATGGCTCGATGAGAATGCAAAATATAGCTGGCTCAAATCGCCGCGCTGGAAAGGTCTTCCCTGCGAAGTCGGACCATTGGCACGTTATATTGTTGCTTATGCCCGCGGGTATCAACCGGTAGTGGACCAGGTGAACTGGCTGCTGAGTACGTTAAAGGTTCCGGTTACAGCGCTTTTCTCTACCCTGGGCAGAACAGGCGCTCGCTGCCTCGAAGCACAACACTGGGCAGACCTGTTGAAACAATATTATAACGAATTAATTGCCAACATCAAATCCGGAGATACGAAAACCGCGAACACGGAAAAATGGGATCCCGCAACCTGGCCCTCTGAAGCTCATGGCGTGGGATTGCACGAGGCGCCTCGAGGCGCACTGGCGCATTTTATTAAGATTAAGGATGGCAAAGTCGCCAATTATCAATGCGTTGTGCCTTCTACGTGGAATGCCGGTCCTCGCGACGCGAAGAATCAACGCGGACCGTATGAAGAATCTCTCGTGGGTACGCCCATGGCAGATCCGCACCAGCCCCTGGAAATTATTCGCACGATTCACTCCTTCGATCCTTGCATTGCATGTGGTACGCACGTGATCGACCTGAAAGGCAATACTCTCGCTGATGTGAAAATACTATAAGGGGGTGAAACTATGGCAAAAGATAAAAAAATGCAAAAAATCTATGTCTGGGATGGACCGTTGCGCATATTCCACTGGGTGAATGCAATCGCGTTTTTCGTTTTGTTCATTACGGGATTGATGATTGCAGCGCCTGGTGTGACTACCGGCGGCGAACCCTGGGACCAATTCTCGGTTGCAACAACCAGAAACGTGCATTTTTTAGCCGCGAATATTTTCACCGTCTGCTTGCTATTCCGTATCGCGTGGTTTTTTATGGGCAATAAATATTCGCGCTGGCAGCGTTTGAAATTTTACAAACCTGCGTACTGGAAAGAAGTATTGTATGTCGCTAAAGAATACTTCACATTCAGGCATGTGCACGAAAAACCGCATTATGTTGATCATAATGCACTGGCTGCAGCAACCTACGTGGCTATCTATGTACTGTCCGTTTTTCTCATCGTTTCCGGGTATGCTTTGCGCGTCGGAATTGATCCGGATGGCGTGATCGGCGGATTATTCGCATGGTTTAATCCTTTAGTGGGTGGCGAAGGCGTTACCCGGCTCTGGCACCATGCAATCGCCTGGCTTGCGACCGCGATCTCGGTTTTGCATATCTTGTGGTCGATTTCTTACACACTGATCGTCGATCGCAGCGCGCTTCTCGCCATGTTCAATGGATATAAAGAGCGCGATCCCGGTTGGAAACCATCAAAACCGTGGGAAAAATAGACGATGGCAATGCCGCTTCAAAATGCTGTAGAAATAATTGCACTTTAAGCACTGAAAGGAGAGCTTGCCCGACGGAATGAAAGGCGCTCTCCTTTTTTTTAAAAATTCTGAGAAATCCGCTGGCGTCGGTTTTAATATGCTCTTACCATCGAAAATCAGCGCTGAGGCTGGTATCATAAATTACTGATTTAAATTCATCCTGCGAGCTTGTTAGCAAATGCATGAACTCTCTTTGATAGCAAACATTATCGATATCGTGCGGGAAGAAATGCCCAGGCATAATTTAAAAAAGATTCAACGCATCACGCTGAGAATCGGCGAAATGCGGCAGGTCGTTCCCGAAGCACTTCATTTCGGCTTTGAATGCCTGAGCAAAGATACACCTCTTGAAGGGGCAGAACTGAAGATCGAAAATGTACCGCTAACCGGCTTCTGCAATCAATGCAATAAAAAGTCTGCGATAACGGATTGGTTTCAAGCTTGTCCTGTCTGCCAAACCGGTGCTCTCGAAATTGTATCCGGCAAAGAATTGGAAATTGCCGAATTTGAAGGCGAATAGCGCTGCCGAAACGTTCGTCGGAACCTTTGCCCGAAATTCGATATTTCGACAGCAAAACGAAGCGGGTGATCGGGATAAGGAGAATCGTGTCATGGTTCAACTTGAAAACTTGAATTGGAAACCGAAGTGGGTTTCGCTCCTCGGTTGTTTGCAGGGCTGCCTGAAATTTCTGGGAATCGAAATCACCGATTCCTGGTTGTATGGTGCCTCCGGACATGCTTTCATCATTAATATTCATGAAGTAGTATGCCCCAGCGGACCGACCGCCTGGGTCACCCGCGAAGTGCTGGCGCTCTGCGAGAACGCAGGCTGCAAACTGGAAGTGATCGTCGCACACAAATCAGATGGAAATTTTATAGAAAAACAGCAGCTTGCCTGGCAGAAAATTCGTAATGGCATCGATCACGGTTCACCGTGCTTTGGCTGGGACCTGGATATCCCCGAATATTATGTTATTTATGGCTATGATGAGGCGGGGTACTA
Source organism: Candidatus Zhuqueibacterota bacterium (assembly GCA_016927835.1). GTDB lineage: Bacteria > Zhuqueibacterota > Zhuqueibacteria > Thermofontimicrobiales > Sulfurfontimicrobiaceae > Sulfurfontimicrobium. Next base: position 15,624 of record JAFGMA010000222.1, on the reverse strand, counting down.
TTTCAGAGGACCATTAATTGAAGCCGGCAAAGGTCCGAAGTCGCCCGATACACTTGGGGATTCAGAAATCGGTGTGGTTGAAGTGATCATTGTCAAACCGGGCAGCATCGCATCTCCTGAATCCACTGTAAAACAAGCGCTTGGTTTCGCGCTCGAATTTGCAAAAAATCCGGCGAAGTGGATTTTGCCTGACTATCGATCCGGACTGGCAGGCTATGATCGATGGATACAGGCTTTGCAGGATGGCAAAGCCAATGCCTTTGGCATCGCGTATAACGCCGCAGTGTGGGCGGAATGCCGACAACATGCAGCGGAATTTCTTGAAGAAGCCGGGAACATGTTGGAGAAAGAGGTGCAATCGCTGCTGGTAAAAGCCAGCGAACATTATTCACACGTTTCCCAAAATTTGATGCATATCAAAAATGTATTCCCGATGTCGGGTGCGCCGTTCAAAGAAAACGATATCGATGCCAAAGATCAACTCAGGATTCAATCGACGATCGAATATTTACAGGCGGCACGCGCTGCCGAGAAATCCGGATTAGAAGAATTAGATAAAATCGTATCGCTGCTATGAAGTGCTTGAGCAGCCCGCGTTGAAAATTAGTTACCCGGGGAGGTGGTTCCGATTAAAGTATCTCTTGTGAAGAATATTTTGCATGCGAATGAAAGAATTTCAGTTCAGAACAAGGAATTCTTCGATGAAAAGCGAATTCTGGTCATCAACATGATGAGCGCACCTGGAGCTGGTAAGACGACGCTCATAGAGCACACGATCAAAGCCCTGGATGGCGAGGTGAATATCGGAGTGATTGAAGGCGATATCCAATCGACTTATGATGCGGAAAAAATTGCAGCAACCGGCGCACAGGTGGTTCAGATAAATACGGGCGGTGCCTGCCATCTGGACGGAAATATGATCCGCGAGACGTTTTCTCAACTCGATTTTGATGCCATGGATTTGCTCATCGTGGAAAACGTGGGCAACCTAGTGTGTCCGGCTGAATTCAATGTGGGCGAAGATTTTAAGGTGATGCTGCTTAGCGTTCCCGAAGGTGACGACAAACCAATGAAATATCCTTTGATGTTTCATGAATCCAGTGCACTGCTCATCAATAAGATCGATCTGCTGCCATACGTAACGTGCAGCATCGACAAAATCCGGGCGGACTCTCTTAAAATCAATCCCAATCTGAAAATATTTGAAATTTCCGGCAAAACGGAAGCCGGCCTGGATGCCTGGTATGCGTGGCTAAAACAGAAAATCGAAGATAAAAAATGATTTCTCGCACAAAAGCGACTATCAGGGGAATTGTCCAGGGAATCGGCTTTCGTCCGTATATCTACAATCTGGCGCGTGAAAAAAACCTTTGCGGGTACATTCTGAATACGAGCCAGGGGGTGGAAATCGAGGTTGAAGGCGCAGCAGCACAAATCGATTCATTTTTTAATGCTGTCGAAAATAATCCGCCGCCGCTGGCGCATATCGCTTCAATCGAAAAGACGACGCTCCCGCCGGCGCGCTATCGTGAATTCAATATCAAAGAAAGCGTTGTGCAATCCGGGAGAAATACACTCATTGCGCCCGATGTTTGCGTGTGTGATGCCTGCCTGCGCGAAATGTGGGATCCATCCAATCGCCGCTATCGCTACCCGTTCATCAATTGTACCAACTGCGGTCCGCGATATACCATCATCGAAGATGTGCCCTACGATCGTCCCTTTACATCGATGAAATCCTTCCAGATGTGCGAGCAGTGTTTGCAGGAATATCATGATCCAGCCAATCGCCGGTTTCATGCCCAACCCAATGCCTGTCCTGTATGCGGTCCGCAAGTGATGTTATTCGATGCCCGGCGGAATTTGATATCATCAGGCGATCCGATCTTGCATGCCATTGAATTGCTCAAAAAAGGATACATTTTAGCCGTGAAAGGTCTCGGAGGCTTCCATCTGGCGGTGAATCCGGAAAATACCCATGCAGTATTGCAGCTCCGGGAACGCAAGAACCGGGAGGAAAAACCGCTGGCGATTATGGCAGCCAGCCTGGGACGGATTAAGACATTTGCGCACGTTACGCCCCTGGCAGAAGCGCTTCTGACATCACCTCAACGCCCAATCGCATTACTACCCGCAAAAACGCCATCAGGCATTTCACCTGCCGTCGCGCCAAAGAACAAATTCATAGGGGTGATGCTGCCATATACGCCACTCCACGCATTGCTGCTTGAAAATGACCTGCCGGGTTTGATAATGACTTCGGGCAATTTGAGTGAAGAGCCGATTGTTATCGAAAATGAGCAGGCGTTCGAACGGCTGGGGAGCATTGCGGATTATTTTTTGCTCCACAATCGCGATATCTATCTTCGCAGCGATGATTCTGTGGTACGCATTACAGACCGGAAAAAGCGCATTGTGCGGCGTTCACGCGGCTATGTTCCGCAACCCATTTTTTTGCATAAGCCGTATCCGCCGATACTCGCCTGCGGCGCTGAACTTAAAAACACGATTTGCCTGACAAAGGGGCGGCACGCTTTCCTGAGTCAGCACGTGGGCGATTTAAAAAATCTGGAAAGCTTCAATTTTATGAAATTGACTGTTTCTCATTTAAAACGAATTCTTGATATCACACCTGAAATAATAGCTTACGATCTTCACCCGAATTACCTCAGCACGCAATTCGCACTGGAACAACCGTGCAATCAAAAAATAGGGGTTCAACATCATCACGCGCACATTGCCAGTTGTATGGCTGAGTACGGTATCGAAGACCCTGTCATCGGTCTCGCTTTCGATGGCACCGGCTATGGTACTGATGGCAAAATCTGGGGCGGAGAAATCCTGCTCGTAGATGGCGTACGATTCGAGCGATTAGCCCATTTCTCCTATACACCAATGCCCGGTGGCGATGCCGCCATCCGCGAGCCCTGGCGCATGGCGATGAGCTGCCTTTTTTGTGTTTTCGGTGAAAGCTGTCTTGATTTGAAGCTTCCCTTGCTGCAACAAATCGAAACAAATCGACTTGGCATTATTCTGGAGATGATTCGCAAGGGGATCAATTGTCCCGAAACGTCCAGTCTTGGTCGGCTCTTTGATGCGGTATCGGCGATTCTGGGAATTTGTACGCGCTCCTCGTATGAAGGTCAGGCGGCAATTATGCTGGAAATGGCGCTCAACGAAGCTGCCGATGACACGCCATATCAATATAGTTGGGAAAAAAAAGAAGATACATATCTGATTTCGCCATCGCCAATTATCAGCGCAGTTGTGAATGACTACCTGGCAGGTGAAGCGCCGGCTAAGATTAGTTATAGATTTCATCAGACATTGATCCACTTATTTCGTGACCTCTGCGCTCAACTCAGGCAAGACACCGGGCTGGATCGGATTGTACTCAGCGGCGGCGTATTCCAAAATGAGACGCTCCTCACCGGCTTGCAGCAAACACTGGAAAAGGATGGATTCAGCGTATTTTCACAGGAAGCTGTGCCCACGAACGACGGGGGAATCGCCCTGGGGCAGGCGATGGTTGCAAATGCGGCGCTATCTGCAAACTGAAGAAATCTGAGGCGGTGAGAGGGCACATAATTTGTGATACCTCAGTCCGAGTCCTCCCCACTTCATAGCTCCGCCAGCGATATCGCTCCTGAGCCTTTCGAATCGTATTGGATTATTTCTTCAGCCAGTCAGGTCCGAGCCAAAGATGCGAAAAAGGGAGGAACAATATGTGTCAGTATAATATTTAACTTGTAATAAAAAGTAGATCAGCATAATTCTAAAAATGCACAAAATAAATTCATCGGAAGTATAATTTTTTGCTGTTATGAAATATTGTTTAAGCTGCGGTTTCAAACTGGGCAGGAAAGAATTTACAAAAAATTCAAGAAAATATTCGAAATTTATATAGATCTGATAACTTAAATAGCATCCAGGTTTTATCCTTTTAAATGAGTCACATGCAAAGAACTGTGTTTGAAATATCAAAAATGGATTGCCCCTCAGAAGAAAGGCTGATCAGGATGCAATTGGATGGAATTTCAGAAATAAAGCATCTTGAATTTGACATTCCTGAAAGAAAACTGATTGTTTTCCATGATGGACAACTTGAGAGGATTGAAAACTCTATAATTGGTTTGAATTTAGGCGGCAAAATATTGTCTACAGAACAATCTGACCAAAATGGCTTTTCTAAAGATATTCAACAAAAACAACTACTTTTGGCAGTTTTATCTATCAACTTTGCATTTTTTCTCATTGAAATTACAACAGGCTTAATCTCTCGATCTATGGGTCTCGTGGCTGACAGTCTGGATATGCTGGCTGATTCATTTGTCTATGGAATCAGTCTATTTTCTGTTGGTGGTTCTCTTATACGAAAAAAGACAACTGCCAAAATTGCAGGATATTTTCAAATCACCTTAGCACTCATTGGTTTTATTGAAGTGCTTCGGAGATTTTTGGAGATTGAAAAAATACCTGCCTTTTCAACAATGATTATTGTATCAGTGTTCGCATTAATCGCAAATAGTATTTGTCTGCATCTTCTTCAAAAATCCAAAAGCAAAGAGGCTCATATCCAGGCAAGTATGATTTTTACATCAAACGATGTCATTATAAACCTTGGTGTTATCATAGCTGGCGTATTGGTAAACTGGCTTAATTCGAATAAACCCGACTTAATCATTGGAGCAATTGTTTTCATTTTAGTAGTTCAGGGAGCTTTAAGAATATTAAAACTTGGTAAAGCTTAATCATACCATTATGCCGATGGTTTTTGCAGCGCATAACGATCCAGGAATTCGTATTGCGCGTGGCGCGGTGGAACTGAAATATGTTTCATGATTTCCCTGTATTCCCGAACTGGGATTTAGAAATCAGTATGCGGGGGATTATCATGACGCCGTAATCCCGCAGTTACTATTGATTTTGCAAAGGGAATTTTGATCCTTTTAGGTGAAAAAGGTCGTATAGAATTTATCTCAAAAATTGGTGCTGAGTTGGAACGTGCGAAATCTGCGTTGACACATCGAAAAGCCTGGGCAAACCTTCTTAAAGAAATTTAATATACAAGGTTCAATCTTCAGCAAAGCATTTAGTCTATCTATACTCGTTAAGGGTTAAAATGTAACATATTCCTGTCATTGCGAGCGACCATAGGAGCGAAGCAATCTCTTATGTTGACGCAATAGCAGTAGAGATTGCTTCGGCAAAAAACGCCTCGCAATGACAGGAATAAAAATGTAATGTTACTAATTCACCCGTAACAAGTATAATTTCAAAGACTTAAAATCGGTACTCGCTGAAATTATCATAAATAGTTCTATCCATAACGGGCTCATTGCCAAATAATCAATCGGTAATCGCTAATGCTAATAGCAATCTCATCGAAAGAATTCCCAAAATACTAACCACCCATGAACCATAAACATCCACATAAAAAATTTCATCCCGAACTATTGTCACCGGTAGGTGATTATGAAATGCTCCGGGCAGCAATCCAGGGGGGTGCCGATGCGGTCTATTTCGGTATCGAAGGCTTGAATATGCGCGCCAGGGCACGCAACTTTGATCTGGCAGAACTTCCGCGCCTCATCGAAACCTGCCACCATAGCCAGGTAAAAGCCTACTTGACGCTCAATACGGTGATCTTCGAAGATGAATTGGATGAAGTGAAATCAATCCTGATTCAGGCAAAAAAGCATCAGGTCGACGCGATTATTTGCTGGGACTTTGCGGTCATTAATCTGGCACGACAGATCGGATTGCCAATTCACCTTTCAACCCAGGCGAGTGCGGCAAACAGCGAAGCCATTCAGCTTTATCAGCAGCTCGGGGTAACCCGCTTTGTGCTGGCACGCGAATGTTCTCTCGATCAAATTCAAACGCTCAAATCGAAAACGAGTGCGGAGCTGGAAGTCTTCATCCATGGTGCAATGTGCGTCAGTCAATCCGGTCGGTGTTTCATCTCGCAATTTCTATTTAATAAATCAGCCAACCGCGGCGAATGCTTGCAGCCCTGCCGCCGAAAGTATCAGGTGACTGATCTGGATACGGGATTTGAATTGGCACTCGACAATCATCACGTGATGAGCCCGAAGGACTTGTGTACCATTGATATTATTGACAAATTAATCGAAACCGGTATCGATGCCTTCAAAATCGAAGGGCGCGCCAGAAGTCCGGAATATGTGAAAATCGTGACTTCATGCTATCGGGAGGCAATCGATCTCTATGCCGACCAACAGCTTACACCGGAAGCAAAGGATTCGCTAAAGCAAAAATTGCGAACCGTCTTCAATCGGGATTTCTCCACGGGCTTTTATCTCGGAAAACCGCTTAACGAATGGACAGATAGCGAAGGCAGCAAGGCAACCACGAGGAGAGAATTTATCGGCATCGTGTCGAATTACTATAAAAATCCAGAAGTCGCCGATATTCTCATTCAATCATCCCGGCTTGCTCCGGGTGACCAGATAATGATAATCGGTCCAACAACCGGCGTCGCTGAAATAGTCATCGAATCAATGGAAATAGAAGGCAAGCCAGTGACAGTGGCTCAAAAAGGTCAGCATGTCGGCATCAAAACCGGGAGTCTGGTCAGGCGTAATGATAAAGTGTATAAACTTATTGGTGATGAAATTTCCCCTGCCTGACGACCGGTGATTTTAAGAAAGCTGCTCCGGGCGTGTGCAAGTTTTGGTTTCCGAAAAGGCGAATGCTTTAGCACAGCGGACTTCTGTGGATCAGGTTGATTTTTTGGGCAGATTAAGCGTTTATTTTGGGAGATACAAATATGGTTCATTACGAGCAGCTACAGAAACGCTTGACACATTTAGTTGAATGGTCGCGCACGCGAAAAGAACAGGGCGCACAGGGCGTCGACGCTGTCATAAAAACCATCGATGAAAAGCTGACCCATGCGCTGCTGCAATTGGAGGGAACTCAACCATCGGAGGGGACGCAGCGACACGAGCCTAACGATCTTGAATCGATCAAGGCATTGCGTCCGGAAGGTCCTCGTGTTTTGAAACGCACCTATTCTGAGGCAGAGCTTCGGGATAGACTCGCGGGTGCATTCCTGGGACGCTGCGCCGGCTGCACCCTCGGCGCTGCGGTTGAATTCTGGAGCATTCAGCAAATGCGTGAATTAGCCCAATGGAACGGCACATCATTCCCACCGGTCGATTATTGGCTCGAAAGCTATCCGCCATTGCGCAAACGCTATAATCGCAGCCAGGTTTTTGAATACACCCGCAATCGAATGCAAGCCGTGCCCGCGGATGATGACATCGCATACACTTTATTGGGTTTGCTGATTTTGGAAGAATTCAGCAAAAACTTCACAACCGAAGATGTGGGCAAAGCCTGGCTCAAATACTTGCCCATGGCTTGCACCGCCGAGGAAATTGCCCTGGAAAACCTGAAAAATGGCGTTGCGTGGGACCAGTGTGGTGAGATGAATAATCCCTTCATGGAATGGATTGGCGCCGATATTCGATCGGATCCATGGGCTTATGCCTTCCCGGGGCAACCGGAAAAAGCCGCCGAAGCCGCATATAAAGATGCCTACCTCAGCCACCGCTATAGCGGTATTTACGGTGAAATGTTTTTTGCTGCCGCTATTTCCGCAGCATTTGCCGTCGATGATGCCATGAAGGCGCTTGAAATCGGTCTGACGGAAATTCCGAAAGAATGCCGAACAGCGCGACACATCAAATGGGCTCTGGACCTGGCACCGAAATTGAATGATTGGGAAGACGCCCGTCGATTAGCCGATGAAAAATTCCCGAAAATGAGCCGCGTGCATACGGACATCAATGCCTGCCTCACGATTTTCGGTCTGGCACTTGGCAAAAAGGATTTCACAAAGGTCATTGGGTGGACGGTTGCAATGGGGCATGATAACGACTGCACCGCGGCTACAGCAGGTTCACTCATCGGCGCGATCATCGGAAAAAATGGATTGCCCGCCCACTGGTACCAGCCATTCGGCGACAGGATCGATACCTATTTGAAGGGAAATGAAACCATGTCAATCGAGGATGTTTTGGAGCGGTTCTATCGCATTGCGATGAAAGGGTAACCTGAGAGTGCTTCCGGAACGGCGCTTTGATCTCAATCCATATTTCTACGTTCATCGGAAAATTATTTAAAAAACGACAGGAGCGATTCCGCCATTGAAGGCTCGATACCAAATACAAAATTCAACCTGTCCTGTTGGGGAAAAATAAATACATAATCCCCGGAAAGTGTGTCTTCCAGCAAAATTGTCTGGCTGCGCTGCTTCACGGCAAAATCCATTCTGACAATATTTTCCAAAAACGAATCCAATCCGGATGCCAATTCCCCGGACTTTCCCGACAGCACCACACACCGAAGCTGCTTCTCACCAAAGGGTAACAGGCATCCAACCGCGTGAATTGTTTTGCCGACGCTAAAATCTTTGCTCTGACCGAGAACACAGAAATTTTTCAGGCTCAACAGTCCGTTGAAACTGACTTCGTTGTTACCAATTCGTTTTTCAGGTAGCGTTTTGAACCACTGCTGCGTATTCGGTTTTCTTGCCGGTTTGGGTACAATCGCCTTGAGAAATCGCATCCGCTCATCCGAAGGAATGCTGTCGTAATTTATCATTTTTATATAATCGTTGCCATTCACGCATTCGACATAATATTCATTAAGACCACCGGTATAAGGTTCCGGCAGCGAAGGGGACGACGGATCTCGGGAGAAGGAATAGATACCATACGCCGCCGGTGAATCTGCCATTCGATACCTTTCAACAACAATCTCTTTTTCATCCTTCTGATAATAAGCCACATCGAGCCTGGCGAATCCATATTCGAAGTAAATTTCAGCGCCGCCGTTGATATGGTCGAACAGCTTTTGCCCCATAAAAGTGCCCCGATCTGTCAATCGCCAGCCGGCAGCTTGCTCGGGTAATTCATCAGCAATGGCTCTTGTGCCAGCCACCAAGCACAAAACAGCAAACCAGGTTATCGGATTACGCATTTTCTCTCCTGATACTTAGCTTTTCGAGGTTCAGCTCTCCCAGGTTTTGCTTGTATCCGTACACCAGAAAAGGCACATCCCTGGGAAATTTTTTCAACAGCGATGCACCGTAGGTATCGCAGGCGATGGGATCCGTTGTGGCAATCACTTCATCAACCACTTTGGTTTGTCCGGGTCCGCTGGGACCGTTTGTCAACAAAATCCGGCTGGCATCCATAACGATTAAATCGGGGCGCACAACCGTGCTTAAATCGGCTATGCTTTCATGCAGCCCTTTGTAATGGAATGATCGCGGCTCTTTAACGACGCCCATCAAATTTTTCATCGCCATGGTAATTTCCGATCCGGCGTGATGCTTTGCAACCGGGATGTTGATGACGACATCCGCATCGTAAACCACATCGCAGACATAAACCGAATCCAACACGCGACCCATCGGCGTGGGAATCTGACGATAGCGCTTCACATCTTTTTCACTGTATGGGAAGTGAACCATTTCTGCGCCCAGCGATTTCATCGTTTTGGTGATTCCCAGCGCTTCGGCATACGCACGATCGTGACGATGAAGAACGCGCACCTTCGCCCCCGCACCGATACAACATTCGGCGACCGCCCGGATAACCTCAGGATGGGTATTCACAGCGAACTCCGGCGGCGAATTGCTTATAATATTCGGCAGCAGTACCACTGTTTGTCCCGGCGAAACAAATCGCTTGATGCCTCCCACGATCTCGATTGCTTTTTTCGCCGCTTTAAACGGATCTTTGCAATGTACAATCGTAATATCGGGATTTGCTTTCGTCTGTGATTTGCCGAAAACAGCCGAAGACTTTGCCAGCAGTCCGGCACCCACCGCACCTAATGCGAGCAAGCTGTTTTGCATAAAATTGCGACGATCAAGTTGGTTCTGTTTCATTACGATCTCCACGAAAGTTTATTGGAACCTAAACTGAGCGGTTTCAGGTTCAGGGTTCCCGGTTTAACGGTTGTAATCTATTGATATTGCTTTTTTAACGCCCAATGATCCTGAGATTATTCATAATAAATTGGGTATAAAAATATAGCAAGGCGTAACTATTTTAAATTTTATTTGTTAAGGCTCATCAACCTGGAACCGTAAACGTTGAACCGCTCAACCCAGGTAGAAGTAATTTTCGACGCGAATCGAACGCCTATTCACAGCAAAGCCTGTTAGAAGTTGTGACGCTTTACTCCTTCGCAGCCGTATAAACCAGATTTTCATCAACCTTGCTGGCGGCATTCAACAAGCGAATCGTCGTTTTCATTTCACCTTTTGACTGCGTGAGTTGAATAACGAATTCATTCAACCCTTCTTTCAAATTCACCGCGAGCTTCTCTTTTGATTCGCTCTCATACATGCCGTGAAACACCCCATTTTGCCAGACTCGACCGGATTCGTCGGTATCGATTTCGAGATAGGCTTCGGCGGATTGGGGTGACTTGACGTAAAATCTCAAGTAGGCGCGATCTGATTTATCCAGGGGACGCGCCACATAGAGCGCATGGTTGTAAACACCGCAATTCGGCTCCAAGTCTATTTCAACCCAATCGTCGCGACTGGTGAGCATGGCGTATTCGGCGCTCTCGAAAAGGATTTGGCTGGTGTCCGCTTGAAGTCGCAACACGGAGAATCGGGTGAGGTATTTTTTGAATTCAAAATCTTGTTTATATGCATCGACATACATCGGAAACAATCTCACGTAGATATCCGCATCGTCCGGGTAACGGCTTTGATAGGCGATATGCGCTTCCGAGGCTTTTTTATAATCATTCCCATAATAATACACCCAGATAAGCAATTTCTGACCCACCCGCACGAGGTCGGAATCAGCACCCTTCGCTGCTAATTTGGTGAAGCGATCGGCAGCCACAATCGGTTGTGTGCGGAAAACCTGGTACCCGTCAACGAAATATTGATAGGCATCCCAATTGTAGGGGTAATATGAATCCACTTTTTCTCTCCGGGAAAGCAGCCCCATCGCCTGCCTGGAATTGGGATACGTTTGGAGCAGTTCGAAATAATGTTCTGAAGCAACATCCGGATAGCCCAGTTTCTCCATGCAGAGCGCAAAATTCGAATGAATTTCAGGCATTTGTCGCAAATCAAAAATATTCGTGGCAACTAACCTGGCATAATATTTCTGCGCTTGCTCATAATTATTCAGCCGTAAATAGGCAGCACCGCAATTTTGAAGCACCCGAAATTGGGCATCATCCGTTGCCTTCGGAGCGGGATGTATCTGTTCCCCGATCTCAACCGCTTTTTGCAGATAGTCAGCTTTACGGATTGAATCGTTCGCGCTATCATTAAAATCCGCCATTTTGATTGCACCATGAAATGCCCATTCACTTTCGACGTAATCGCGGATTAATCGGTCGAAAAGCGTTTGTGCTTCCTGAGGTTTTTCCTGAACGATCATTCGAATTCGTGCTGCTGTATACAGCGCAAACGGCGCCTGCCGTGCCTGTGGCTGCTGTTGAGCGAATGACAAAAACCAGGTAGCTGCATTTTCATAGTCACGTTCCATCAAAAATTTCTCGCCGGTTCCAAGCTCATTGACAGCACCGGAAGCGCTCTGAAAAGCAATGAAGATGCTCGAAACGAGTAATACAGCGATGAATGTTCGATTGGTCATAGCGTATCCCTTTCGGATGATTTCAGGATTATGTATTCGAGAGTTGCAAATATCAATTTGGGCGACATACCAAATTTGGAGAGCTCGACTTGCAGTCCGGCTTAATTTACAATCAGATAGACGCATTAACCTCAATTTTGTTCACTTTTTGCTTGCGGATGAATTAGAAAATGCTATGTTTTTAATCCGAACTTTTGTATATTTTCCTATTAAATTTAACCTTTAGCGGAGCGTTGCTGATGACAAAATTTACTTTCAAATACGCTTTTCTTTCCACAATCATTGCTTGCATTCTCACAACAACTGGCAATGCCGAATCGAAACCCAAAGAGGAGAATTCTATGAACCAGATTGTACTGCAGCTTGATCCGTCTGAAAAGAACCCGAGAAATTCAGAAGGCGCTTTCGTGACATTGAACGATGGCAGGATCCTTTTCGCCTATTCCCGTTTTTATGGCGGCAGCGGGGATAATTCCCGGGCAGAGATTGCAGCGCGATATTCAACGGACCGCGGTATTACATGGTCAGAACGGGATGTGACGCTCGTAAAAAACACTGCGGAAGAGAATGTAATGAGCGCTTCGCTCCTCCGGCTGCAAGACGGCAGAATCGCATTGTTTTACGTGAAAAAAAATGGGCTGCACGATTGCCGGCTTCGCATGCAAACATCGGCAGATGACGCGCAATCATGGACTGAACCGGTGCTGGCAGTTCCCGCGCCCGGCTACTTCGTGGTCAACAATGATCGGGTACTCCAGTTGCAAAACGGCAGGCTCATCGCACCGGCTGCCTTTCACCGGCAAAAAGGTGAAGATCAGCATGATATGAAAAATTTCGATGCCAGGGCGATCGCCATCTATTTTATATCGGACGATTGCGGAGCGACCTGGCATGAATCGAAAACCTGGTGGACCATGCCTGTCCTTAGCAAAAGCGGACTGCAGGAACCGGGAATCATCGAATTGGCAAACGGGCGCCTATTCTCGTGGGCAAGGACCGACCAGGGCTGTCAATACGGGATGTGGTCCGACGATCATGGCGAAACCTGGACGCCTCCGCAGCCAACGCAATTCCGCTCGCCGGTGTCCCCACTTTCGATGAAGCGAATCCCCCAAAACGGTAATTTGCTGTCGATTTGGAACGATCATTCCGGGCGTTTCATCCTGCATCCGGAAAAACCGCATACCGGGAAACGAACACCGCTGGTCAGCGCTATCAGCTCGGATGACGGCGCAACCTGGACGCATTTCAAACAAATCGAAGCGGATCCCGATCACGGCTACTGCTACACCGCCATTCATTTCGTCGATGAGTTCGTGCTGCTGGCATATTGCGCTGGCGGGGCAGAATCCAACGGGCTTCTAAATCGCTTGCGTATTCGCCGATTGCATATCAACTGGTTTTATGAATAGTAAATTCCGACGATGCGCATACCAGTTCGCACCTATTGCAATTGCTTTAAAGTAGCGCCCCGAATTAAAATCCGCTTACACCGGCTTCTGATAGATAGTGTAAATCTTCGAAGGAACCGATCCCATCATTTCAACCAGCCGGGTGACCCTGACATTATCTTCGAGCACCCATCCCATGTCGCAATAGTCATAGCCATGTTTTTGCGCATAGATCTTCTGCTGCCAGAGCATCACACCGTCCAGACCCAGCCGCTGAAATTTTTTCTTGACGCCCAGGTATCCCAGGCGAAATCCTTTTACCTTGCCTTTGGTGAGCAGCATTTTCGCAGCGCGCAATAGTTCGCAGCGCCGGCACCCGGTAAATGGCACCATCCTCTCGGTAATATTGGGCACACCGCCGAAGAATGCCGCTGTTTCGCCCTTGAGGTAGATGAACAGGAACAAGCCCTTATCCATGATCAGCAGCATGTCATCGATAATCGAGTAGAATTCTTCCTGCGTGAAAGGCACGAAGCCGAAATTATCGTTCCAGGCGTCGTTGTAGATTTCAAACATTTCCTGTTTTCGCACTTTCAGCGGGCGTTCGCCCCAGGTTTCAATTTTCAGATCAAAACGGTCGATCACTTTCTGAGCCACGCGAACGAGTCGTTCCTCCATCGGATTCATCACCGGCACTTCCCAGGAGCAGACGCGCTTAACCGGTTCGAATTTTTCCGCCAGCAGCAGGTTTTCATAATATGGCTTGTTGTAGTGATAATACATCACCGGACGCGAGTCGAAGCCCTCGGTTAAAAGACCGGGCGTGGCTTCATTCACCGGCAAATTTTGAGGACCGCGCATGAATTCCATTCCCTGCGATTTCAGCCAGTCCGCGGCAGCGTTCAGCAGGGCAGCGGCTACTTGTTGATCATCAATGCTTTCGAATTGACCGAAAAATCCGACTTTGTCATGCCAGTGCCGGTTGTGATTATGATTGACAAAGGCATTGCAGCGACCAACAACCTCGTCGCCATTGAGTGCCAGGAAGAATTGCATATCGGTGTGTTTGAAAAAAAGATTGCGCGGTTCGAAAAATCCCTTGATTCCGAGTAATTTGAAGCCCAGGTATTCGTAGTCCAGCAGCGGCACGTATTGGGGGTGATCTTCGTAGTGCTTCCAGTGAAAATCGACAAACGTTTTCAGCAGTTTTTTATCCTGCCGGGTCTGGTTCGAGAACGAGATGAGTTTCGTTTCGCCATCAGGTTTCGATGCCTTGCCGGCATGTGCGTGATTCAATGATTTCCTCCTTCCCTATTCCCGGTATCACAGTCTTCTTAAATCGATATCAGTTATTCTTTATTGAATTGTCTAAATAGCTGGGATAAAGTAAAAAGAATTTGGTGTGATGTCAATTACTTTTTTTTATCCAAGCGGTTTTCGTTTTTCGCACCCGACTTAAACAATTTCGACAGCCGCGCGATTACCGGTTTGACACAACTTTCCTCCCCGGTACAAACAATCCCAATTCTCGCTCCTTTGCCAGATTGTTTTCCAGGGCAGCCTGTGCTTGCTCGATCAGTTGTTTATCGATGTGAAAAATGTTATGTATGGTGGCGTGATAGGTAGTTTTGATGTTATAATTCCTTTTGCCACTGAATGTGGTTTCGCGCATGAAATTCTTGTGGATGTAAATCAAGCCGCTTTTGGTTACTTTGGTGAGGCAGATGCCGTGCATCGTCGGCTTCAGAAAGGATGCCTGCCAGTGCTGAATGAACTCCGCCGGCGGACAGGGACTATCTTTGAACTGGTAGCGCCATTTGGCGTCATTTTGGCTGAAGGTGTAAAGATTGTAATAGTCCGTCTGCCGATCGAAAATCAATTCCACGCCGGTGTGCTCCGAACGGTGAAGTCGCGGTTTTTCCGGATTGATCTCCATGGGTTGATTCAAAAGGTAACCGGGATCGATTAAATATTTCACATTGTCCAGCAGAACGATTAGGCTGCAATGGATATTTTCCCCGGCGCGCATATTCGCCATGACCGGGTAGCAGATGAATCCTTTATTCGACAAAATCGTTTGCAAATAATAGGTGAGTGAAAAACAGGTTCCCCCCAATCCCGAGGCGATGTGTCCCTCAATAACCTCTTCAGGGCTGCGCAGCTTCTGCGAATCTTCCCAGTGGTGATTCAACTTGATGATCTTGCTGATATTTTCATAAGGGATTTCGGCGAAATGGGTTATAATATCCTTCAAATATGTTAGATGCGGCTTTTGCTCTTTGATTTTGAAATAGTCGAAGAATTCCCTGACGCTCGTTTCATGGCGCCAGCTATCAAGGAGATTGTCATCGAGAGAATCGGGCATGTTGGTTATTCAATTTTAATCCTGGCAATTTTTTAGCCCACTAAAAACACGAAATTCACTAAAAAAAGAAATAAAGCTTAAAACACCTTTATAAAGATGGAAATTGTGCTATTTAAGATGCACACCAACATCATGCAAAAACATTAAATTGCGGTTTACGAAATATGCACAAATTTCTTTCAGCGGATAAGTCAATATC